>DVNU01000074.1 GCA_018714165.1 Candidatus Coproplasma excrementipullorum | reverse complement strand
GGCAATGCCGTAAATAGATTTTACTGTTGTGAATAATATAGCCGTCGTCCATATACCTGCCGTAGCCAAGTACTGCCCACTTTTGAGTAGCGGCCTTATCTATACAGTCGGGATATTTCACGGCGGAAATTTGCGAAACTTGCGAGCCGAGGCCTATTCCCTTCTCGCCAAACATTTTTATTAAATATTTATATAATGCCAGGATCTTCTTGTCGGGTATGGTTTTATCGGCTATCTCGAACAACTTTTCATGGCTGACATTCTCGAAATAACTTTTAAAGTCATACATAAGCGCGTAGCCCTTTGCTCCGTACTTCCGATAGTACGTCTTAAGCTGTCGCTCAAGCCTGTCCTTGGCAAAATCTATGCCCCTTCCCTTGAGGGAAGCGGCATTATCGTAAATCAGCGTAGGTCGAAAGAGCGGTATCAGCGCATAGTCGCATTGACATCGCTGTACCACCCTTTCGGATATATGAACGCTCTTGATGTGCCGCAGTTTTCCCCGCTCACACCTATCAAACTCGTAAAAGCCTCTGCTACGGAATTTTTGCGCCTTAATGGCGTTATAAAGCCGTGCAACATTACTCAAGGGTTTATTCCTGAACTTTTGAGTGCTGGCTTTCCAACCCACACCCTTGCAACACAGCTTGTAAGATTTCCATAAATGTCCGAACGAAAAAACGGCCTCAAAGCTATACTGTTTTCTGCGCGCTTCGAGTTTTTCCGCCCTCGCACGCACACGTCTTTCATATCTGGCTTGTCGCCTTTGCTGATTATTCATAAAAATTATGCAGCACGCACCGCATACCTGTTACGGCCGATAGATAAATGGCGGCAGTTGACATCGGACATTAAACGGCACTCTATCAAATGCCGCAATGCACGTTAGCGTTCGTCCGGCCAAGCCGTGCTGCGTATTCTGGACGACAATTATATTTGCCGCCCAAGATTATACACTCCTTTGCAAAAAGTACTGATTTTGCCCGTAGGCTACTTTGTCTGACTGTAATATGCAAATCAGGGGGAAACGCCGTTATTGTTGTTCGCGTTGTTGTTGCTGTAATTGCCACTGTTGTTGACAATGCAGAAATTGTTGGTGTTGCCCGAATTAGGCGACCGCAACGGCGTAATTGGCAGCGTATAACCTATTTTAAAAAGTGAGTTTTGCATCACTTTTCAAAACCTTATTTATAAGTGCCTTTTCCTTATCGAGCAACTCTCCGAGATGCACCCATGCATACTCGGTCATTTTTGTTGGCTCGGTAGGTTCAGCGGGCTTGTCTTTTATTCCTATGCAGTCGAGAGCAATTCCCGCCAATCCGTCAAGCGCATCGATTTTGCCGCTTGCCACATTTAAGTGTTGAGCCCGCTGCGCTACGGCAGCGGGCGATTTAGGGTATATGCTGTTTGCAATACACACTTCGATGTAGATATCGTTTGCCAACTCGCTCAACTTCATGGTTAAAATCAGGCGATAGCTTTTCGGCATCCGCTTTACACAGCTTAACGTGTTAACCGCAAGTTCGCGGGCCGTATCGAGGTATTGAACCCTGCTTTCGTGGCGTTGATTGACTCTTACGTTAGACATTGGTTTTACTCCGTTATGGAATGAATTTGTTTTAGAACTGGCGCACTATGTCGTGCGCCGATATAGGGGATTTCAGATTGCAAAGCAGGGGGAAACGCCGTAATAGTAGTACGCGGCGCTGTTGCTGTAATAGCCACTGTCGCTGACAAAGCAGAAACTGTTGGTGCCGCCCGAATAAGGCGACCGCAACCACCATGTGTTGTTTGAAGTTGAATTAACTTTTTGTTTTTGTCTTTCGGGGCATGAACTGCTATCGGCTGTGGTTATTGCATCATAATACTCCCATTGCGTATATTTTACGCAGCCGGATTGATAGCCTTCTGCCGAATTGTGGCGCGAGGCGAAGACTTCCGTTTCTGCCGGCAAGAACAGTTTATTATCGGAAGAACGCGGCGACGGCGATGTATAGCTGTATTCATTTAGGGTAATCTCGGAGATTGCCTGTTTTAAATCGTCGGGCAACATATTCCATACGGTTACATCCATAACCGTATTTTTCATATACGACATTGCCCAGCCGCCGGCGGTATAGCATGTTGACCCACCGTCAGTTACCTGCGAAGGGTTTATAGCATAGCTTGTAGGTAATAGTTCGACAAATTCAAAAACGCCGCGAGTTGAGCCGCTTCCGTCTGCCTTGGTGTATCGCCCGTCGGTCATGTCGGCTATTCTTATATGATAGGTGTAGCCGTCGGTAAGGGTAACTTCCTTTGTATCGCCCACGTTCCAGAACTGCTTTGCAATACCCGAAGTAAAGGCTTCCTTTATCATCAGCCAGCTGTTTTCGCTGAACGTCGGGTTGATGGGGATATTTATGCCGTCGTAGCAGATGGCGATAATAGAAATATCGCCGATATCCGAAGTTATTGTGATGGTGTCGCCCGATGTAAAGTCTGTACCGTTTATGCGGGCGATGTAGACCTGACTATAGCCGTCATCGGGAATAATATTTACTGTAAGCACGGTGTCGTAATACGCACCTTCACCAACGACATAGCTTTTGCCTGTGCTATCCGTGATGGACAGCGAGCAATTTATTGTGGATACCGATGCGATGCCTGCGCCGAGTTTTTCCGTTCCGGCAACGCAATAATACTCTGCCTGCGCGTTTTCGCAAGTAGTTACTGCAGTTGTACAAGCGGGGTCGCTGTACCATGTAAGTCCGTATCCCTCTGCGCCGAGCACGGGAAGTGTTTGACCCTGTGTAAACGTGCCCGCCTCCGCGAAGCCGACAATATTGTCGGCCTCCTCCGTCCAGTTGGTTGCTGTTTTGTACGCATTGATTGAGCCGAATGGCACGAAGATTTTGTAGTTTGTAGCATTCTGCCAGCACGTAGTCGCCGATAATGTGGGCGGCGTAGACTTGTAAAAATAAAAGTCGCAATGATCTGTGTACCTGAATGCGTTGGCCGAGATTGTCGCCACGGAGGACGGCAGTCTTATCTTCATGTACTTGTTGCGGTACGAAGATGACGAACTATCCCCGCCGAAGGCGTATGAATTGACGGTCGGAAATGAGGAGTTGCGGAAATCAAATTCGATGACATTGCTTTCAGGGGATGCTCTGTTGCTACCGAAGCGCGAAAACGCACAACTGCCGAGCGAAGTGATATTGCTGTCGGCAGATATGCTGATGGAGGCGACGTTTATTTGGTTATAAAACGCATAGTTGCCTATACCTCCGTTTATCTTCGCCGTTATATCCGTAGCCGCTGAACCGTTAAACGCGTATGTTCCTATGCTCCCACAGTCGATATCTATGTCGGTGAGTGAGGTGCAGCTTTGGAAAGCGTAGTCACCTATGGAGTCTGCGGTTATCTCAACCGAGGTGAGCAATGAACATGTTGCAAACGAATAATCACCGATAGTTGCAAAGCTGCCCGTCAGCGCATTGACCGCTGCACCGTAGAAGGCATAGTCACCCACCGTCGTTTCAGCGCTCTGGGAAGCATACGCAAAGGTTGAACCGCTGTTTTTACCGAGATTACGGAAAGCGTAATTACCGATTGTGGTTAAGGTTGAGGGAATAACAATACCGCTTACGGCCGTGCACCCATCGAACGCATATTGCTGTACCGTAGCTACGCCGCCGAGATCTACAGACGACAGAGCCGTGAAGTTTTGAAAGCGGTAAGCAAATATAAGATTTTTACCCGACGGCATTGTAAATGAGGTCAACGTGCCATCAACCATGCCGTCAAGGTCGTTTGGAACTGCGCCCGTATGCGTTCCGACAAGCTGTTGTCCGCCTCCGTAGGCTATCTTACCGGCGACAATATCGGCCGCAGTCGCAGTTGCTGCCGAGGTGTCCAAAAAGTCGGTGTATTCACCTGTAGTTGCATCCATGGCGCGGATACGGTCTACATTATTATAGGTCTGCCCGTCAACCTTAACCTTATCAATCATTTAATTGCAGAACTCCTTCGTCAAATTGTGTTTTTGAGCCGTCGCCCTCTTGGTTTAAATAAATTACGCCGCCCGAAAACCTTATAACGAGCGGCGTGCCTGTTGCCTGTGTGCCTTGTGTTGAGAGTATAAGGAGTAACCGCCTCAATGCGCTCATCTTACACCCCCACGCAGATGCCGATATTGTTGACTATCGAAAAGACATAAGTTTTATTGGCCACGAATGTAGGCAAACCGCCTATCCATGAGATACTGTTCGGGAACGCGATTGTACCCACAGTTGTCGCCGTGGTGAATTGACCCTTATATTCGTTTTCGATGCCTTCCTTTTCAGCAAGGAGCGAGAACCCAACCGATGACACGTTTGTGAATGTGTAATACGTATTCGGGGCGAGATACGAAGTACCCGACGGTGCATCGGCATTTATCGCCGCACCGAGCGGGGCATTAATCCACGCGAACCCGTTTCCTGTTCTTGAAAGAATTTGTCCAGCGGCCCCGCCGGCAAATTTCCCCGCGAATTCGTCCACAAGTTCGGCATTGCTTTTTGCGTTGCCTGTACCCCCACTGTTGTCGGCATTCTGCGCCTTCCACCATTCTGTGAAGCTGACAGAACTGTCCGACGATGAAGCCGCTGCAGGATCTGTCAGTTCAAGTCCGAGGTGAGTAGATTTTGCCATGGGCCGCCTCCTGTTACGTAATGCTTATTTTTATATTGCCGACCTTTATAAGTGGTACTGTATTTGCTGTGGGGTTTATTGTCGAGGGGGTAAACTCGCCGCCTTCGGAATACGAGCCAATCTGCCCCCATGCCAGAAGGTTACCGTTGGTCGCTGCATCGAATATGCAGACATATCCAAGTTCACCCCACGCACCTTCCGCCTCATTGAAATGGATCTCCTCTTTGTTGGTTACTGCACCGTTGGAAGGCGAATTCATGAGCCAGCCCGCGCTGTTCTGGTATTGACCTATCTGCTTACGGGCGTAGCCGTTGCCGGAGGGCTCTGTTACACCCTGCCCGTTCGCCTGCGGCTGGGTCGAAGAAAGACCAAGGAAGGACGAGGTGGCAAGATTACAGTATTGTGTCTGCCCACAAATACTTTGAAGCACTTTGTTCGCTGCGTAGTTTGAAATCATTTTTTAAATCTCCTGAATTAAATTAATAACGCCATCAGGCGGTTATTTCGATAAAAGAAAGGCTGTACAGCGATTGCTCATTCATGCCGTACAGCGTGTCATTGTGCAATCCGTATAAAGTCGCGCTGCGGAACATGGAAAGAGCGGCCGAAACTTCGGCGGCACAACTTACTTGGCCCGCGAGCCTCGTTCCATTTAATATTGCAAAAGCCGCCTCTCCCTCCGCTTGACCGTTCCCGCTTGCGGCAAATCGCAATGGCGGCACAAAATCAAACTTACCGCCGATAATAACCGATACCGTCGAGGAAGCGGCAAAGTATGAAATGTTTACCAGCTTGACGGTCGCATAGGTCGACAACTCGTGCGGGCTTTCTATCCCATGCGGAATGGATGCGGCAACGGTCGAGTAAATCTCAAGGTTGACAGTATGTCGCGCATCCATCATTACGTAGAGTACGTTCAAAAGCAGAGTCACAAGAACATCCACTTGTTCATCGATTTCGACCGGGGAGGATATCTTGAGTCCGCTGCCCAATTTGACCTCGGCTATATCTACAGCGAGCGTATAGTCAAGGTGTTTCATCATAAACGCGGCACCGGTCGACAGCTTGAACTGCGCCGGAGCCACGGATAGATTTTGCTCTAAATATTCGAGCGTAAAGGCTTGACCCGTATGCACCAGTACATTCCCTGCGACTGATACATTCCACCGCTCCTCGGCTCTTATGTGAAGTGAAGCAGCTGTTTTTGCCGATGATATGATAAAAGGCAGCTCCTCGAACATTTCTGTTACGAAGGCTGCCCCTTGTATGGTAAGCGACACTCCGAAGGTGGCGCTCAAGGAATTTTCAATATCGCCGCTGAAGTAACTCGGTATGCCTACACGCATATTGACCGTTAGTTGCTCATCGACCGTTATATCCCCAACGGTGAACGGCGCGCTCGGCGACAGCTTGAACTGCGCCGGGGCCACTTCCGCTTGCGGTATGGTTATCTGTGCGGCATATCTATGCGACGGTGGCGACTTGAGTTTTACTTCCAGTCGGCTTTGGATGATGGAAATAACATCGCCGTTTATGGGTAATTGCTTATAACCCGTCCTGTCTGTAAGCCATTTTTTTACCCGCCAAAAATTGATTGACATCTCACACCTCTACTATATTGCAGAGTACACATTGCCCTTCACAGATGATTGTGGCGGTAACGTACGCGCCGGGGGCCAGGTTATAACTCTCCACCGCATGGCCGCGCTTCATGAGGATGAGGCGTTTGGATGTGTGCGGATTTGTTACGACAAATTCAGTGCCGTTCTCGCTTACGTTAAAGTTTGCACCAAAGTGGAAGCCGTGAAAGATCCCTTTGGGAATAACAAGCGCAAGGCGGGTAAGTTCACCTGTAAACGATACGTCGCGCTCATCCACCATTGTGTATGTAATACTCCCGCTTTCGGAATTCTCGATGCACTCCGTTAACTTTACAATGGCCTGGGCCTGTTCTATAAGACCTTCAAATGTTGTGGTAGCCTCATCTATGAGATCTTCGATTGCGGCTTTGTTGTTATCGAGGCTGGCCACGAGCGTACGGAGTTCAACCTCGGTTATCGCCATATTGTCGTCGCGGCTGCGCACTACAGATTGCTTGATTGTGAGTATGGCTTTAGCAGTCGTCAATGACGAGTATGGCGTATCGTCAGTTATGTCGTCGGCATCGTATGTTGAAAGATATGCGTAGTTGCGTTTCTCGATAGAATAAGTCCAATTGCCGGCAAGTGCAATAACTTCTGGCGGTACGATTATGGTGTATGCCTCGAACTCCATATTATAAGGCATGAGTATAGGTTCAACCTTAAACGTTACGCCGTTATGTTCGCGCTCAAAGGTGATATACAAAAAGCACCCCTCCTCCAACGCCCAATCTTTGAGTTTTACCCCGAAGTACTGGGCGAGGTTGGAAGATTGATTGATGTCGGACGAACCGGTATAAGCCGATATGGTCATATTCTCATCGAGGTTAATATAAAAGTTTTTAAAAATGGCCATTCCGCACTCCTTTAGAATTCTTCGATGGGCTCAATATAGAGCGTTTTTATAAATCCGCTTCCGTCTATCGGCTTGTTTGCACCGAGTATAATCTGGCTTACGCCGTCACTATTCGTTCCCACGATCGCCCACGCGCTATAGTTATCTACGCTAACAGGAAGTGTTATTTTGAGTTTTCCGTTTTCCTCTGTAGCCATACTGTCGACGGCAGAAGGATAATTTACAAGGCGTGTGCCGTTTGATTTTACTATTCGGCGGTTGAACAGATTAAGGCGGGAATTAAAGCCGTACAGGGCCACCTCGGTGACCTTTGCGCCGATGAGCGGCGAAAGATTAGTCAAACCGCTTCCGACAATTATCTGTTCTTCTTCGGTTATGTAGTGAAGCTGAACACCGAAACTTAAGGCCTCGCTGCTGTTTTTATCCACGAGGACATTCTCCATGTGCAAAAAGGACAGCGGATTCCACGGTACGCGTTCGCCGTCTTCAATGCCTGAACATAAGCACTCGTCCTTAAGCGGTAGACTGTGGGCTATACGCTTGATGACTTCATTGGGGTTATTTGTGTTATTGTAAATCGTGGCGGCATCTGTATTGTCGAGGAACATCTCATATCCAGCTGTTACAGCTGCGCCGTCAGGCAACGCGCTAAAAACTGCAGCGTATGTCTCCCCTGCGTTCAGTTCCTCATATTGAGCGACAATTACACCGCTTGAATTTTTGGCCGCAAACATTACGGTCATGGGAACGGCAACGGTATGATTTACCGTTATTTCCAAAGCAGAGCCTGTTGTATCAACGCTTATGTGGCTGTCTGTTCCTGTTGTCGCGCCGTTATTCTGTACCAGCACGAAGGTGCGCGTTTTGCCTACATATTGAGGGTTAACGGTTATGCTCCATGTGGGGCTACCGCAGTTATACATGATAGAACCCGTGCTAACCTCGGTACTGTTTGCTGGAACAGAAATAATAAACGTTGTGGACTCTTCTTGATATGACATATTCCCAACGGGCGCGGCGGGATTTATGGTTGTGCCGGTATCCACGTCGTCATCGTCGCCATTTATTACGTGCGCATAGAATGAATGACCATTACCCGTAATTTTAAGTAGAGGAACGTTATTGCTATTGCATGTCGATATAAAAACATAATACAGCGGGCGTAAATTTTGGACACTCCAGTTCCCGAATATTGCATCCATACAATTGTACGGAGTAAATTGTTCTATAAATGAATAGCCTTGCCCTGATAAGAAGTTCTCCACATTTGCAGCATTTATAACTGCACCGCCTACTGTTATTTGTGCTTGAGACAGAAGTGCTTCGGCCGCAGGATTTATAGTTGCTTCCCACGTTCCGTCATGGTCTATTTGCCACCGTCCGAAAACATCAAGAGCCGTGTCGGAGTTCGCCCAGAATTTTGCTGTAGCCGAGTCCTCGGCCGATATCATATTTGAACCAATTACCAGATTGACATCTGTTCCTGTAAAGGCATATCTGCGAAATGTGCAGTTGATATAGTAATTAAGCGTGTAAGGAAAAGGCGCCCGCCGCTGTACGGATACTGACCGCCTCCCGAACTCGATATGCTCAAACAGATAGTCGCCCGTATCGCCGACTTGCGCTAATTCATAGCCTCGAAGCCCTGGGGTTTCGGGTGGCAACAAGTTCTCCACCCACCACGGCGATGAAGCGGCCCCGTGTATATTTTCGAACGTGGGGCCCGTCGTAGAGAGTAAAAAGTCGTATGTCTTAAGCCTTCCGTAACTATCCGAATACCTCACCGCCTTACGCGCTCGCGCGTATTGCGTTCCGGTTATTACGTTGGTTGCGCCTTCAGGGGCTTTCTCGCTCATGTAATCGGCTGCGTAATTGGTTTTATACTTCCATCCGAAGTACAAACTGTTGCCGATAGCGAGGCTCACAACAGACAAAAACACCGTGTTTAAAGGCTTATTGTTAAGGTCGTAACCCGTGGCCTGTACCACCGATATTTTAGCCTCGTTCGAGGATACGCGGGGAAGCAATTCTGTTAGTCCGTAATCTTCGAGAATGTCGCTGTGTTTTGCATGGTTCGTCGGTGAAGCTGTAATACGTAAGAATTTGTTTATGGAAATGTTGCGACGGTATGCTTTATCCTCGCTTACATCGCTGTCCTTCCATGCATTTTTTACACCGACGTAGCGCGACAGTTCCGCATATTTAACAAAGCAGATTGTGGCCACCACTCTGTTTTTGTAAATCGTCATGGCCACGTCGTATATACTGTAACCATCAATGAGCGTTCCGACTTCGGGCACATCATCCACTTTGTCAAAAATATAAATTTTGGCTTTGGTAGCGTTGCCAAGTTTGCGGATAAGCCCTTTTAAATGTTCGCCCAGCATTTCGCTGTCAACGAGTTCAGCCGTCTGGTTGTACTTAAGGCCCGACGGGGTATTGAAGCCGCCGAGGCAATCTTTGTACTGACGGAGGCGGGCATCTACAGCGGGAATGTACGTTGCGCGAAAAGACAAATCAGCGAAACTGTCGCCGTTTTGCATTCCAACCAAGCCGCAAAGATATGAGTAAATATTTGTGCCGTTTACTATCGCTCCCGATTTTGCATACGCAATATTAGAAATCGCAGGATTTGTAAATGCACTAAATAAAGTAGACGACGAGCTTGTTATACGGTGTGAAAACTCCGTATAATTTTCACCCATCTGTTGCCACTTTACAGCATACGCTTTACTATCAGGGTAGCCCGCCGAAGTGTCCGAAAGGCTATTGTACTCTCCCTCCTCGTATGTATAGCCAGTTATATCACCTATAATTTGACCTGCCGTCGCACCCATCTCAAGCGATATATTTTGATACATTTTCTCGCTTGTAAGTACGCAGGCCGTGTCTTGCGAGATTTCGGAACTATCCGCGCTGCGCATAGTTTTCCAGCCACCACGATACGGCTCTGTAATACTTCCGACAAGCGTGTCGTTTACACACACGAGGTTCTGCACGTCACAATCGAGGTATGTGCAGTACTGCTCCATGTCGCTTGAATTAATTGACTTAATTGGCGCAGGCAGTTCGTCTTCGGATAAAACTACACCGTTCCACATGGGTCTGAATGATAATGTTTTGTTTACGCATTTCGGAAACGCGCCTTTATACCCTGCTATTGCATCTAAAACTTCGAATAATGTGTTACCGGTAAAGGCAAATTCGGGCGATTGTTCATTTTCATATTCGTCGAGTTGATTGCCATCAAAAGACCACACATTCGTTTGTGTGGTCTTTCTGGTAGGAGTTAAATCAAGGACTCGCTTTATTGTGTCGGCAAGAGTATAAGGCTCTACCTTTATCTCCCCAGCACGCTGGACGATAATATAAGCTGAAGCTGATATATAATGTTTGTTTGGTAAAGCAAGTCCTACTCTTTCGCTCCATGACCATTCAAACTCTATTAAATACGTACCGCTTAAGGAAATATCAACCGTGTAAGACTCTGCATCGTATCTTCTATTTGCGTTTGTAGCATTATTGTGGGGTAATAGCGCAGAGTCATAAGAAGTCACATCCCCATAAGGATCTATTATCTTGGTTTGAAAGGATATAATATATTTCCAATCTCGTGTTTGTCCGCCATCGTTTTTCCTATCAAATGTATTAATATTATTACTGAATGTTAACGTGGTTCCTGTTTGTAACATTTTAAGAGTGGGCGGAGTCCACTCATTGGTATTAGCAATCTCATCTATACTATTTGATGGATTCCACCACCCTTCCCAAGTGTCGCCCTCGTCTTCTTCGCCATAAATTGCCCAAACAGCATCTCTGTTTGGGTCTACATCATTATCGCGAGGAAGCGGGTTTGTAAACGTCAATGTATCTACGGGCTCACGCTCCGTCAGTTTAAGTTCATCTATGAGAGTGAGCGAATGCGAGTATGTTTTATAATTATCTTTCCGAACGTCTTCACAGTCATCGTGCGCAATCAACAACCGAATGGTTGTAGACTGCCCTATAAACTTAATCTCTATAGTCGTGAACGACTCGAATGCCTTCCCAGCTTCTATCGTGCCGATGCATCCGTCGGTCATATCACTCAATAACAGTTTGCCGCTCGCGTGAGTTGAGTCAAGCACTGTTTCCCACGACAACGGGAGGCGGGCATAATCTGTTACATCGGCGGTTCTACCGTCTTTGAAATATAAAATTATTGATTGTATTTCGTTTTGCGCCATATTTTTCTGTATAAAAAAAGGAAAGCGTTAACATACGCTTTCCTTTTCCATTAAAAATAGAGATTTATTCTTTTTCTAAATTATCAAGTTGCTGCTGATATTCGTCAATTCTATTCTTAAGTTCTTGTTTTAAATGTTCTTTGTTTGCTAATTTACTGAAGCCGTATACCCAATATGCTGATACGCCTAAACCTAAAATAGCAAGGAAAGCCAAAAGGCCACCAGCCGTCAACCATCGTGCTAAACTTAAATAATGTTCAGCTTGTTGCTGGTCTTCTTCACTTACAGTAGTCCAATAGTGAGAGCCTCCAGTCAACTCGTTTGCCATAGAACTTAAATCGCTGGAAGCTTGCATGCATATTAAAGCGACAACAAAAAGAGCAATAGCCACTATTACAACAAAAACAATATAACCTACGGCTTTTTTATTCATACCTTCCGCCTCCTTGCGTGTATTGTAACACTCAAGTGCGGCAATGTCAACCGTTGTGGCGTGAACGGTTGTAATAAAGCGTATACGCACCACCACGGGCGGCATTGTATTCTGTGCGATCGTACTCACTCCAGGCTTTGCTTTGGTTGAATTCCACGTTCTTGAAATATGCCGTTACACCCTGCATCGCAACGGCCGCAATGCCCGCTATGGGGTTCACAGCAAACGCGCCGACCGTGGCAAGTGTTTGGCCCGTAACCTGTTGCAGCGCTCCAATCTGGGCCTGTAGTTGCGAACTCCCGCTTACTACGGAGAGCGTTTCACTGATGGTATGTTTCGCTACATCAATGAATGCCTGAACACCTACATTGTCCTTGATTGAGCCAAGTCGCGTTCGCCATGTGCTACCTTCGCCGGGAACGCCGGGCGAGGGTGCGTTGTCGTCGGCGGGCTTTTCCGCCGTCGGGGTTTCGTCTGTGCTCTCAACCTTTTTAATGAGGTTAAAGGTTGCGCCCGTAATCTGTGAAGCCATCGTCCGCCTCCTTACGGTTTTTTCATGAGGGATAAGGTCATCGACACATAAACGCCGCGTTCCTTATTCTCCTTCATTTGATAAATATAATAATCGGTTGTAGTAGTTTTGTCGAGGTACGCCTCTTTAACCTTCATGACCATTTTACCTGTGGCCGCATCCAAAAACGGATTATCGTCGTCCTCAACATTCCCTTTGAGAACATCACGAAGAAGGTTGCAGATATAGTCGTTGCGGTAAAGTAAAACAATCGTTTTAATGTAGCTGATGCTTACATACTCCGTTTCGGGTATGAAACTCCCCGCCTTCAGCGGCGTATCTGTTACGGGCGTACAGTCGTCCTCGGTCGCCCTGTATGTGATTTCGTAATCGGCATAGCCCGTATCGACCGCCGTGTTCGGGAGAACGATATAAATTCTTACGTTGTCGGAAAGAAGACCGCCTCCGCTTGCGCGGGTGATATGCATATACCCTTCTACGGTGAGCGTGTCCATATACGTTCCGTTCACGATTTCAGGCGATCCAACGGACTCCTTTATCGAAAAATTGGAATGGAAGATATAATCGAGTTCGTACCCGTTACCGTCGTCGGCGATATAGAATGTTCCCTCGGCGGGCCCGCTGATAGATTTCAGTACTCTGCTTACCGTCAACTTTTCGGAGGCGGGCTCGGTCGGGTATTTTACGATTAGCCGCACATTGACCGTTTCACACTTTGCGCCGGCGAGCGAGAACGGCTCGACAGATGCCTTAAGCGTACAAGGGTATTTAACCGTTTTTTCTATATACGTTTCACTGTTCAGGTAGACCTTAAAATCGGGTTTACCGAGCGCCTGATTGAGAATGGACTGTAAGAGGTCGGCAATGGCTTTGTTATTCACATAGCTTTCGTCGTTATGGAAAGTGAATGTCTTTGTTTCCTTATTAAGCATCTTACTCCTCTGTCCATCCCTCGGAACGTAAATAATTTGCAAATTCCTGTATGGACTTTTCGATGTAGCCCGGCTTGCGACTGGTCTTATTCGCATACAAGGCGTACCGCGCAGGCTCATAGCCGTGGCGTACAACCATACCGTCTGTGCTTTCCCTTATCTCGTTGCCGTTTACCTTAAGGTTTCCGGGGAACGGCGAGATTATAACGCCCCTGCGCTTAATCACGTGCGGATACGCATCGTCGTCGCGCTTCGGCGAATTCGTGGAAAGGATGCGGACAAGTTGTTCTGCGTGGTTGCGCAACTCACCGGTTGTGAAAAACGTATCATTCGGCATCTTACGCCTCCAGCGTTAAGCGGTAGCGGTATTTCCTTCTAAAAGTTCCTATATTGTTCTGCGTTTTGATATAGCCTGTAATCTTCATATCCCCGACATCGGGAATTATGATATTGTAATTTCCTGCGACGAATTTAAACTCCGTTTCGGTTATGGCGTAGTTGTTCACGTCCTCCGCGAGTTGGTCGCCAAGGCTGAAGATGCTACCGACGTTGAGCGGGCCGACCGCCTCCAGGTCGAGATAGGCGAGCGGAGTTTTATTTGGATCGTTGCGCGTGTAAAGCACACAGGCCCTGTAAGTAATCATATTTCGCCCCCGGCGAACATAATATTCGGTTCAAGCGAGAATACCTGTTGCCACACCAAAGGCGGCACAACAGCGAGCATTCGCTCCTGCAGGGATTTGGTGGAATAATCGCCGGTATCAAGGCGCGTAACACCATCCCATGACCCGTTAAAGCTGCCGCTGTCATTTACCGAGTGGGCAATATTTATGAGTATTGATTTTATGTCGTCGCGGAGTTCGTCCGCGTATTTTTCGATTATTTTCTTGCGCCACTTCTTGTTGTTGGCGTAAATTATGTAGTCGTACAAGACTTCATGGATATATCGGAGGAAGCGGTTATTTGTTGCTTCGTTATCCTCAACGGGTGTAATACCCGCATCCATTAAGTCATCCCACGTTACTTCGATTGGATATTTCGCCATTTTGCCGCCTCCTTAAACGATTTGGAAACCGCCACGAAGGTACGGCTTCATGAGATGCATCGCGGTCTTGCTTGCCAGCTTTTTAGGCTGCAATACATCGGAGGCCGCCGCCGTCTTCTGGGGCATTATCATACCGAGCGCGGACATAATGTTTACCTGCTTTTGCGCCGCCTCTTTTATCTCATCGTTCATTATTCCGAGCGCGTTAAACGCGCACGCTGTAAGGACAACATCGGGCACTTCGCCCATTCCTTCACGCGGGAACATTAACAATTGAGACATATCCGCCTTTTTGCCTCTTATGAGGAGGCGGTCAAGTTGTTCTGTTGAACGTATGAGATACGCTTCTTTTTCGTTCTCGTCGAGGACTTCCCAGAATATTCTTAATTCGTCCATCTCCCGTAAACGGAGGCTGATTATTTCATCAGCCTCCTCAACGGAAAGATACGCATTAATACCTTTCATGTATTACTCCGTTAGGTGGTTTCACTGTCTTCGTTACCGCCACCCGTTTGTGAAGATCCGCCCGAAGTTACGTCCTTAATCTTGACCGAAATTTTGCCCACGGCCCTCGTGGACTTCACCGCGATTGCGGTGACCATTTCGCAGCCGCCCTCGTTAACCGCAGATGTTTCGGCGGTGTTTATGGGGTACACGGCTATACCCGCCGAGTTGTCGTCGGGGCAAATACCATGTACGCCGTCTTCACCTATTCTGATAGGATAGAACGCAGTTTTGCCCGTGGCTGCATCTGTGGGGATAACGTTATACTCACTTCCGGTAACGTCGCCCAAGGGCACAAATACTGTGCCGTTGAAATAGAAGGTTTCCTTGCCGAAGTTATCCTTCGTGATGGTAAACCCTGCGGCGCGGTCTGCAATCTTCTGTATAAGCGCATAACCTTCGGGAGAGCAGAAGAACGCCGAAGGAGCGCCGTCCATCTGCGCCTGCATATCTCTGAACGCATCGGTGAGCGCGGTGTAGTTTGAAGTGATGAGCGCGGCCGTGGATAAGTCGATATTGTTATCCAATTTCATATTGGCAGCCATTAACTTATCTACGCCGTCGAACTGCTTGTCGTCGGTTGAGGTGTCGCCCGCAATAAAGCATTTCGCATATCCGCGCTTTATTGCTTTGATTTTTTCGCGAAGCTGGAAGGCTTCCTGTTCTTCAATGCCCTTGACGTGCTTTCTGATGACACGGTCTATCTTGTAGCTACCGCCAAGTATTTTAAGCTGTACAGTCTTCGTATCAGTCGATGCTTCGGATGCCGTGTACTCGGAGTTGATGGCCCTGAAGGCAGCAGTTGAACGAACCTTCATAACGTTATAAACGTAGTTCAAGGTGCTGCCGCCGCTTAACGCCGCCGTGTTGTCGAAGACCATCATTTCAAGGAGGTTGTCCTCCCTTAAATTGTCAACAACACCGAGCCACAGCTTGTCGCGTGTAAAGTTCTGTGCCTGTGCAAGTGTGATCATTTTTTTACCTCTTTATTAGTTTTTGTGCCGTTCCCTTAAAAGTGCAGCAAAGTCAGTGGGTTGCCTCCTGTCAATGCCTCTGTTCTCGCCACCCCCATTAGGATTTCCGCCGCCGAAATTCTGTCCTCCGCGAGCGGGAGCACCGCTTCCGCCGCCGCTTTCGAAGCCGTCGGGAAAGTCCGCTTTGAATGATGCCATATAGGCTTCTTCGTATTCCTTGGTTACTTTCCCGTCATTGTCCAGCTTCACATCGTCGGCATTGATATGTTTGACTTCGCGGGCTATTACGCCGGGGCGCACATTGTTCCGAGTAAGCATTTCGCGTACAGCCGCCTGCGCCTTCTCGCGCTTTTTTTCGGCAAGGGTAGTCGCCTCAAATGCCTGGAGGCGGTCGAGTTCCGGTTTATTCTTCTGCCAAAGTTCGGCATCGGCCTTGTACTTTTCTTCGGTCGTCTGTTTTGCGGTTTCGATTGCACGTTTGCTTTTCTCCTCGCTGACATAGCCGCCGTCAACAAGATTTACAAACTTTGAGCCTTCAAGTGCTTTCTCGATTTCGGGAGTGTATAAACTTCCGAGGGTGGTTTTTAAATCTGCCATAGTTCCTCCGTGCGCCGTGTGTTTTAACCGAGGTTTCTCCCTCTGCGCCTGTCAGTTTTATCGGCTTGACAAGGCCAAATTTACGCTTTTAACGCCGCGCATGGGCGAAATATAAAAACGCGGTAGTGTTACCGCGTTTTAAATGTTGTTGCGCCAATAATGGCTTTTAGTATATCCTGTGCTTCCTTCTTCCGAGCGATAGGCCCGACGGAATGCGCCGATTGTTTTATACGGCGGCTCTTTGCCCGCCTCCCTGTACGCCTCGGTCATCTCGCCGAATGCATTCAGTTCTTTATTCCATTGTCGCATGAGTTGTTGTCCGCGTGCATATTCGTCGCGGGCCGCCTGCGATTGATTAATATTCTTTTTATCAGCTACCGTCCACGCTCTTTTTGTGCCCGCCTCCAACCCCCTATTCTCCGCATCCGAATGGAAATTTGGTTTATAAATATATAGTGGATGGCGGCAATTCGGGTGAATTGTGCTGTAGCCGTTTTTAAATGCCGTTTCGTATAGTTTAGGGTATCCTGGAGTTTTGCCGCTTATGCTGTAGATGCGGTTTTGATACATCGCGCATAGCGGGCATGTTGTCGGAATTGAAGGTATTTCCACGAGGTCATATCCTTCATCGAGCGCTTGGCCGAGCATGGCCACGTTTTGCGTTTCAACGCGAGTCGTGCGTGAAAGCATGGCTGCGTATTTCGCAGCGGGCATTCGCGCACCGTTCGAATAAGTTATACTGTCCGCTGTACCGTTCTCGATCTCCTTTGTGATAAATTCCTGGAGTTTGGCCACGGTAGCAGTCTGTCCACGCTTCTCTATTCTGCTGATGTATCCATTCACGCGACTTTTTAGCTGCTCGGCGCTCTGACTTAATGTAGCGACAACCTGGACGTAGGTTGTTAGTTTGACATTAGCGGCATCGTACAACGCACCGTAACTTTTTAAAAGGGAAGCGGCATCCTTACTGAAGGTCGTCGTAGCAATCGCGCTATCGACGTATTCCTTTATTTCGGGTTGCACTGTGCTCATCGCATCGTCTATCGCCTTAAAAAAAGAGGCGCGTATCGATTTCGCGGTACGCCCCTCACTGTTCGCTGCGGTTAAAAGCAGCCGCTCATAATTCTTGAATATAGCTTCGATTTCGTCTTCCTTATCGGGCATTACTCGTTACCGCCTTCGTTGTTTGGTTCTGCCGCCTCCCCGCTGTCGTTGGAAGGCGGATCGCCGCCCCCATCATTACTTTCACCGTCGTCGTCTTCGTCCGCATCCTCACCTTCGGAGGAAGCGGCATCTTGCTGATTGAACGGATTTAAGAACCCTGCGGCGCGAACAGTATTCAGGTCGCTTTCTTCGTTTAAGAACTCTTGCCACATATCGTCGAATTGGTCTTCTGTATGGTCGAACCTGTCTATGTACTCGCGCTTGCGACTCGAAAGCCCGGAGGCGATAGCTGATGAGGCCGTGCGTATATCCTTTTCTTCGTCATTCGGCAAACCGTCATACCAGGTGACGGTTATATCCTCAACGTTTATATGCTCGCCGTAACTGTCGGACAGAATACTGAAAAGCCGCTTGACCGCCTCCGTATTGCGCGAGGTAATTCGAGAGGCCTTTTTTAAAGCCGACGTGTACGTGGCCTTCATAGTTTCAACGGCAACGTTGGCGACAGACGCATCAGCCGTGAATGCCGCGCCCATTTCACTCAATTCCTTGAGGCGCGCAACGTTGAATTCCAATTGTCTGAAGTAGTATTCAAGACGAGTTAGGTCGGGTTGCAAGAAGCCAGGAATTGTTCCGCCTTCCGGCGTGATAAGATACTTACCAATCTCAAAAGCACCCTCGCCGTTATTGTCACCAAGCGCTTCTTCAGGGCCGTATGCCGTGGGCACGGTGAATTTATCGAAGATAAGCTGCACCTGTGTCATAGTGCGCTCCATCTGTGCGACGATACTATCAATATCATCGTAATCACTCGTTCCGTGTGAACGGTCGGAGGCGGGCAAATTTGATAACTCGATTATTGCGAAATCGTCAAGGCCCGTATTGATACGCTGTGCGGTCTTAACAGGATTGCCTATGACCCAACCGGTATAACGAAACACCTCATCCGTCCACCGGTCGCATAAGAGCGTGTACAAATCAGATTTATCGTTATTGCCGTCGTATGTCCTGTATCGGTCGTTAAACCTGTTTTTGAGGTACTTCTCCATTTTAGGCAGGCTGGCGTAACTTACCAAATGCTCACGAACTTCATAGTAACCCTTATAGTGAATTTGTATCTTTAACGTATTCTGCTGCGTAATCCACGCCACTACATAGCATTGAGTGTCGTACTCGTCTTCTTCGTTCACTACCCTGTAAATGGATGCGGGGCTTACTACCGTGAACTTCATTTTGGCGCTTTGTTCTCCGTAAACGCGCCAATAGCATTGGCCATACTTCGATACGTCTATAATGGTATCAAAGCCTTTTAAGTCGAAATTTGTCTTTTGGCGAATTGTATCTATAATGGCCTGTTGCTTATCCTTGCGGGCCGCATCCGAACTCGAACTGTTGACGGCTGGCGGCTCGCTAAAAACAAAATCGGCGGTCTTCTTACTCAATAACTTGAAGTAGTTAAACTCCACGCTGACGTATTTATCCGACCAACCAAGAAGTAACGCAAGTTTGTTGAGATTACGGAGCGTTTGCTTGAAATGCTGTTCCTCGACCGCATGAGTGTTGCCGTCAAACATAAGATCGTATTCGGCGTATGCACCCACACGTTTAGCCTCCTGAAGCGGGGGAAAGGTTTCGCCTATATTTAAAAAGTCAAGATTATACACTTCGTATGCCTCCGACAGAGCCGTACTTCTTCTTTTCGAACTCTGCGATGTAGAATTCTGTTAAACAATCGGGCGCATCGTCGTGTTCGTTTTTACCGGTGTTACTGTATAGTGCAACCGCCGAATAAAAACTTGCCCAACGTATCGCCCAATCCACGGGGAATATAAACACGGTGTTTACACCCGTCGCGTGAGAACGTATTTTTGCTTCCTTGTTCGCGGTCGTTGCCTTCCACGAAAACTTTGTTAATGTGCCGCCCTTTTCTCTATACAGCCGTTCAACGTTGCGGGCAAACCCTTTACCGCCGTTGTTACTTTCGGCGCGGTCATAATTGATTTTGTGCTTAATCGCAAGTTCCGCCGCCTTCGGTTCGGTTATCTCCATTCGCTCTTGCGTGTAGAGAATGTCAACAACGTAGATGAAGTTGCCTTTCCGCCTCCCCACTATCTTGCATAAGAAGTCGCCGCCTTCGTCCGCCGTATCAGTTTGTGCGGCCACGTAGTCGTAAACTTCTGGCAATTCTTCGGGCTTATACGTTTTAAACGTGCCGTAAAGCGCATCTATCATATCGACGGCGTGGTTTAGGTAGTTCGCTTCGAAGATATTCGTCGATAGCGTTTTACGCAATGCATTAAACGCCTTAAACGGGAGGATGCGGTCATCGAGCATCGTTCCGTCCTCGTTCTGGGCGTTAAAACAAAGCTGCTTGACCTTTAGGCCTATGGCTGTGAAATGTTCAAACGCACGATGAGCCAAATCCTGTGTTGCCCATTGTGTCATTATGATTAGTATTTTGCGCCGACCTTCGAGGCGGCTATACATGGTGTTGGTGAACCATGACCAGTGTTTATCGAGGACTGCGGGGTTCAACGCCTCCTCGGCCGACTTGATAATATCGTCGATAATCAGGTAATCTGTACCGAAGCCTATCGCGGTGCCGGTCGGTGATGTTGCTATATAGTTCTTCGTGCCGCTCTCGGACAACGACCATATATTCTTCGCCGCATCCCCGCGCTTTATTTTCGTGTAAGGAAAAATATCACTGTACACGATGCGGTATTTTTCGGTTTTCTGCTCGCTTATCGTATCCCTTACTACTGTCGAGAAGTTTGTCGACAGTATTTCGTTGTACGAGCCCGTCATTACTTTGGCAGTGCGATGCTTGCCGAAGACCCACTCAACAAATTTTCCCGCCGTACGGCTCTTGCCGCCACGCGGCATAAGGTTGAGGATGAGCACGTCGGTGTCGTCCTCGTCAAAGCTCTGCATCTCGCGGCAGACAACTTTTAAATACTCTCTGTCGTTAAGATAAAAATCAGGAGCTGTGACGTGACAATAGTACCAGAAGTCGCGACGACTCAACTCGATATCGAGATAATATTTTAACGCCGCCTTATCGACTGGCGACGAGTTAGTCTTCCTCCGAGCCATCATCTTCTGCTCGCTCTAACGTTTCCGCTAATTTCATAAGGTCGTCCTTAGATAATTCCTTAATGTTGTCCGGCACAACGTCCACGTTTCCGCTCAAGTCGATATGTTTCTCATCGCGCTGGTCAAGATACTGCTTGCCGAGGAATATCGCGACGGCCCCGTTATGTTTTGATAAGGTCAATTGGTTCATGCGAAGCTGCGCATTATATTCCAAGTGGCCCTTTTTTATTAACTCCGAAAAAATCTCCCTATTGTACTTGTTTTTTAACGTTTCGACCGTAACCCCCAGCTTTGCCGCAATTTCTTCTTCAGGGCAACGAAAGGAAGCTAAAGTCTGCACTACGAACAGTCCTATACTGTTTAATTTAAGCGATGGACGGCCTCTGGGTGGTTTAATTCTGGTAAAGCAATCCTGGGCCTTTATCGGACGATTGGCGTTGCCTTCTTTTTTTACAAGGACAACTTTCCCTTCGTCTTCCAGGTATTCATCTTTCATACCTCACCGCCTTCTTGCCGGTCAAATTCTCCCACCGTTTAATAATCACGTCACAATATTTCGGATCCGCCTCCATCGTAAAGCATATTCGGTTAAGCTGTTCACAAGCAATAATGGACGTGCCGCTTCCCCCGAACAAGTCAAGCACCTTTTCATTAACCGTGCTGCTGTTATTAATCAGGCGCGAAAATAATCTTACGGGCTTCATTGTCGGGTGTTCCGCGTTGCGTTGCGGCTTATCTTCGTACAGGGTTGTATGTTTTAATTCGGAGTATATTTTCTCAAGAAGTTTTACAAGTTCTTCTTTTTTTAATGATTTGAAATCTATTTCGTCGCCTTCCAAAACAGTTGTTTCTGTTCTATCGTCGGTAAAATAATGCGGTTTCCCTTCTTTCCAGCCGTAGAAACAAGGCTCATGCCGCCATTGATAGTCCTGGTGGCCCAGCACGAGCGCGTTTTTGACCCAGATTAACTGTTGTCTCACGTGGAGTCCAACGTTGTTGAGAGCGTTCTCGAACTCTCGCTGACTACTTGAGGCGTGCCAGATATAAAATGCGCCACCCTCTTTTAGGTTGTCGCGCATATTTTCAAAGGCCTTAATTAAAAATTCAACAAACTGCTCCGGAGTCTGATTGTCGTTTTGAATTTTCAGCTTCTCGGCGGTGCCGCCCTCATAATCGACATTGTACGGCGGATCTGTAACCACCATGTCCGCTGTATGATTATCCATTAGTCGAGCAACGTCTTCCTGTTTGGTGCTATCACCGCATAAAAGCCGATGACGACCCAGCAGCCATATATCGCCCGGCCTTGTAATAGGTTCATGTTCTTCATCGACATCAGGGGACTCATCCTCCACAACGCTATCTATATCGGTTGTGGCCGCTTCCACACCCCAATCGACTGTGAGGTCGCCAAAGTCCAGCCCCTCTAACTCGACAGCGAGCATATCATAATCCCATTCGGCATACTCGTTCGTTTTGTTGTCGAGTAATCGGTATTTCCGCTTCTGTTCCTCCGTTAAGCCGTCTTTGACAGCTATCTTAACCGTGGTGTAATTAAGGCGTTTTAATGCCTTCCAGCGCGTGTGCCCAGCGAGTATAACCATATTCTCGTCAACGATAATTGGCGCAATGTAGCCGCATTGTTTAATGCTTTCTATGACCGCATCCACCGCCTGGTCGTTTTTACGCGGGTTACGCTCGTATGGCTTTATTTCGTTTATGTCAACTTCTTTAAGTTCTAAATCCATAATTCACCGATACAATAAATAAGTCCGGCCCCGATGGGTGGGGTCGGACTATACTTAAGGAGGGTTGATGAATGCAAAAACAATCAACCGTGGGCATAAAAAGGCAACCGCGTTATACCGTCGGGCGAAAGAGTGATACGATTTACGCGTGGCTTTGTCACCTTTTTATGCTACCATTTTATAGTATAAAATCTGCAAAATACTGCAAACTTTTTATTTTTTAAAAAATTTTTCTTTATCTGCGTTATCGGCAAGGTTGCTTTTTGGCTTTACGAGAGCATAAACTCCGCCGGCGGAAATTTGATTATCCAAAAGATTACAGAGTTTTTGCGCAAGTTCAGCTTTGGTGCTGCACCTGTGTTGCGCCATGAGTTTAAGAATATCTGCCTCGTTGGAAATTTCCCATGTTATCTCAATCATTTTTCTGCCTCCTCGAATTCACCACACGCAGGGTTCTTAAGCCGAATATCAGTCGCCGCCGAATGGCTCATAAACCAAAGGTCACATTTATAATAAATCTTTCGCGCCCCTTTGTGATAGGTAAGATGCTTACATTCCTTACACCTTTTACCGCAAGTGTATCCGTATATCTGCTGCATTGTTTTAAAGATGCCTCCGCGCTTCGGCAACCTTGATAATGGTATTTCGTTTCCGAACATGTCAAGCTGATACGATCCTGTATCCACCTTGACCGCCTCCACCTTCAGCGTACCGCGCTTTAGTTCACTTTTGAGTCTTTTAGCGATGTTTGCAGCTAACGCTTCCATGTTTGCCGCTTCGAGGTCTTTTTGAAGTTTGTCCGCCTCCCTCATCGACAGCGACCATTCAATTTTTATTACCGTTTTCATAACCCCTCCAAAATATTTAAATCGTATCCGCTCGCTACAAACCTTTCTGTAAGGGGGCGATTACAACAATTGCCGAGTTTGGTGTAAATCTTTTTCCATTCGTCCGCTCCAAAACTCGTACCAAGAAATTCATTTACGCCGGCCGAGATAAAAGCGTGGAACCTATTGTTGTCTATTTCTCTGTAAAAAGGTTCGGTCTTGTACGCTGCGCGTGAAAGTCGTTCAATAACTTTGTATTTTACCTCCGTTTCATCTTTGCAATTTGCAAGACAAAAGTATGTATTGCTTTCCCTGCATGCTATAAACTCCCCGCTGGTATTTATAAAGCTGCCGGGAAAACACATTAAAAGCCTTAATTCGTAATCTTCCATTATAGCCGCCTCCTGTTAATTTCCTTGCATTTTTTGTATCAGTTCGTATTTCGCCCGTATGGCATCTGTAGGAGTATAGAACGCCGATCCGCGAGAAACCATATCGCAAAGTTTATATATATTTTTCTCCGTTACGGTTTCCTCGATAATATTTATGCCTTGCGATCCACGGGTTGTACCGTTATTTAGGCCCGTATCGTTAAACACAATGGTTACGCGATAGAGTTTATCCCCGATTTTACACGGAAGATTGTCACCGCTTTTCCATCTCTTTTTGTAGGAACTTACCTCTTTACGTAAATTCTTTATGTAAAAGTACGCATCCGCCATAAGCATCTTTGTGCAGGCTAAATATTTCTGGTAAGGGCAGCCATCACAATTGCCTTGCTTATCACCTATACCGCATCTGTACAGCGTTTTAAAAACCTTTTCTTTATCCATATTTATTTCTCCACTGCTTTTATCATTTTATCGTCCATCATCTTGCCTTCCTTAATGCACATATCGCATTTCTCCCACCAATCGTAAAAATTGAGCGGTTGAGAATACTTTTTGCAATGGCCAGCGAGAAGTTTGTCCGTGCTTCTATCCTCGAAAAATTTACAGTTTACACAATGATATTCGTTCATTTTATTTCTCTTTTTTACAACAAAGTTGGTTTGCTTGCACTCTTCGAGGTATTTTTCGATTGCTTCGGCTTTTGTATAACCGTAATACTGCCGAACACCCAGCGCGCCATAAATTACCCATGCGCCGCGCACGTTCTTTTCAACGATAAAAATATCATTATCCATTTTGCGTAAACCACTTGATTAATCCGTCAACGCAATCGCCGTTATGGTGACAAAGGCAATCGTCATCCTCTTCCGTCGGGTGCGGGCAATAAATACACTTTGCGCAACAGTCCGCGCCGTCGTCTATCAGATATTGCACAGCCTCGCGCAGGGCGGCATTTTCGGCTTTCAACTGCTCAATTTGTTTTAGCAGTTCTGCATTATCGAAGTATTCAACGAGTTTGAAGTATTTTCTCGGTATTCTTTTGCCGTGTTGTTTGATGTCCTGATATTCTCTTTCAAGCATTGCCTGTGCGGTTTTCTTAATGTCAGAGCCTAATATACCGCCGTATAGTGCTTTGCACATTATCCAATCTTGACCTTTGTTTGCACTTGCAGTTACCACATAAATTTTATCAGTCATTTTTCTTATCCTCTGCTTCCCCAACAATAACTGGAGCCACGATTGTAGGGGCGTATATTATCCGAACGCTTATTTTAATAAAGTTTTTACAAACATATGTGCGTAGCTTAAATAGGCTTACTCGCAGGCCATTAAGTACATACTGACCGTCGGCCCTTTTAAAATCCTGCATAACCTCGGCCGCCTCCTCCTCGGAGAGTTTTTCCTCGCTGAATTGAATATTCCACGGCCGTGAAAAATCAATATTCCGTATATCCTCAATTGTCAGCAGGCGAATTTTTTCTCTTTGAACATCTCTCTTAATTGATATAATTTTTGAATTGCTGAATACTGTTGTATCCATTGTTACCCTCCTGGTTTTTAATATTTGATAAAATCTTTGCCGTAAAGACGGTTCAGTTCATCTATACAGTGCGCCATACCCAGCCCCTCTTTTGTGGGTTTCCATAAGCCGTCGGTGTCGTAAGCTCCGCCGCCCATGCAGTAGTCGTATTGTTTGTGGTGGGTGTGTTTTAGTCTTTCAAACCGGTTTTTCCCTTTCTCTAAATGCGCTCCAAACCCACAAAAAATACAGCCCGTTCTGTCGCATCCTGTTGTGCATAGCTTACTGCCACAATCACAAAGTATTGAATTATATTGCACGCCGTCGCGGGCGCCGTATACAATATCACCATAAACGCTTGCTATCGGCAAACCATGAGCCTTTATGTATTTCAACACATCTTGCTCCGTCCAAAAACTCATAGGCTTTGATACGCCCTGATTAAAGGCGTTGCAGCCTGTTTTAAGCCACGCTGTTCGGCGCAACATACTTTCCTCTGTCATCGTCGCAACAAACATTTTCTTTTTGTACTTATGAAAAGGTTTCTTCTTCATTTCGTTGCAGCAGAGGTGCGATATTCGGAAATCTAACGTCAGCAAGTCGCGCCAGCGTGAAAAGTCATACCTCTTGCTAAAGAAACCCCCAATCCCGAGAATTTGCGATGTCCTCGCCGGGAAACGTTCCTGTGAGCTGATGATAGTGTTGAAGATATCTGTATCCCCCCCCTCAAATCATAGCTTTTTAGACACTCTCGGGCGTTGTGTACACGCTCGGCAACCTCTTTACTTATAAAGGGATAGCCATACTTTGTTATAACTTCCCTAAAATTCATTTTAGGGGTTAAGACTGTTACATTATTAAAGCTCTTTACAAACTTCTGTATTTCTGGATATTCAAGTCCTGTGTTACAAAAGACAGCTTCAATATCGGGGTACAGCTCTCTAACAATATGCAGTAGCACCGTACTGTCCTTGCCGCTGAACGAGACCGCGCAATTCTCGGCGCCGTAGTAGTTCACCCACTCGCGTATGCGGAGCTGTGTTTTCTTCACTTTTAAATCAAGCGGATAGGCTTGCATTATCCGCAGTTCTTCTGCTGTGGGCATTTCTAAAAATAAAGCTCCTTGATTGTTTTTCCGTCCTTGCGTGGTACATAGTCCATAAAACTCGTTGACTTGTACAAAATGCGATTATTACACCACCGTTGCAAGTCGCGGAGTACTCTCGGTGCCGTGCTCTTTTGATAAATTCTTATGTCTGGCAATAGTCCCGCCTCTTGCACCTTTTCCACGCGGTATAAATCTTCCTTAATTGTTGTATCAAAGTTTGTGAGTATGTAAACGCTGTCTTTGTCGTTAGGTTTACAGTAATCACGATAAATATTTAGCCCACGCACGATAGCTTTTTCGTTTTTCATAAAGTCAAAAGCAAAATGCACAACTTTCTTTTTTATGAGGGTTAATGCCTGCGCTACCTCAATTGTAAAAAATCGTGCGTCTAACCCTTGCGTAAAATCCACCCACGCGCCACTATCTGCAAGCTGCCTCAGCAACTCCATTCTGTCTTTGCAAGCGAGGATATTTGCATCCAGCAACACAATTTCCTTCTGTCCTCTCCAAAACTCCGATAAATCTGCAACTTTTTGACTGCATAAACCCTCTTTCTTTGAAACAATACAAAATGAACAATTATTACAACAGCCTCGTGTAAGAAAGCCATAGGCTTTGTCTTTTGTAAGCTCGGGGTAGAGAGAGTAATCCGG
>DVNU01000006.1 GCA_018714165.1 Candidatus Coproplasma excrementipullorum | reverse complement strand
AGTAAAAACATTTTTTACTTCATCCCTGACATACTCGCCATTGAGCGTTATCGCAAAATTTTCAGGAGCGAAATAGGGCGTGCTGTTTTCAAGTTCAAAGCATGCGCTTCGCGGACTTAAAGCAAGTATTTTCATAATTTTCCCCTCAGATGACAAGCAAACCGCTCATCATAAGTATAAATACAGTCAGGAAAATAGTGACGACCGAACCAATGCTCGTCCATACGACAAGCTGAGTTGCCAGCTGTTCGTCGTTGCTCATCTGTCCCGCCATAATTGCGCTGGATACGGCGACAGGCGTACCAAAGAGCGCAATTAGAGTGGGGTAAACATTGTTGCTTATATTGAACCAATCTGTGTATGTATTTAAAAGTACGGCTATTCCTATGCCTATTACGGGGGCGAGCACTATGCGCCACAGCGTGGAGACGACAATCTCCTTTGTCATGCCCTTGACGGCCGAGAATTTGAACTGTCCGCCGAGAACGACAAGCGCCAGAGGCGAAGCTATAGACTTTAGATCAGACACGGCTTCATAGAGAAATTTAAGTTGCGTATCGAAACGGAAAGGCACATCGCCGCCGCAGACAGCGCGCTCAAGCTCGCGTATCCCGACGAATACAAGGCCTAGAACGACGCCGATAATAAGCGGGTTTTTGACGATATTTAAAAGAATTCCGCCTATATTGCGCTTTTTATGCACAGGATGAACCGCCTCTCCCGAAGCGTTTGCCTGCAAACTGGTTTCATCGAGCTTTTTTTCGTCCTCGCCGCTAACAAAAATAGACAGCGCCACGACAGCCAGTATGTTGAATACGGGAATGGAGAAAGCCGAAACTATTCCGGCAATAGCGGTATCGCCGCCCAACCTTTCAACGAGCACCAGGCCGATTATTGCAAAGTTGCTGCGAAAAGTGCACTGAAGTATTACACCCTTGCGCCTGTTTTCCTTTGTGCAAAGGATTGCGGTGAGCAATCCAAGCCCGAAGATTACGCAAATTATAATTACACAATATGCAACGACAACCCAGTCGATATCAAAACTGTCCATGCTGTCGTAAATATTTATGAACAACATACAGGGCAGACACACTCTGAAAACAAACTTGTTGCCCATCGACACAAAATTGTCGTTCAGAAAGTTAAAACGCCTTAAAAGATACCCTAAAAGAATCAATAAGACTATCGGAACAACGGCGTTCAGTGAGGTGATAAATACTTCTAACATCTTCGGGTACCCTCCGCAATAAAAATTCATTGGCGGCGCCCTTTATTTTATATCAACCGCCGCATTGCGCTTATAATTATATAAGGATTTTTAATTATTTGCTACGGGTTTTATGTCATATTTATAAAATAATACAGATTTATCAACAACAATTATGAAACAGTGCATTTATGCACTCATCAGCCGTTATTCCGTTGAAAATTTTAGCAGATAAATATGGCGTTGTCAACAATTAGAGGTGCCAACAACGCCACAAATTATTAAATATGGTTTATTAAATTATCTTATGTTGCCGTTTCCGCGTACAACATACTTATATGTTGTGAGTTCCTTGAGCCCCATGGGCCCGCGGGCATGCAACTTTTGGGTAGAGATTCCCATTTCACAGCCCAGACCGAACTCGCCGCCGTCAGTAAAGCGCGTTGAAGCGTTTACATACACTGCGGCGCTGTCCACATCCATGACAAAACGTGAAGCAATGCTCTCGTTGGAGGTGACTATGCAGTCGCTGTGCCCCGTGGAATGGGCGGCAATATGGTTAACGGCCTGAATGTCGTCATCAACAACGGCTACGGCCATTTTGTAGTCCAGAAATTCGGTGTCGAAGTCATACTCTCCCGCCCTCTCGCAGAAAGGCTGACCGCCGAGAATTTTACAAGCCCTTTCGTCGAGTTTCAAGATGACTTTATTAATATCCCTGTCGGTGACAAGCCGTTTATAAAGCAGGGGTAAAAACTGTTTTGCAATATCGGCGTGAACAAGGCAGACCTCCATGGCATTGCACACCGAAGGGCGGCTGCACTTTGCGTTCTCGATGATACTGAGAGCCATGTCGAAGTCGGCAGAGCTGTCTACAAATATATGGCAGATGCCGGTGCCCGTCTGAATTACGGGGACTTTGGCGTTCTCCACGCAAGCCTTTATAAGCCCCGCACCGCCGCGCGGAATAAGCAGATCAACAAATCCCACGGCATTCATAAGTTCGTTTGCGCTCTCGCGCGAGGTGTCCTCGATGAGGTTAATAAAATCTTCGGGGAAACCCACCTTTTTTATTGCCTTTCGCATAGCAGCAACAATGGCCGAAACCGTAGCGTGCGCCTCCTTGCCTGCGCGCAATACACACACATTGCCGCTCTTCAGACAGAGCGCGGCGGCGTCCGACGTGACGTTGGGGCGGCTTTCATAGATAATGGCAACCACGCCCAGGGGCACCCGCACTTTGCTTATCTCCAGCCCGTCGGGGCGGGTATACGTTTCAATAATTTCGCCGACGGGCTCGGGAAGGGCGGCGACTGCGCGCACGCCGTCCGCCATAGCCTTGATTCTGCCCTCATCGAGGCGCAATCTGTCGACCATTACGTCTGACATAGTACTGCTGAAATTATCCAAATCCTGCTTATTTGCGGCTAGTATGTCAGACATACTACTCTCTAAATAGTCTGCAATGAAGCCTAATGCGGCGTTTCTTGCGCTTGCAAACAAGTGTCCCGGAACATTTCTCTGTTTTGCGGCATTTTCCAAAATCTGTTTAGTCGTCATAATCTTTTACCCTTGAAATATGTGAATCTACCCTCCCCCTCTAAGATGTTGTATAGGATCTGAGGATTGGAACCATTGGCGATAATCATATCCGTACCACTCTCGGTACAGATCTGCGCGGCGTGGATTTTTGTTGCCATGCCGCCAGTACCGAGCGACGAGCCCGCCCCGCCGGCGAGCGATATTATTTTGTCATCTATGTTCCCAACTATCGGTATGAGTTTTGCCGTCTTGTCCTTCTTTGGATCTGCAGAATACAGACCGTCTATATCAGTGAGTAGAACGAGAAGTTGCGCCTTAATATTGACCGCCACGATTGCGGCAAGCGTGTCGTTATCCCCTACCGCTATTTCGGCCGTGGCCACAGTGTCGTTTTCGTTGATTACTGGAAGGGCACCGAGCTCTAAGAGCTTTTCCATTGTATTGATGAAGTGCAGGCGCCTGCCCTCATTTTCAATGTCGTCGCCCGTGATCAGAATCTGCGCGACGGTGTGATTGTATTCGGAGAAAAGTTTATCGTAGGTATACATCAGCTCGCACTGCCCCACAGCGGCGGCTGCCTGCTTTGTGGGCATATCCGAAGGACGGGCGGGAAGATTAAGTTTCCCCACACCCATTCCAATCGCACCTGACGAGACGAGAACAATTTCATTCCCCGCATTTTTTAAATCACTTATTACCTTGCACAATTCTTCAACCCTTCTTATATTGAGTTTGCCCGAAGAATGCGCCAGCGTGGAAGTTCCCACCTTGATTACAAGCCGCATAATTTTTCCGCCTTTAAATTATATAGTATTATTTTATAATATCCGCGCACTTTAGTCAACTAAATTGACAGAGTAAAATTTATAGGGCGGGCGCGCCGAATGGCGCGCCCGCCCTTAACCTGAAAAATTAATAATATCAGTCAGTAACTATTCAAACGTCACAGAAATATAATCGCTTTCGATAAATCCGTCGCCTGCAGGATAACAAAAGAGTACCGTCTGCGACTGTTGCCCCAAAGGCCTGTCCAAAATTATCCTCGTCTGATAGGTCATTCCCTCATATTTTACGGTGCTGAGCTGGTAGTCGTACACAACTCCGTAATTTTCCTCAATGACCACATAGGCGCAATTTTCCTGTGCTACATACCTATTATCGTTGCCATAGGTGTGAATATCTGTAGCAAGAACATTGTTGCTTGCATCAAATTGAATCAATCTGACCGAAGTAAGGTTGTCTACGAGCGTAAAATCTATGTGCACACTGCACTCGTAGGAAATTTGTTCCTCGCCGTCCGCGTCTGTCGAACTTGCCGTGAGGGTCTGTTCTATCGTTGCACCTGTGTCGATCTCGCCCAACGTATACATATTGCCACCCTCTTCGGCATAATATTCTTTGGTCTCTCTGTCCTCATACACGCCGTAAACCGCCACCAAAGCGCCTACAAGTTCGTGGGTATATTGCATATCCATCTGCAGGGAAAGGCAGTCACCGCTGTCAAGGCTTGCAATTTCGCACGAGATGTTTGAAAACACCTCCCTGCCCATAACCGTCTTTAAATATGTAGAGTTGCTATCCTGAGCGTATTTTTCTTGGGCTAAATAATATTTTATCGCATCGTCACTCTCAAGATTTACAGGCGTTAACGGCGTTTGCCCGTCGTACACGACGACGAACATCCCGACCATTTTATCGTAAGTAAATGTCAGTTCCTGTTGTCCGTCTTCCACTTCGCCTTCAGGCAGGGCAAGCGAACAGCCGACAAAACTCAACATCATCGCCGCTGCAAATACAAGCATTAAAAACTTTTTAATCATTGTCAATCTCCTTTCCGTCAAATTGCAATATATCCCCCGGAGTGCATTGCAGGTGATAGCAAATGGCGTTCAGAGTGGTAAAACGCACCGCCTTTGCCTTGCCACTGCGCAGTATTGACATATTAGCCTCGGTTATGCCCACAAGTTCACACAGCTCCTTGGAAGTTATCCCGCGCCTTTTTAGCGCCTCATCAAGCTTAACTACAATTGCCATACTAAATAGTCAGTTTATTCTCTTCATTTGCCTCAATAGCGCGCTTCAACACGCCCGCGGCAATTATTACAAGACACACAACGGACAACGACGACAGCGAAACTTTAAGCGAGAAGCCGACGTTCAACAGCCACTTTGAAAGGGCCAATTGCACAATATTGTTTATTATCGTTGCGGAAAGCGTGACGATAATGGAAATTTTTGATAGAGCAATTATTTTATTCAGCTCATCAACGCGTTCAGGACTAAAGTTATCGCGCTTTAAATCGCGGATAAACCTTGCGCATATGCAGAGCAGAATTACAGTTGCTACCGACGGCAGAACATCCATAATCACGGAGAACACGGCCGCAAAGATATTGAGCGGAACATTGATATTCCCCAACGTTGCCTCATTGACGGCGGCGATATCGTTTGCGGCGGCCACAACCGAGCCATAGAAGGCCAAAAAGATATATAATGCTGCAATGACGTACAATATTATCTGTGCAAACACATATGAACTGCCGCTCTTTGCCTTTAAAAGACCTGCGCACTCGAAGAGCACACATAAGAGCGCGAGCGCATACCAGATTATGCAGGCGCCGTGAACTATTGCCTGTAAATAGACTGCGTTATACTCCTCCTGCGCCGTAAATATCTCGTTCCTCAGAAGATGGAGGTTGATGAGAATATACAGCATTATAAAGGTATACGCGCAGAGCGCCGCCCACAACAGCCAACCAAAATAAACTTTGCGCTTTATAATGGTTTTTACTATTGGAAAGATGAGCGGCAATATGCCTATGAATATGTACAGGCACCAGCCGCCCGCAATGTTGCCGCCGAGGCTGATGACGCGTATGAAGTCGCCTGCCGAAACGAAAGGCGCAGACATAATTTCAAAGGTGCTCTGCCCCTGCGGGCCGCAGACTGCAAATATAATGCACGCCACGGCAAAAAGTGCGAGGACTGCTTCTCCGCAATATCTGAATTTTTTCACGACACCGTCTCCTTAAAATTATTGTTTTACGATAATATTGTAGCACCTCAATTATTGTTTGTCAATAATTTTATAAAATTTTATTCAGCGGGGCGCGCCGAATGGCGCGCCCCGCTGAAATTTGCCGGCACACAGCATAAGGGCGGCGGAACAACTTTCTTGTTCCGCCGCCCTGTTAAGGAGTGTTAATTATGAAAATTTCAATTAAACAACGCCCTGAGCCATCATTGCATCTGCAACCTTTACAAAGCCTGCAATGTTGGCACCCATTACATAGTTGCCCTCGTAGCCGTACTTCTTGGCCGCGTCGTCAATGTTGTGGTAGATGTTGACCATAATATTTTTGAGCTTTGCATCAACCTCTTCGAACGACCAGAACATCCTGCCGGAGGACTGGGCCATTTCAAGCGCTGAAGTTGCTACGCCGCCGGCGTTTGCCGCCTTGCCGGGAAGGAATACAACGCCCGCTTTCTGGAATACTTCAACGGCCTCGATAGTGGCAGGCATGTTTGCACCCTCGGCAACGTACTCAACGCCGTTGCGCACAAGGATTTCAGCGGCCTCTTTGTCAATTTCATTCTGGGTAGCGCAGGGAAGAGCAATATCGCAGGGGATCGTCCAGATGCCCTTGCAGCCCTCGTAATACTTGGAGCCCTTTACCCTTTCGGCGTATTCCTTGATTCTGCCGCGCTTTACTTCCTTTATATCCTTAACAACATCGAGCTGGATGCCGTTGGGGTCGTGAATGTAGCCGTTGGAATCGTACATAGCCACAACCTTTGCTCCGAGCTCCTGAGCCTTCTGGCAGGCATAGATGGCAACGTTGCCCGAACCGGAGATGACGACCGTTTTGCCCTTGAAAGAATCGCCGCGCACGCGGAGAGCTTCCTCGGTGATATATACGAGGCCGTATCCCGTTGCCTCCGTTCTTACGAGTGAGCCGCCATATGACAGGCCCCTGCCCGTGAGCACGCCTACGTGCTCGTTGCGAATTCTCTTATACTGGCCGAAGAGGAAACCTACTTCCCTTGCGCCCACGCCGATGTCGCCTGCGGGTACGTCAGTATCCGCGCCGATGTGACGATAAAGCTCGGTCATAAAGCTCTGGCAGAAGGCCATAACCTCCCTATCGCTCTTGCCCTTGGGGTCGAAGTCCGAACCGCCCTTGCCGCCGCCGATGGGCAGGCCGGTTAAGCTGTTCTTTAAAATCTGCTCAAAGCCGAGGAACTTGACAATGGAAAGATTTACGGAAGGATGGAAGCGCAGACCGCCCTTATAGGGGCCGATTGCACTGTTGAACTCAACGCGGTAGCCCTTGTTTACCTGAACTTTGCCGTTGTCGTCCACCCAGGGAACGCGGAACAAAATCACTCTTTCGGGCTCGACAAATCTCTCTAAAAGACCAGCCTTTTCGTATTCGGGATGAGCCTCGACTACGGGTGCGAGAGTTGTTAAAATCTCGGTTGCGGCCTGGTGGAACTCAGGCTCGTTGGGGTTGCGCTTTTTAAGGTTTTCAAGCACCTGCTCTACATATGTCATACTTATACTCCTTATGGCATTTATGCCTTAAATTTTATTCATAGATACAAATTTTTGTATAACTACCCTTTAAGTATAGCATAATTTTAAATTATATACAAATTTTATGCATTAAGATGAATATTCTAAATTTTTATACGGGGTATAAGTTAAAGTTATAATAAGGTCGCGGATACATCCCGTTGTCCGCCGCACTCGCCCGCGTACTCCCTTTGTCCGTCGCTGCCCATTGTCATACTGAGAGAAGCCGAAGTATCTTGCTTGGCTTAATTCCCTGTCAGATCTTTCGATTGCGATCGTCGCATATTGCTCCTCGCTCCACTCAAGATGACGGGGGAATCATTTCGACCACCTCTTTGTCATTTCGACCATAGCGGAGAAATCTCGGAGCGGTAGCGACGGACAAAGAGGCTATTGAAATAGTTATAAATAAATTTTGCTAATCATATAAAATTCTCCGCGCGGGGTTGCCTTTTTACGGCCTCCGTGATATACTGAAACTGCGACACAACTTAATTAATCTGTACAATGGATACGAATAGGCATTTCGTATCTCTATTTTCCATTGTACAGGAAAGTTGTGTCGCAGCAATCGGAGATACTGTGCAGGGCGTGTTTCCGGTTGGAGACACGCTTTTTTAATTGCCCTGAAAAAGGAGACTACAGTATGAAAAAATTTGTTACAGCTTTTATTGCACTTTTAACGGCGCTGAGCATAGCCGCTATTCTTCCCGCCTGCGACTTTGGCGGCGATAACTCCACAGACGGCAATTCCACGCAAAACGGAGACAATACCGCCAATAACGGCAATCAGAATGACGAAGATAATACAGATAATGATTCTGATGAGCCCGTCACACAGTACAGCGGCATTTTAAACGCCGTGCTGAACAGCGATTATTACGACGATATAAGTGATGAGTATGTTAATAGCTATTATCATGAAGATACCGATTTTTATTATTATGAGATAAGGAATTCAGAATCACCTATTCCCTACACTTTTTTAGAGCGTGAGGGATATGACATTGAGAAAATAAAGAGCGGCGAACTTTCCTGCGAGACGGTAGCCTATATTATGGACGGCGACACGACGAGGCTGTATATCTCCACCCAGCCCGAATCGCCGGCAGGGTATTACGGTAACTACATACTCTCATACCCCCTCACTCAGCAGGAGTATGAAGATTTATATATGTTACACGACAAACTATACTTTCAGGCGGGCCTGTTCGTACAGGAACTCGATGCTCAGAAGCGTGCCACCGTGGAGTCGCATATAGACGTTGAAAAAGAAACTTTTGAGGCAACAGAAAGAGGTCTTGGAAGATTAGCTGCAAATCATACAAACACAACCTCAAATTATACCGTGGACATAGTTTCTATAAATCCTGAAGATTTAGAATTTTCTGTAAATGTGAGAAAAAAACAATATCGATATAAATCACAAGCTGGATATTCTCTAATACAAAAATCTGAAGTATACACTGTAATATGCTACTCCTTCCCCGCCTATTATGAATATGGAACCAATTATTTGAAACTTTCCTATCCAACAAGCTATGGCGTGAGAGATGTAGAACAGTTCCAAACCAAGAGGCACGACATTATTTACTTCAATACACAAGGTGGACAATTCGGTAGAGATTTACGCCTTGATATTTGATGTTAATAATGAATAGCCCCCAGGCGCGGAAAATTTTTCCGCGCCTGGGGGCTAAATTTTTTCCACTCCCCGCCCGTCATTTCGGGCAAGCGCAGCGCCGCTTTTGCGGCACTATGGAGCATAATTGAAATGATAACTGTAACCCGCAAAACCGTAGAGAGCAATAGCGAACGAAGCGGAGAAATCTATCAATATGGTTAAATTTTCGAGAAAAAGTCCATACGGACAGGCAAGTCGACCATACTCTACAAGATAGATTTCTCGGCTACGCTCGAAATGACAAATCGGGAATATTTGGCCATACAACAGATTGAAATGTGAATGACAAAGGACAGAAATTGCGCCCCCTTTTGTCATTTCGACCAACGTGGAGAAATCTCGGAGCGAAGCGACGGACTAAAGGGGTTACTTGACTTCGTTTGGGGGATTTCTCCATTCCGCATACTTCGTATGTTCCAGTCGAAATGACAGGAAAGAAAAGAGCGAAAATATTATCACTCGCCGAAGTAGACCTTTGCGGCACTGTTATAGAAAATATCCTCAAGCTCGGCCCGATTAAATACACCGCTGTCGATAATATAGTCCTTTAAGTGGGCGTAGCTGTCGCGGCAGAGGTTAGAGGGCATGTCCGTGCCGAACATAAGCCTGTCTGCGCCCACCTCTTTCTTTGCCGTTTTTAAATGTTCAACCGCAGTCGGGTAGGGGTAAACTTCGGGCTTTTGGTTGGAGGCCAAAGACGCGAGGTCGAAGTATACATTGGGCAGGGCAAACAGGCCCAACGTGCGCTTTAAAAGCTCCTCATCAGTGCGCTGGGGCGCGAGGAGATGGCAGATTACAAATGTCATCTGCGGGTATCTTTTTATCGCCTCAGCAAGCGCCTCAACCTGCCAGCAACAATTTCCCGGTCTGCCAATGTCAATTACAAACGTGAGGCCGTTGTCGGCGGCAAATTTGTACTGTTCATTCATGAGTTCGCCGTTCAAGTCGATCGCGCCGTGATATGCCATCAATCCGGAACCGTTGCTGACCTCGAACTTTACAGCCTTGAATCCCCGCTCTTTGAAAAGGTGGCGCTTAACCTCCTCTGCCTTGGCGCAGAAGGGGTCGTAACTCGCCGCGCCCGTAAATCTTTGCGGATATTTAGCAATGGCTTCGGCGGTGTATTCGTTCTGGAAACCGAAAAACTGACCCTGCAGAAGCACGGCCTTTTCCACGCCGTTTTCATCCATCACCTTTAAAAGCGCCTCCGGCGAGGCGCCGTATTCACCCATCTCGGGCGGGATCATCTGAAAACTTGTGCCGTCGGCGTACTGCGCCATGCCTTTGCCTATGCCGCGAAGCTCGCCGCGGGAGGTAAAACCTGCAATATACTGCACAACGTGTGCGTGCGCGTCAATAATCTTCATATATCTATTATAACATATGCGCCCCGCTTGCACAAGCGGGGCGCACACACAGTTGCATTTTTCATAATATATAATATGGAAATTATTGAGTATGACAGACAGGCCGCCTTTGAATATGCAAAAAAGTGGGCGTTCAGGCGCAATCCGCGATTTTATAACTTTGAAAATATCGGCGGCGACTGCACAAACTTCGCCTCGCAGTGTATATATGCGGGTGCGGGCGTGATGAATTATACGCCAACTTTCGGGTGGTATTACATAGATATAAATAACCGTGCGCCCGCCTGGACGGGCGTGGAGTATCTGTATAACTTTTTGACGTCTAACGAGGCCGATGGCCCGTTTGCCGAAAACGCGCCGCTTGACAAACTGGAAGTGGGCGACATAGTTCAGCTGGGCACGGCCACGGGAGACTACTATCATTCGCCCGTGGTTGTTGCAGTGCGCAATGGGAAAATATATGTCGCCGCACACACATACGACGCGTTTATGCGGCCGCTTTCATCATATAACTACGCCAGGGCCCGCGGCATACACATACTCGGCGTGCGCAAACCATAATTCCTTACTTATAAGGAATACAAGGATTATAGTGCGCAATCGGGCGGCCGGCAATTAAAAATAAAATTTTCGCAATTGCAATGTAAAAATGCTTGAATTTTTTTTCGGTATGTTATAAAATATTTAAGTCGTGCAGAGATGGCAGAGTGGTCGAATGCGCACGACTCGAAATCGTGTTACGTGGGAACACGTACGGGGGTTCGAATCCCTCTCTCTGCGCCATAGGCGGGTAGTTTTCTACCCGTCTTTTTTGTTGCCAAAATCGGGAAAAATAGTGAATTTTAGCGCCTCTTTGCGCTTAAACTCGTCAAAAACGTGCGTATAGACGCGCATTGTCATATCGGGCGTTGAGTGCCCCACAAGCTGTTGACAGACATTTATATTAACGCCGCACTCCGCGCATCTGGTAACAAAAGTGTGCCTAAGGTCGTGCAAATGGTGAGCTGGGCACACCTTTTTAAACGTGCGGCTCATCTCAGTTGCACTGAACGGGAACACAATTTCGGGCGGGTAGCTTATACCCTCGCGGAACTTGTGGCTATCGTTCTGCTTGCGCTGTTCGTTCAAAATCGCCTTGACGGGGTCGGTCAACAAAATATGGCGGTAGCTCTCGGCGGTTTTCGTGCCGCGTATCAAAATAAGCTCCTCGCCGTAGTCTATATCGTCCCATTGCAGGGTTAAAGCCTCGCACCGTCTAACGCCCGTATAGAGGTAAAACAGCATTACCCACTCAATGCGCTTGCCGTGTATGGCTTTCAAAAAATCGGCTTGCTCGGCTATCGTGAGGGCGTTTCCGCGCTGTTTGCGGTATTTCACGGGGTCGGAAAGCTCCATTACATTACGCACTATGTAGCCGAGTTTACACGCCTTTTTGAAAGCGTTGTTCCAAGTCTGCCGAGCGTAAACGCGGGTACGCCCTAACGGAATTTCCGAAAGGGCTTTGTCTATGTCAAAGGGCGTGATTTTAGCCATAGGCAGGGCTTTGAGCCACGCGGGAGTATGTAAGCGCAAAATCTGCTCTATGTTGCGAACGCTATTCGGTTGTAAATTCGGCTTTTTGTAGACCTCGAACCATTGTTCCAGCCAAACGCCGAACGAAATCGACTTTCCCATTTAAGGTTTTTTCCTTTAATTTTGGGCTTTTTCCTCTCTCGAATTTTGGCGAGAGAGCATTAGACGACACCTTGTATTTTACGAGCGGCGGCGCGCTCCGCGCGCCGCCGTACAAGGTGTCGTCCACCCGTTACAGCACGCCCGCACGGGCGGGGCGAGCAGGCAAACGCCCCGCCCGTGCCGCGGTCGCCGTTATCTCAACCGCGTTTCAACATATATAATGCGGCTCGTACCCTCGCAGAGGCGGCGCAGAATAATTTTGTATATCACGCTCCCAAGTGAGCGTATCGTCAAAGAGAACGTATTTCAAAACGAAGT
>DVNU01000073.1 GCA_018714165.1 Candidatus Coproplasma excrementipullorum | reverse complement strand
CCTCGGTCTTTTCGGGGTGCGGCGCTTGATATGAATTTACAATATAAATTTTAATTTTACAGGAGATATTGCTATGCGTGCGGTTGTCACCGTCGTCGGAAAGGACAAAACAGGCATCATTTCAAAGGTTTCCACCTTCCTCGCCGAGAGGAAGGTAAATATTTTAGACATCAGCCAGACAATTATGGATGAGTACTTTGCCATGATAATGCTGGTCGATGTCAGCCGTGCCGGTATCGAGCTTGCCGCCCTCGCGGACGAGTGCCGCGCCATGGGTGAAAAGATTGGTATGTCCATTCACATTCAGCACGAAGATATTTTCAACGCAATGCACAGCATATAAGGGGATAAGATGTTCAATTATAAAGACGTACTCGAAACTATAGAGATGGTTGAGCGCGAACATCTGGATATCCGCACCGTGACCATGGGTATATCGCTTTTGCCCTGCATACGCGCCACTGCGGAGGAGACCGCGCGCTGTGTGTACGATACCGTTTGCAAAAAAGCCGAAAATATAGTAAAAGTTACTGCCGACCTCTCGGCCGAATACGGCATTCCCATTGTCAACAAACGCGTGTCCGTCACGCCCGTCAGTCTCATTGCCGCCCCGTTTGCGGACAAGGCCGCGCTCATCGGCAGGGCGCTGGACGATGCGGCGAAGGAGCTGGGCATTGATTTCCTCGGCGGCTACTCGGCGCTCGTACACAAGGGCATGGCCGACTATGAGAGGACTTTTATACGCGGTATTCCCCAGGTTCTCGCCTCGACGGAAAGGCTGTGCTCGTCCGTCAACGTCGGCTCGTCCAAGTCCGGCATAAATATGGACGCGGTCAAGCTTATGGGCGAGATTATCAAGGACACAGCCGCTGCCACGTCCGACAGGGATGGCTTCGGCTGTGCCAAGCTCGTCGTATTCTGTAATGCGGTGGAGGACAACCCCTTTATGGCGGGCGCATTCCACGGCGTGGGCGAGAGCGGCACTGTAATAAATGTAGGCGTGTCCGGCCCAGGCGTCGTTCAACACGCCATCGAGGCTATACCCGACGCCGATTTGTCCGATCTTGCGGAGATGATAAAGCGCACGGCATTCAAGATAACCAGGGCGGGTCAGCTGATTGCCAAGGAGGCGGCAAAGCGTCTCGGTGCCGAGTTCGGCATAGTCGATCTGTCTCTCGCACCCACCCCCGCGCGCGGCGACTCGGTTGCGCAGATTCTTGAGGAGATGGGTCTTGAATGTGTGGGAACGCACGGCACAACTGCCTGTCTTGCAATGCTCAACGACGCTGTCAAAAAGGGCGGCGTCATGGCAAGTTCGCGCGTAGGCGGCCTTTCGGGTGCGTTTATACCCGTCTCCGAGGATATAGGAATGATAGAGGCGGCCGAAAAGGGCGTGCTCTGTCTGGACAAGCTTGAGGCCATGACAGCCGTCTGCTCGGTTGGCCTTGACATGATAGCCGTTCCGGGCGACACTACGGCCGACACAATCAGCGCCATCATCGCCGACGAGGCGGCCATAGGCATGATAAATAACAAGACTACCGCCGTCAGGATTATTCCCGCTCCGGGCAAAAATGTTGGTGATCAGGTCAATTTCGGCGGACTTTTGGGCCGAGCGCCCGTTATGCCCGTGCATAACCAGTCGGCAAACAAGTTTATAAGAAGGGGCGGACTCATTCCCGCGCCCATTCATTCAAATAAAAATTAAGGGCTATACGCCAATTTTGTCAACAGGAGGCATATTCACAGCAATGCAGAGAAGTGAAGTTAAAGAGCAATACAAATGGGCCATAGAGGATATCTATCCCACGGACGAAGCGTGGGAAAAGGACTACGACCGTGCACTGTCCTCACTCAATTTTTCGCGCTATGCGGGAAAGCTTGGCGACAAGAAGGAGCTTTTAAGTTTTCTCAAGGCCAACGATGAGTTTATGAAGCTGGCCGAGGCGCTGGCCGTATACGCGTATATGAAGCACGATGAGGATGCGAGGATATCCAAATATACCTCATACAACAGCAAAGTGGGCATGCTCTTTGCCAGATATTCGGCCGAAGTGGCCTTCTACGAGCCCGAAATGGCATCGCAGAGCGAGGAGTACCTCAACAGCCTCATAGCCGATAAAAATTTTTCAGACTACGACTACCAGCTCAAACAGCTTGTAAAGCGCAAGCCTCATGTTCTCTCCGAGGGCGAGGAAAAGCTCATCGCCCTTGCGGGTGAAACCTTTTCCACATTCAAAGAGACTTTCGGCATGATAGACAACGCCGACCTTCCCCTGCCAGAAATCGAACTCGACGGCAAAAAAGTAAAGCTTTCGCACGGCCTGTACGGGCTTGTGCTCCATTCGTCTGACAGGGAGAAGAGGAAGGAGGTCTACGAAAAGTACTACGGTGCCTATTTGAGCCTCATAAACACAATCACTTCCACCTACTACGGCAACGTAAAGAAGGATGTATTCTACAGCAAAGCCTATAAATTCAACTCCTGCCTTGAGCGCGCGCTCTTCGAAGAGGATGTCGACAGGGCGGTTTACGACAATCTGCTCGCCTCTGTGAAGAAGAGCTTCCCCGCAATGCACCGCTACATTGCCGACAGAAAGCGCATTTTAGACTATGACAAGTTGTATTTTTACGATATCTATGCTCCGCTTGTGGCAGATGTCGACTTCAAAATGACCTACGACGAGGCCTATGATTATGTGATAAAGGGCCTCGCGCCTCTTGGAAAGGAATACCAGGCCCTTTTAAAGCGCGGACACGACGAGCGCTGGATAGATGTTGAGGAGACCGAAGGCAAACGCAGCGGCGCCTATTCTACGGGCGTTACTGGCGTTCATCCTTTCGTGCTCTTAAATTACCAGCCCACGCTCAGCGACGTGTTCACGATCGCACACGAGATGGGGCATTCGCTTCATACCTATTTCTCTTCTAGCAACCAACCCTATGCAAAGTCCGACTACCGCATCTTTGTAGCTGAAGTTGCAAGCACGGTAAACGAAGTGCTTTTGCTCAAATTCATGCTCAAAGAGGCGCAGGATGATAATTTAAAGAAATATCTGTTGAACTACTATCTCGATACCATCCGCGCAACCTTGCACAGACAGACTCTGTTTGCCGAGTTTGAATTCAAGGCGCACGACCTTGTGGAAAAGGGCGAGCCCCTCACAAAGGAGAACCTGTGCGAAATGTACGCAGACCTCAACAAGCGCTACTACGGCGACGCCATAGAGCACGACTACAACATCTCATGCGAGTGGTGCAGGATTCCCCATTTTTATACGGCCTTCTATGTATACAAATACTCAACGGGCATAATCACTGCGATGAATATCGCCAACAGGATTTTGACCGAGGGGGAGAGTGCTGTAAAAGATTACTTCGCATTCCTTTCGGGCGGTTCGTCCACAGACCCCGTATCTCTCTTAAAGCTTGCGGGTGTAGATCTTACAACTTCCGCTCCGTTTGAATTTGCTATGGCTGAATTCGACAATACTTTGCACGAATTTGAAAAATTAATGGGTTTATAAAGTACTATGCCTGACAAAACTAATGTAATGCCCAACAATCTGGACGCCGAACAGGCGCTTCTGGGCTGTATGCTTATCGACAACGAAATATTGCCGGACGTGCTTGAAAAGCTATCCGAGGAGGATTTTTATCAGGAGTCGCACCAGTACATTCTGTCTGCGATGAAGATGAATTACAACTCGCACCGCCCCGTCGATTTGGTCACGCTCATAGACAAACTTGAGACGGAGGGCAATCTTGAAAAGGCGGGCGGGGTAACATACCTCACCGAGCTGACGCAGAACACGCCGTCGTCTGCAAACTATAATCATTATTTCGAAATTGTCAGGCGCGATTCTGTCAACCGCAGGCTCATCCGCGCCGCGCGCGACATAATAAAGTTTGCGCAGACTAGCGACGACAGCGTAAAGAGCGTCCAGTACGCCGAAAGTCAGGTGTATGACATCTCGCGCGTAAACGATTCATCCTCCGTAAAGGACATCCGCGAGAGCGACGCCATCGACCAGGTTATAAATAAATTCCAGCTTCTCGCAGAGGACAAGGACGCATACCGCGGCGTAATGACGGGTTTTACCCGTCTGGACAAACTGACGAACGGTCTGCAAAAAACCGACCTCATAGTCATAGCTGCCCGCCCCGGCATGGGCAAGACATCGATTGCGATGAACATAATCGAAAACGCCGCGCTCAACAATGACAAGGTGTGTGCAGTTTTCTCGCTCGAAATGCCGGAAACCCAGATAGTCCAGAGGTTGATGTGCAGCTATGCCAACGTGTCGATGTCAGACGCGCTTTCGGGCAATCTTTCGCCCAACGACTGGAAAAAGATTGCCAAAGCCAGCGAAAAGATGCGCAAGTGCAGAATCAATATAGACGACTCGTCGCGCGTAACGCCCGCAGAGATACTTTCAAAGTGCCGCCGCATAAAGGCCAAAAACAATGGTCAGCTCGATCTTGTGATGATTGACTACATACAGCTGATGTCGAGCGGCAATAAGAGTAGCGAAGTCAACCGTACCCAGGAAGTGGCCGAAATTACCCGCGAACTTAAAATCATGGCCAAGGAGCTCAATGTTCCCGTCATCGCCCTTTCACAGTTACGTCGTATGCAGACCAAGGAGCCCCAGCTCTCCGACCTGCGCGAATCGGGAGCGATAGAGCAGGACGCCGACATAGTAATGTTTATCAATCGTCCCGACGTAACTGCCACGGACGAGGAGATAAAAAAGAACAACATCGTCAAGGGCATGGCCGATCTTATAATTGCCAAGCACCGTAACGGCGGTCTGGACAGAATAAAACTGCGCTTCAAGGGCGAGCTGACAAAGTTCGTCAATCCCGAACCCAACGACGAAATCCAGGAGCCCGTATACGATAACGGCGATGGCGACGTTCCGCCGCCCCCGCCCGATGGCGAGTATTCCGCGCAGGACTTTCCCGACGATCCTCCCTTCTGATATCTGAATTTATATGAAAACCCAAATTCTTCCCATCGACGAACACTCGCTGGGACTTGCAAAAGATATCATAATAAAGGGCGGCCTGGTGGGTTTTCCCACAGAAACGGTGTACGGCCTGGGCGCCAACGCCCTGAACGACGGGGCGGTCAAGCTCATCTATGCTACAAAGGGCAGGCCGTCAGACAATCCGCTCATAGTGCACGTGCATAGAGATTACGACCTCTCGCAACTCGTCACGGATATTCCCGATTATGCCGTCCTGCTGGCCAAAGCCTTTCTCCCGGGTCCGCTGACGATGGTTTACAGGAGCAGAGGGGCAGTCTGCCCCACAGTTTCCTGCGGGCTGGACACGCTTGCAATCCGCGTGCCCTCGCATGAGGGCGCCCAGCGCTTTTTAAAGTATGTCAACCTACCCATAGCCGCGCCAAGCGCCAACATCTCCAAGCACGTCAGTCCCGTCACTGCCCAACACGTTTTTGATGACCTCGACGGCAAAATAGAACTTATTCTGGACGGCGGCAAGTGTTCGGGTGGCATTGAGAGTACCGTTCTCGACTGCACCGGCCCTGTGCCCTGCGTACTGCGGAGCGGTCTCGTCACGCGCGACATGGTCGCGCAGGTTGCGGGCGAGTGCGACGAATATCATATGGTTGAAGGCGAACGCGTGCGTTCGCCGGGAATGAAATATAAACACTATTCCCCCAGATGCAGAACGGCGCTGTTTGCTTTTGACGACCGCTTTAAGGCGCTCGAAGAGTATAAGTGGCTGACTGCGCGGGGCGAGAGGGCGTACATAATGTGCGACGACGAAGTCGCGCGCGACATGGGCGATGCCAAAATCTTAAGCCTCGGCGGGGACGAAAATGCCGTCGCCGCCAACCTCTACGACAGACTGCGCGAGGGCGAACGCATTGCAGACATAATCATAGCCGTCGCTCCGAAAAAGCAGGACGGCGTAATGGTGGGCGTTATGAACAGACTTACAAAGGCGTGTGGTTAAGATGAAGAGAAAGAAGATACTTTTCATATGCACGGGAAATACCTGCCGCAGTCCCATGGCCGAAATGATTGCGCGCTCCCAAATCAAGAGGCGCAAAATCAAGTGGTGGGACGTGGCCTCTTGCGGCGTTCATGCGCAGGCGGGTGCAAAAATCAACCCCAACGCCGCACTTGTGCTGGGTGAGGCGGGTATACCTGTAAGAGATAAATTTGTCTCCCGCCAGCTCTCGCAAAAGCTCATCGACGGCAGTGTGCTCGTCATAACAATGACCGAGGCGCACAGGCAGATGCTTGAGGACTGCGGGAACGTCGTCTGCATAAGCAAGTTTTGCGGCGGCGAGGTTCCCGACCCCTACGGCGCGGGAGTGGAAGTCTACAGGCTGACGCGCGACATTCTTGTGCGCGCCTGCAATAGCATTATTGAAAATTACATATTAAAGTACGAGGAGTAAAACATATGAAAATTGCAATCGCGTGCGACCATGGCGCACTCAATCTCAAGAGGGAGATAATAAAATATCTTTCTTCGAACGGCTATGAATACGTAGACTTCGGCACCGACAGTTTTGACAGTTGCGACTATCCCGACTTTGCCCTTCCCGCGGCGGAGGCTGTTGCCAACGGCAGTTGCGACAGGGGCATCGTCGTCTGCTCCACGGGTATAGGCGTCTCCATAGTCGCCAACAAGGTTCCCGGCATCAGGTGTGCGCACTGCCACGACAGTTACTGCGCCAAGTTTACCCGCCTTCACAACGACGCAAATATGCTGGCCATGGGTGAAAAGGTTGTGGGCGTAGGCTATGCCCTGGAGATTGTGGAGACCTTCCTCACTACTCAGTTTGAGGGCGGTCGCCACCAGCGCAGAGTGGACAAGATTAGCGCTGTTGAAAAGAAATATTGCAAATAAAAGTTTTATTAATCATTAATTATTATATGTTTGGTAAAAAATAGCGGAAAATTATAATTTCCGTTATTTTTTAGTTCAAAATGCTTTACTTCTTTACTGTATTAAAGTATAATAAAATAACAGATAAAATAGGATGGTAAAAATGAAGGACAACAACGCTCAGGTTAACGGTCTCTATGACCTGTTCATCAAACTTCAGACGAGGGAGGACTGCAAGGCCCTCCTCGATGATCTGTGCACCTATAAAGAGGTGGAGCAGATGGCCCAGCGCGCCTATGCGGCAAAACTTTTTCTTGAGGGAAAGACTTACAACGAGATTATTGCTGAAACGGATATCTCAAGCACTACGCTGTCGCGCATCTCGCGCTCCATTGCCCATGGCAGCGGAGGCTATAAAAAATTTATCGACTACGACGGTAAAGAGCAATGACAAATTTAAAGGCGGAGGACGCCATTTTATCGGAGCTCGCCTCCCTGTATGAGAGCAGGGGCTATAAGCGCTATAAACCGGGCTGCTTTGAGGACTACTCTCTCTATCTTGAAAATATCGACTTTCTCATCAGCAAAAACGTCATAACCTTCAGCGGAGCCGAGGGCAGGCTTCTGGCGCTGCGCCCCGACGTAACGCTGTCTGTCATAAGCCACATTCAGTGCTGCGGGCAGACTGATAAGCTTTTTTATGCCGAAAAGGTCTACAGGCGCTCAGGCGGCGGCGAATTCCGCGACATCAACCAGACGGGTGTCGAAGTTGTGGGCAATATCGACCGCGCATGCGAAGCCGAGGTCGCCTGTCTGGTGGTGGATACTCTTTCTACCGTCAGCGGCGATTATCTTCTCGATCTGTCCCATATGGGGTACACGGAAGGCCTAATGGCCGCGTTTAATCTTCCCGCCGAAAAGAAGGACAGGGTTTATTCGTATCTTCGAGGCAAAAATGTGCACGACTTTGCCCAATTTGCAATTCAGAACGGGCTTTCGCAGAAGGATATAGACATTTTTGCCCGTGTAGTCAATATCGGCGGTGACGCGGCTGAGGCCGTCGCCCGGGCGCAGGATTGCGCTGTAAACGATGAGATGGCTCGCTCTGCCGCAGAACTGGGCGAACTTGTTGCCGTGCTCAATAAGCTGGGTTGCGGCAAGGCCATAAATATCAATTTTTCTATTGCAAACAACGCCGACTATTACAACGGCGTGATATTCAACGGCTATGTGGGCGGCGTGCCCCGCCGCGTTCTTTCGGGCGGGCGGTACGATAAACTCCTGTCAAAAATGGGCAAGAATGGCGGCGCTATAGGCTTTGCGCTGTATATGGATGAACTGGAAAGATACTTTCGTCCCGACGGTAATTTTGTCGACTTCCTTATTCTCTACGACGATGAGAGTCAGCTGAACGCCCTGGAGCGCAGCCGCGCATTGCTTGATGAGGGGAAGAGTGTAAGAATTTCGCGTGAAGTTCCGCAGTTATTCCGCTTCGGCAAAACAGTAGATTTACGTGGAGGTAAGCGATGATAAACATTGCTCTGCCCAAAGGGCGGCTGGGCGATAAAGCCTACGCCATGCTGGCGGGCGTCGGTTACAGATGCTCCGCATACAACGAAAACAGCCGTAAACTCGTCTTTCGCGACGAGGAAGGGGGCGTAAGTTATTTCTGGGTCAAGCCCGCAGATGTAGCCGTATATGTCGAGCGCGGTGCCGCCGACGTAGGCGTTGTGGGCAAGGACATCATTGAAGAGGGCGAACCAGATGTGTATGAACTCGCCGATCTTAAGATGGGCAGGTGTAAGATGTGCGTAGCCGCAAAGTGCGACTGGTACGACGACACTTCCCGTCCCCTGCGCGTAGCCACCAAGTTTGTAAATGTGGCAAAAAAATATTATTCAAAGCTGGGCAGGGACATCGAGGTCATAAAGCTCAACGGCTCAATTGAACTGGCGCCAATACTCGGAATGTCCGACGTCATAGTCGATATAGTCGAGACGGGTACGACCCTGCGCGAGAACAATTTAAAGGTTTTTGCCGAAATTTTTCCCGTAAGCGCGCGGCTTGTAGCCAATAAAGCCGCATATAAATTTAAAAATGCTGAAATACTTTCGCTTGTGCGCAAGTTAAACGACGAGGTTAGCAATGATTAAGCCTATAGTCTATAACAAAAACAACAGAGATGAAATACTCAACCGCTCGATTACCGACACGTCGGCCGTTGAAGAGGCGGTTAAAAATATTATCGCAGACGTCAGGGCGCGCGGAGACGAGGCTCTCTTTGAATACACCTTAAAATTTGATAAGGCGTCCCTCAAACAGCTTGCCGTGACGGACGAGGAATTTGCACTGGCTGAAAAGCAGGTAGGAGAGGAGTACAAAGGTATACTGCGGCGCTCTGCCGAAAATATCCGCGCTTTCCACCGCGCACAGGTCAGAGACGGCTTTGAAATCAAAGGCGACGGCTATGTGCTTGGCCAGAAAGTCACCCCGCTCAGGAGCGCCGGTCTGTATGTGCCCGGCGGCAAGGCGGCATACCCTTCAACCGTGCTTATGAATGCCATTCCCGCCGAGATTGCGGGTGTAAAGAGAATAGTTATGGTCACGCCGCCCCTTTCGGACGGCAGCGTCAGGCCCGAAGTGCTCGTCGCCGCAAGGATAGCGGGAGTGTCCGAGGTGTACAAAGTGGGTGGGGCGCAGGCCGTTGCCGCGCTTGCCTACGGTACTCAGACGATTGAAAAGGTGGATAAGATAACGGGCCCCGGCAATATCTTCGTAGCCACTGCAAAAAAACTTGTGTACGGCGTGTGCGGCATAGATATGATTGCGGGACCCTCTGAAATTCTGATAATTGCCGACGACGGCGCCGACGCTCAGTGCGTTGCGGCAGACCTGCTTTCGCAGGCCGAGCACGACGAGCTGGCAACGGCCGTGCTAATAACCGACAGCGCTGAACTGGCCGACAAAGTGTCTGTTGCGCTTGAGGAGAGGCTCAACAGTCTTGCACGCAAATCCATCGCCGAAGTTTCAATCCGCAACAACTGTAAACTGATAGTCGTCGGCAGTCTCGACGAGGCGGCTGAACTTTCTGACGAGCTTGCGCCGGAGCACCTTGAACTTGCCGTGCGCAATCCCCTTGAACTTTTAGAAAAGGTCAACAACGCCGGCTCGGTCTTTCTCGGTTACAATACGCCCGAACCTGTCGGCGACTACTACGCAGGGCCCAATCACACATTGCCCACGGGCGGCACGGCAAAATTCTCATCGCCGCTCGGCGTGGAGGATTTCATCAAGACTGTGCAATATGCATACTATACCAAGGATAAGTTGACGCAAAGCGCGGACGATATCATTCAATTTGCCCGCTCGGAGGGCCTGACGGGCCACGCGGAGAGCGTATCTGTAAGGATGGAAAAATGAGCAGATTTGCTTGTCAGAAAGTTAACGACATAGCTCCCTATGTTCCGGGCGAACAGCCGCAGGACAGGAGCTATATAAAACTGAACACTAACGAAAATCCCTATTACACGTCGGCGCGCGCGGTTGCCGCCATCGACAGTGATGTTCTCAAAAACCTTAAGAGGTATTCCGACCCCGAATGTAAGCCGCTTGTGCGTGCAATTGCCGATTACTACGGAGTTGCCGACGACAATGTGCTGACAACAAACGGTTCTGACGAGGCGCTGGCGTTCTGTTTTCAGGCATATGGACAGAGCGGCGTATGCTACGCCGACGTCACCTACGGATTTTACGACGTGTTTGCGCATATGTACGATTGCTCTTCAGAGCACATTGCGCTTGAGGATGATTTTACAATAGACCCTTCAAAATATTTTGGCGCGGGCAGAACGGTCGTCATCGCCAACCCCAACGCCCAGACGGGCATAGCGCTCGGCCTCGATAAAATTGAAGAGATAATCGTCAACAACAGGAACAATATTGTCATAGTAGACCAGGCCTACGTCGATTTCTTCGGTCAAAACGCCATTCCGTTCATAAAAAAATATAACAATCTCGTTGTTGTAAACACATTCTCCAAGTCGCGCTCGCTGGCGGGCGCAAGGGTGGGCTTTGTTGTCGCCGACAGCGGCCTCATCTCAGACCTTAAGAAGATTAAATATTCTTTCCACCCGTACAATGTCAATACTCTGTCTATGCTCCTCGCCAAAAACGCCGTTGAGGACGACGAGTACTTTAAAAGCACGGTTGCGCGCATTGTAAAAACGCGCGGACATCTTATAGACGGTCTCAGAGAGCGGGGCTTTTACGTTTTGCCGTCATCGGCAAACTTTGTGCTCGCCCGCACCCCGAAAATGGGTGGCGAAGAGCTATATTTACAGCTCAAGAGCCGCGGCGTTCTTGTCAGACATTTTTCAGACGAGCGCATCAAAGATTTTGTGCGCATAACCGTTGGAACAGACGGGGAGACGGCCGAATTGCTTAAGGCAATTGACGGTATCCTAAAGGAGACAAAATGAGGAAAGCAAGCATTGTGCGCAAGACGCGCGAAACTGATATAAATCTGGAATTCGACCTCGACGGCGGCGACTACAGCATAGACACAAACTGCGGATTTTTAAACCACATGCTCGAACTCTTTGCCTGCCACGGCTCATTTGGTCTCAGGCTTAAGTGCGTCGGTGACGTCGAAGTCGATTTTCACCATACGGTTGAAGATGTCGGCATAGCTCTGGGTCAGGCCTTTGCGAAGGCCATAGGCGACAAGCGCGGCATTGCGCGTTATGCTCATATAATTTTGCCGATGGACGAGGCTTTAGTGTTGTGCGCAATTGATATAAGCGGCCGCGGTACGCTCAACTACGATGTGCAGATAGACAGTGCAAAGGTTTCGGACGACAGCGACGAGGTCAGACAGAAGGCTGTGGGGCTATTTGATACCGAACTTGTCGAGGAGTTCTTCATTGCTTTTGCACGTGAGGCAAAAATTACACTTCACCTCGTAAAGATGTACGGCAAAAACACTCACCACATCATTGAATGTGTATTCAAGGCGTTTGCGCGAGCTCTCTCTGCGGCCTCGCGGGTCGTGGGCGGCGGCGTGCCGTCGAGCAAGGGAATTTTATGATTGCGATTATAGATTACGGCGTGGGAAATGTGTTCTCCCTGAGCAGTTCGTTGAAAAAAATTGGCGCCGAATGCATCGTTACCGACGATGTCGCCCGAATTTGCGGCGCGGAGGGGGTCATTCTTCCAGGCGTCGGCGCCTTTGGCGACGCGGCAGATAAGCTCAAAGAGCGCGGGCTGGACAAAGCAGTTAAAGATCTTGCATTCAACGGCAAGCCGCTTTTGGGCATATGCCTTGGCATGCAACTTCTGTTTGACAGGTCATATGAATATGGCGAACACGAAGGTCTTGGACTGATAGGCGGCGAGGTTCGTCCGCTCTCGCAGTATATCGACGGACTGAAAATTCCCCATATGGGTTGGAACAGCCTCGATTTGCAAAGGGATGACTGCCCATTGCTTAAGTACACGCACGGCGGCGACTATGTCTATTTCGTTCACTCGTTCTGCGCGGTCTGCTCTGACGGGGGTGACCTGGTGGCGACTTCGCATTACGGCGCTGATGTTGCTGCCGTAGTTGCGCGCGGTCACGTGTTTGGCACGCAGTTTCACCCGGAAAAAAGCGGCGAGGTCGGGCTCAAAATGCTTAAAGCCTTTGTCGAACTTTCGCGACAGGTAGGTAAAAAATTGTGCTGATTTTTCCCGCAATAGATATAATAGAGGGGCAGGTGGTCAGGCTGACCATCGGCGAATACGCCAGCGCAAAAAAATATTTGCTCACTCCGCTCTCCGCGGCAGAGCAGTTTTGCGAGGCGGGGGCAAAATACATGCACGTCGTCGATTTAGACGGTGCGCGCAGCGGCCGCGCCGACAATGCGCGAACAATTGAAGATATTGTAAAAAGATGTAAAATGTTTGTTGAAGTCGGCGGCGGTATACGCACCGAGGAGCGGATTAAAAGCTATCTCGACTGCGGCGTCGGGCGCGTAATCTTAGGCACGGCCGCCGTTAAAAATTCCGATTTTGTAAGCAAAATGGTTGCAAAGTTCGGCGATAAAATCGCTGTGGGAGTAGATGTAAAGCAGGGGAAAGTTGCCGTCAACGGGTGGGAGGAGTTGACCGCAACCGATGCAATTTCCTTCTGTAGAGCCCTTCAGGATATGGGTGTAGACAATATAATTTACACCGATATCAGCAGGGATGGTACCTTAAAAGGCACAAATTTGGACATTTATAAAGTACTATGTCACACATTATCGCTTAAAATAACAGCTTCCGGCGGCATAACTAATATCGATGAGATTGAACAACTCAAAAATATGGGCGTCTATGCGGCAATCGTAGGCAAGGCTCTGTACGAAGGGCGAATAGATTTGAAGCGTGCGATAGAAGTTGCGGGAGAATGATTTATGTTGGCAAAGAGAATTATTCCCTGCCTTGACGTAAAAGACGGCAGGGTGGTAAAGGGGAAAAATTTTGAAGGACTCAAAGATGTTGACGATCCCGTAAAGCTGGCCGCGTACTATTCGGACTGCGGCGCAGACGAGCTCGTGTTTTATGATATCACGGCCAGTTCTGACGGGCGCAAACTTTTTACCGATGTATTGAGGCGTGTTGCGCAAAACGTCTTTATTCCGCTGACTGTCGGCGGGGGAATCAATTCGCTTGATGATTTCGACCGCGTTTTAAAGTGCGGAGCAGACAAAGTCAGCGTAAATAGCGGCGCAATTGCCAATCCCGCGCTGATACATTCCGCGGCCGAAAAGTACGGCGACCAGTGCGTCGTTCTCTCAATGGATGTAAAGCGTGTGGGCGGTCAGTTCAAGGTGTTCAGCCACGGCGGCCGCTATGAGACAGAGCTCAACGCTGTCGAGTGGGCAAGGTTCGGGCAGGCCAACGGCGCAGGTGAAATTGTCGTCAACAGCATCGATACCGACGGTGTTAAGGGCGGGTTTGATTTAGAGATGCTCAACGCCTTATGCGGTGTCGTCACGATTCCCGTAATTGCCAGCGGCGGTGCGGGCGGAATAAATCATTTTATTGAACTTTTCAAAAATACAAATGCAGACGCCGGACTGGGCGCTTCAATCTTCCATTACGGCGAAACGAATATAAAACAGCTTAAAACCGCCCTTAACGAGGCTGGAATAGAGGTCAGACTATGATAAATTTGGACGAGCTTAAATTTGACGATAGGGGACTTATTCCCGCCGTCGTAACCGATTATTACACCAAAAAAGTGCTCACGGTGGCTTATATGAACCGCGAAAGCCTTGAGATAAGCATCAAAGAGGGAAAAACCTGTTTTTATTCCCGCAGTCGCCAAAAGCTGTGGCGCAAAGGCGAAACCAGTGGAAATTTTCAGCACATCGTATATATCAAGACCGATTGCGACCGCGACGCGCTGACCGTTGAAGTCGTAAAGGACGGCCCCGCCTGTCACCTTGGCACGGACAGTTGCTTTAACGACTATGTGTACGCTAGCGAAAGCCTGCCACAGTTCTCCGTTGATGGACTGTACTCGCTCCTTGAGGGCAGAAAAAAGGATAAGCCGCAGGGGTCTTACACGACTTATCTCTTTGAGCAGGGCATAGATAAAATTCTGAAAAAGGTGGGTGAGGAGTGCACCGAAGTAGTCGTCGCGGGCAAAGGCGGCGATAAGGCAGAAACCACCTTCGAAATTGCAGATTTGATGTATCACGTTATGGTGCTTATGGTGCAAATTGGCATCGAGCCGAAAGATATAATCGATGAAATGGCCAAACGCCACATAATCGACCATAAAGTAAAACAGCAGAAGATGAAGTAATAACCCAAAACTTAGCCAAACCTAAAATGCGCGGCGGGGACAATTTTATATATTGTCCCCGCCGCGCTTGCCTGTGGAATCATATCGCTTTTTTGTAATTATATGCTTGAATTAATTGGATATATTTGTTATTATAAAATTACTTAGAATAATAAAATGGGTGATAAATATGGCATTTGATTATAAAAAGGAATACAAAGAATTTTATATGCCTAAAAATAAGCCGTCTATAGTAGTAATTCCTAAAATGAATTATTTGGCGGTAAGAGGTAAGGGCAACCCGAACGAAGAGAACGGGGAGTATAAAAACTCAATAGGTTTTTTATATGCTATTGCTTTTACAATTAAAATGAGTTATAAAGGTTCCCACAAAATTGACGGGTACTTTGATTATGTTGTTCCTCCGCTTGAAGGGTTTTGGTGGCAAAACGATTCAGACGAAATAGATTATACGCATAAGGAAAATTTTAATTTTATATCGCTTATCCGCTTGCCTGATTTTGTTAAAAAATCGGATTTTGTTTGGGCGGTGCAGGAGGCAACAAAGAAAAAGGGTGTTGATTTTTCAAAGGTTGAATTTTTAACCTACAATGAAGGGACATGTGTTCAATGTATGCATATAGGCAGCTATGACAATGAGCCTGAAACAGTTGCACTTATGCACGACTTTATGCAATTGAATGGCTACGAATTAGATGTGACCGAAAATCGATATCATCACGAAATTTATTTATCTGATCCACGCAAGTGTGCTGTTGAAAAGCTAAAAACCGTTATAAGACAACCTATCAGAAAAATCAATTAATTGTTTTACAATAACTCTTTACCATAGCAAAAGGGATGGCTGAAAGTCATCCCTTTTGCTATGGTGCGGATAAGCGGATAATAGGAGTTGCCGCTTGAGTGCGGCGAGGAATATGCTTGCCTTCTTGAATAGCGTAAGGGAAACGCTATTCTCGGTCACCGCAAACGCGGGACATATTATGCGTTTGCTAATCTCGCTCGGCACGAACAGTGGGTGTCCACTGTTCTATGAGCTGCCTCACTCGTCCCACAACTCCTGTTAGTATTCTAAACTTGCCTTAACAGGAGTTGCGCCTTTGGCGGCGCGCCCCGGTGAACAGTGGGTGACCACTGTTCAGTTTGCGTGCAAACTTTAGCTCTTATATCTTTTCCGCACGCAAACTGCTCGCTCTCGCTCGCACCTCCACCTTCAACTCCTGTTAGTACTCTAAACTCATACCAACAAAAAAGAGGACAGCAAAAGCTGTCCTCTTTTTTGTTGGTGCGGATAACAGGAGTTGAACCTGCACGGTCGCCCACAGGAACCTGAAACCTGCGCGTCTGCCAATTCCGCCATATCCGCATAACGATAAAAATTATAATTTAATTTTTGATATAAGTCAAGCGAATTTGCCGCGAGGAAAACAAATTATGGCATAAATTAAATGTATAAATGATGCACTCAGTGTTTCATTTCTTGCCTATATACATCAGATGATTGCTGTAAGCAAAATATTTTTCGTTCTCGCACAGCCTTAATGAGAGGCTCAGATATAAGTTCCTGACCTCTTCAGAGCACTTTTCTAAATACGACAATCTTGTTCCCGTTATGCCCTCCTGGCCGAATAGGGAAAGCTTTGTCAGGCCGGATTTATTGAAGAGGGGCTCAATTTCAACGCTGTTTGTAAAGGTTGCCTGCGTGAAGGCCATTCCGCTCCACGACTCATCTCTTTCCATTCTGTCGAACAGATCGAGTGCTGGTTCATTAATTAGCTTTTCGGGACACTCATCAAGATAATAATTGAGCCCGCCGGTTATCGATATGAATGAGGCGAACAGTGTGCCGCCCTCTTTGAGATGCACCATAGCCTGACTTACACACTTTTGTCTGTCGTCCGCACCGGAAAGATGATAGAGCGGCCCCATAAGCAGTACATTGTCGAACTGTCCGAGGTTGAGGGCGGACAGGTCTCTGGCGTCGCAGACATGTGTTTTAATATTTAGGCTGCGTTCTGATATTTTTTGACGTGCAAGTGCAATGTTGCCGTCGCTCAGATCGACCAGTGTTACATCATAGCCCTGCTCGGCCAGATAAATACTGTATCTGCCCGGTCCGCCGCCAATGTCTAAAACGGTAGAGCCCTTCAGGTACTTTTTAAGATAGCACTTTGTTATCTCAAACTCAAAATGAAAGCCTTCAAGTCTTTCCCATTCGGCTTGCGCGTTCAGATCGTAATTTTGCTTGACAATTTCAATTTCGTTCATATTTATTTCTCCGTTGGCGAACTTTAATCTGCTTTTTATAACCTGTTCGGCATTTGCTTTGATTTTTCTGTTATTCTATCATACAATTTGACAATATACAAGAGGAGAGTTATTCCACAATTTTTGGAAAGGGTTGACTGTGTGCTCTGCGGGTGATAAAATAAATGTGTGAGGTGCTTTATGGTAAGAAGAAAAGTTTACAGGGCAAAGGGAAGAGGGTACGTCGTCGGTCTCGCAGTGCTGTTCACTGTACTTGTGGCAATGGTCGGTGTGAGCGTTTGGCTGTTTGTCATATCGCTGACTGTGCCCGCCGCAATTTTGCTGGCTGTCGGCGTAATAGGAATTGTCTGGGCCGCAATCGACGTCCTTACATATAAATTGGTGCTGAAGGAGGAGGGGATAACCCTTTCGGAAAACCGTGTGCTGGCCAGCGTCAGACAGCAGAAGGTCAGCCTTAAGTACGATGGCCTTTGCGAGATCAAGCATACAATTGTTACGGCTGTGGGGTCAAAGAATGTCCCCGCAATCGCGCTCTTTTATTCGAACGGCAATTTTGAGTTTCTCAACATGAAACGCTTCTCAACAGACCAAATAAAAAGTACTATGTCAGACATAAAATACCTTGCCGAGGCCAAAATAGGGCGCGAAGTGACAATTTTTTCCTATAATAAGAAGGGCGACATTGCTGTCTTGTATGAGAAAAAGTAATAAGTAAACAAAATGTGCCCGCAAGTTTGGACTATTTAAAAATATTGTAAGTAGCCCCATCTGATTACGGGTGTACTGAAATAAGGTGCTCACTTTTTTGGCTTATTTAATTGGCGGTGTCGCGCAAGCGGCACCGTATTTCATTATTTGTGCTCCAGACTGATTGTCCGTGTGGCGATTGCCTGACAGAACGCTGAGTCGTGCTCGACAAATATCATCGTCGGCGAATACTGTTTGATAAGTTTTTCTATGCCCATGCGTGAGAATATGTCGATATAGTTGAGCGGCTCATCCCAAATAAAGATGTGCGCCCTCTGCGAGAGACTGTGCGCAAGAGCAATTTTCTTTTTCTGTCCCAGCGAAAAATCTGCCATGTCCCTGTCGAATTCGTCCTTGTTGAAATTCATCTTATGCAGAATTGTCATGAACAAGCTCGCGTCCGCGCCGTTTTCTGCGGTAAATTGCCTCACTGTGCCGCTAAGTCCTTCGGCAATCTGCGGCACGTATGAAATTTTAAGGTTTGGCACTCGTGTTATTATGCCGCTGTATTGCACTTTTTCACCCGCAACCAGCTTTAAAATACTGCTCTTGCCGCATCCGTTCGGGCCTGTCAGAGCAATGCGTTCGCCCTGCTTTAAATTGAATGTCACAGGGGGAGAGGCGGGGTGGTCTCCATAAAAAACAGTGACATTTGTCAATGACAGCAGTTGCTCTGTACTGTGAGTGAGGGGGTGCATTTTAAGGTCATCGGGCTTTTCGCTGTCCTTCAGCAGACGGCTCTTCTGTTCTATCGCCCTCTCGGTGCGTGCCTGGGCAGACTTTGCACGCTTCATAACCTTTGCGGCCTTGTGTCCCAGGAAGCCTCTGTCGCAGGGGCCGCCGAATTTTTCGGACTCTGCCTTATCGGCCCAGGTTGCTGTGCGCTCTGCGGCTCGCGAAAGGTGGTCAATGTTCCTTAAAAGCCTGTCGTTCTGTGCCTTTTCAAAGGCCTGGCGATTGAGAAAATTTTTGTACCAGGTCGAAAAATTGCCCTGCGTGAGGTCTATCGTCGTTCTATTTACAGACAGAATGTGATCTGTACAGCCGTCAAGGAAATCCCTGTCGTGCGATACAACGATGTATCCCTTTTTCATGTTGAGGTAGGAGGCGAGCGTGCGCCTTCCCTGGGCGTCGAGGTGGTTGGTCGGTTCGTCAATCAGAAGGAAGTTGTTTTCCGTGGCAAACAGGGCAGCCAGCAGTAGTTTTGTTCTCTCTCCGCCTGAAAGTAAGTTGAATTGCCTGTACAGCACATCTTCGTCGGTCTTTAGCATATTCAATTCGCGCATGATGCGCCAGTCCTCGGCGTCGGGACAATTTTCGTTCAGGACCTCTATGGCCGTTTTGTCGTCATTTTTTACCTCGAAAGGGAAATATGTGAATGCAGTATCACAGGAAATTGTTCCGCTATGCTCAAGTCTGCCGCAAAGAATATTCAAAAAGGTGGTCTTGCCGCGCCCGTTTCGTCCTATTAACCCAAGTTTCCAGCTTGTGTCGAGAATGAGCGTAACATTATCAAAAATTTTATTGTCCCCGTAGGCAAATGAAAGATTGTTGATTTTAATAGCAGACATGGCGTCACCTCCATAAAAAAGCATAAAAAAGCGCGGCAGGAAAGCCGCGCTTAAAGTAAAAAGGGCGGGAAAGGTAATCCCGCCGTAAAATATCAAATTCGGAAAAACTAGCCTTCTTGCAGAATACAATCCGCAGTCGTCAACGCGAACTGTCTATTGAGTTTTGCAAAAAGGCAAAAAACATTGTCGACCTCTGTAATAATTTATGTCACAAGTGTATCATGCGCGCGGCGGCGTGTCAAGCTTATTTACTAACAGATGTGGTATTTTGTAAAAATTTATCTAAATGTTGTAGTCTGTAACATTTTAAAAAAGCTTTTCAAAAGAACTTTTAGTCGCTTGACCTCACATTTTTAAATTGATATAATTTTAACGATTAAAGGATAAGCAATTGTCTTAAACTAAAATCGCTCTATTAATTGGTCATAAATTTTCTCTACAGGAGTTTAATATGCAGTTCAAATTTGATTATGGTATCTGCGACAGCGTGGAAAAGCTGGAGCAGGAGATCAAAAGGGTAAAGGCCGCGCAGAAGATCTATTCGACTTACACACAAGAGCAGGTCGATAAGATTTTCTTCGCCTGCGCCGTCGCCGCCAACAAGATGAGGATTCCCCTTGCAAAGCTCGCCGTCGAAGAGACGGGAATGGGCGTTGTTGAGGATAAGGTCATCAAAAACCATTATGCGGCCGAGTACATCTACAATAAATATAAGTTCACAAAAACTTGCGGCGTCATTGAAGAGGATAAGGCATACGGCATAAAGAAGATTGCCGAGCCCATAGGACTTATCGGCGCTGTCATTCCCACTACCAACCCCACGTCTACGGCCATATTTAAAACACTGATCTGCTTAAAGACGAGGAACGGCTGCATAATCAGTCCCCATCCCCGCGCGAAGGACAGCACTATTGCGGCGGCTAAAGTCGTATATGAGGCGGCCGTAGAGGCAGGTGCACCCGAAGGCATCATCAGCTGGATAGACATTCCCTCGCTTGAAATGACAAATATGCTGATGAGGGAGTCCGACACCATACTTGCAACGGGCGGCCCCGGCATGGTCAAGGCGGCCTATTCGTCGGGCAAACCCGCGCTCGGTGTAGGCGCAGGCAACACGCCCGCCATTATCGACGAGAGCGCAGACATCAACCTTGCCGTAAGCTCTATAATTCATTCCAAGACCTTCGACAACGGTATGATCTGCGCTTCCGAGCAGTCTGTCATTGTCTCTGACAAGATTTATAATAAAGTTAAAAAGGAATTTGCATACCGCGGCTGCTATTTCCTCAAGGGTGAGGAGCTTGACAAAGTGCGCAAAACCATTATAATCAATGGTGCGCTCAATGCAAAGATTGTAGGTCAGCCCGCCTATAAAATTGCCCAACTTTCAGGTGTCGAGGTGCCCGAAAGCACCAAAATCATCATCGGTGAGGTGCAGTCGGTGGACATCTCCGAGGAGTTTGCGCACGAAAAGCTTTCGCCTGTATTAGCGATGTATAAGTCGGAGAGCTTCGAGGACGCCGTTGCCAAGGCCGAACAGCTCATTGCGGACGGCGGCTACGGCCACACTTCGTCCGTATATCTCAATGTTGCAACCAGCCAGGAGAAACTCGACTACTTTGCGGCAAAAATGAAGACCTGCCGCATACTCGTCAACACGCCTTCTTCGCACGGCGGCATCGGCGATTTATACAACTTCAAACTCAATCCTTCGCTCACGCTCGGCTGTGGTTCGTGGGGCGGCAACTCCGTCTCCGAAAACGTCGGGGTCAAGCATCTTCTGAATATCAAAACAGTGGCCGAAAGGAGGGAGAATATGTTGTGGTTCAGGGCACCGCAGAAGGTGTATTTGAAGAAGGGATGCCTGCCCGTTGCTCTCGACGAGTTAAAGACCGTCATGAACAAGAAAAAGGCATTCATTGTAACTGACAGCTTCTTATATAAGAACGGCTTCACCAAGTGCATAACCGACAAGCTCGACGAAATAGGTATCTCGCACTCGACATTCTTTGATGTGGCGCCCGATCCCACTCTGGCCTGCGCCTTAGAGGGTGTGGCGCAGATGCGCGCGTTTGAGCCCGATACAATAATTGCCATCGGCGGCGGCTCGGCAATGGACGCCGCAAAGATAATGTGGGTGCTCTATGAACATCCCGAAGCCGACTTCCTTGATATGGCAATGCGCTTCATCGATATCAGAAAGCGCGTCTACACCTTCCCCAAGATGGGTGAAAAGGCCTATTTCATCGCCATTCCCACGTCTGCCGGCACGGGTTCGGAAGTTACTCCATTCGCCGTCATAACTGACGAAAAGACGGGTATCAAGTATCCCCTTGCAGACTACGAGCTCATGCCCAACATGGCAATAATCGACACCGATCTGCACATGTCTGCGCCCAAGGGACTGACGGCCGCTTCGGGCATCGATGCCGTGACTCATGCTCTCGAGGCGTACGCCTCCATGATGGCTACAGACTACACTGACGGTCTTGCAAAGCAGGCGCTCAAAGTCATATTTGAATATCTGCCCCGTGCATACGGGAACGGCCAGACAGACGTGGAGGCAAGGGAGAAGATGGCCAATGCCGCAACTATGGCGGGTATGGCGTTCGCAAACGCCTTCCTGGGAGTGTGCCACTCTATGGCGCACAAGCTCGGCGCGTTCCATCACCTGCCTCACGGCGTAGCCAATGCGCTCATGATTGATGAAGTTCTGCGCTTCAACGCTGCCGAAGCTCCTGCAAAGATGGGAACATTCTCGCAGTATGACCATCCCAACACTCTGCACAGGTATGCCGAAGTAGCCGAAAGCTTAGGTCTTGCGGGCAAGAACGATTCCGAAAGTCTTGAAAATCTCATCAAGGCCATCGATGAGCTCAAGGCCAAAGTCGGCATCAAAAAGACAATCAAAGATTACGGCATAGACGAAAAGGATTTCCTCGACCGTCTCGATGAAATGACCGAACAGGCCTTCGACGATCAGTGCACGGGAGCCAATCCCCGCTATCCTTTGATGAGCGAAATCAAGCAGATGTATCTCAATGCATTTTACGGTAAAAATTAAGGAGGAAGATATGAGCGAAAAGATTATTGTTGCCGAAATGCCAGGCAAAAGACTGTACCGCGACGGCGATTATGCCGTAAAAGAATTTGACGCGGGCTATTCCAAGGCAGATATTTTAAACGAAGCACTCAACCAGGCAAGGGTTGAGGAAACCGACCTCAACATACCCAAAATACACGCTGTTCAGGTGGTGGACGGCAAGTGGGCAATCGTCATGGACTACATAGAGGGCGTCACGCTCAACAAGCTCATGCATGAGCATCCTGAAAAGGAGGACGAATATCTCAATA
>DVNU01000072.1 GCA_018714165.1 Candidatus Coproplasma excrementipullorum | reverse complement strand
GAGCCACAATCTGGCGCTCTACCGATTGAGCTACGCCCGCCATAAATTTTTTGGTGCGCCTGGAGAGATTCGAACCCCCGACACACGGCTTAGAAGGCCGTTGCTCTATCCGACTGAGCTACAGGCGCATATTCAGCATTGCGCCGCGAGCCTGTATAAACTGGAGCGGGTGATGGGAATCGAACCCACGCAACCAGCTTGGAAGGCTAGTGTTCTACCATTGAACTACACCCGCATATTGCGCGCGTAACAAGCGCACGGGCGAGTTCCTACGCACAACTCAATGCTAAAAGATTATATCAAATAGCTTTTTTTATGTCAACTCATTTTTAACACTGATTTTACAAAATTAATTATTTTTTGCCTGCAAGGTAATCGCAGACGGAATGCGCCGCCACATTGCCCTCGCCGACGGCCTTTGCATACTGGTGCGGCCTGCCCGTGCAATCGCCTGCGGCAAACAATCCGCTCAAGTTTGTGCGGCAGGCGCGGTCGACGACCACATACCCCTCCTCCGCCTTGAGTCCCGGAACGAGCGCGGAGGGCGCGATGGCGCCCTTGAGCATAAACACTCCGTCGCAGGAGACTGTTTCATTTTTGAACACGACGCGCTCAACACGCAATCCGCCCTCGATTGACTGCGGCATATCATTGATACAACGCACATTTTGGCCCTTAATTTCCGTCCCCTTATACAGGGGAACAAACACGACCTCGCCCGCGAGAGAGGCGAGATATTCAACCTCGTCCTCCATCTCCTTTGAGGTGCAGACGACTACAATTTTTTTGCCCCTGTACAGCATGCCGTCGCAGGTGGCGCAGTAGCTTACGCCGCGGCCGAGGAACTCCAGCTCACCCGGAATGGTCTTTACCGCCTCTACGCCGGTGGCGAGAATGACGGTCTTAGCCTCGTAACTGTCACTGCCGCAGAGCACGCCGAAATGGTCGCCCATATCGTACACGCCCGTGACCTGGGCGGGAGTAATCTGTATGCCCGCGCTGTTGAGCGAGCTTAAAAAGGCCGCTTTGAGTTGTTCGCCGTCGACGGCGGGCAGACCGGGATAGTTATTTATTTTTTCCGCGGCTGAAATTTTATGGGAAAGCTGCCTGCTGCCGAGAAGCGCAAAGTTTTTGCCCCTGGCCTTTAAAGTGAGCGCCGCGGAGACGCCTGCGGCACCGGTACCTATTATTATACAATCAAACATAAATACTCCTTTAACGAAAGTGGTGCCCTGGCCGAGGGCATCCACTTTCCGTTATCTGCGGGGCCAACCCCGCTTGCCGCGATTTGTTTTGGCCCACGATTATTAAATCGCGGCAATTCACCCCGCTGAGGCGAAAGGATTCGCAAATCGGGGCCTTTAACCCGAAAGCGCGGTTTCGGGTTAAAACATAATTTATGCGCCGTTGGAGCGGCAATATTGTGGGGTTAAAGCATTAACTTCAGCCTTGCCGCAACCGTGCGGCGGCTATTGCGGTATGCCAGCCCGAAAGCAGGCGGGAGCGCTCCTCATCGCCCATTGAAGGAGTAAAAACGCGCTCGGTGCGCTCATTATTTTTAAGTTCCTCCACTCCCGACCAGATGCCCGAAGTTATGCCCGCAAGATAGGCCGCGCCGAGCGCGGTGGTCTCTACCACGGCGGGGCGGAGAACGGAGCAGTTGAGTATGTCGGACTGGAAAGCCATAAGAAAATTGTTGGCCGAAGCGCCGCCGTCGACACGCAGTTCTGCTATCTTAACGCCCGCGTCGAGCTCCATTGCCCGCACAATATCGGCCACCTGATAGGCTATGCCTTCGAGCGTTGCCCGCACAATATGTTCGCGCGAAGTGCCGCGCGTTATGCCGACTATGGCGCCGCGGGCACGGGCATCCCAATAGGGCGCGCCAAGCCCGGTAAAGGCGGGAACGACATAGACCCCGTCGGACGAGGGCACCTTTAAGGCGAGTTCCTCGCTCTCAGCGGCGGTGGAAATGACGCGCAGTTCGTCGCGGAGCCACTGCACCGCCGCGCCGCCGACAAACACCGAACCCTCGAGTATGTAATCGGGCGCGGGCTCTATGCCCGCCGCCAGCGAAGTGATGAGGCCGTTGCGGCTGTCTACAGGGCTCTTGCCCGTGTTCATCAGCAAAAAACAGCCCGTGCCGTATGTATTCTTTATATCGCCCTTGTTGGTGCACAAATGCCCGAAGAGCGCTGCCTGCTGGTCGCCCGCCACGGCGCAGATATTGAGCTCCCTGCCCAAAAAAGTTCCGTCCGTTCTGCCGTAATCATAGCCCGAAGGGTACACTTCGGGGAGCATTGAGCGCGGGATATCGAAGAGTGAGAGCAGATCGTCGTCCCACTTCAACGTATGTATGTTGAAGAGCATGGTGCGCGCGGCGTTGGTGTAATCGGTGGCGTAGATGCGCCCGCCGGAGAGGGCGTATAAAAGGTATGTATCCACCGTGCCGAAGCGCAGTCTGCCCGCCCTTGCCAGATCGCGTGCGCCCGCGACGTTATTCAGAATCCATTTGATTTTTGTGGCCGAAAAGTAGGCGTCGGCGACGAGGCCCGTCTTTTGGTAGATGAGCTTGTCCAGCCCCTCCTCCTTGAGCTTGTCGCACATATCTGCCGTACGGCGGCACTGCCAGACTATGGCATTGTAAATTGGTTCGCCCGTCTGCGCGTTCCACACGAGGGTAGTTTCGCGCTGGTTGGAAACGCCCACCCCCTCCACATCGGATAGGCTTGCGCCTGCGCGAACCAGAGCTTCGGCAATTACGCCCACCTGCGAACCCAGGATATCCTTGGGGTCGTGTTCTACCCATCCCGCTCGCGGATATATTTGCCTGAATTCCTGGTATGCCTTGCCCGCCACCCTGCCATTACAATCGAAGAGAATGGCGCGCGAACTTGTTGTGCCCTGGTCGAGCGCGAGAATATATTTCATTGTCCCACCTTATTTGCGTATATAATGATTATAATCCCTATTTTACAAAATTTCAATATAAAGCGCAAAATTTATGACTGGGAACTGATAAAAGCGCCCGCGGCAGTTGCCGCGGGCGCGTATTCCCGAATTTTTCAGGGACGATATCAGGTTAAAAGGAAGGTTGCAAGGAAAATTACGCCGATTATCCATGTGGGGATGGAGATTTCCTTCACCTTGCCGGTGACCACCTTGACGATGATGTAGGTGATGATGCCCATGCCGATACCCTTGGAGATGGAATAACCCAAAAGCATTACGATAAAGGTCATAAAGGCGACGATTGCGTCGGTCGCATCTTCCCAGTCAACCTTAACAACTGAGCTCATCATGAGGACGCCGACCCAGATGAGGGCCGTGGCCGTGGCGCAGCGGGGGATGAGCTGTGCGATGGGCGAAAGGAACATTGCAATGATGAAGCAGATGCCCGTGACCATAGACGTGAAGCCCGTTCTGCCGCCGGCAACGACGCCGGAGGAGGATTCAACAAAGGTTGTAACCGTGGAAGTACCTGCGATAGCGCCCGTACAGGTGGCGATCGCGTCGGCAAGCATCATCTTTTCCATGCGGATGGGCGTGCCGTTTTCATCGAGCAGGTTACCCTTGGAGCAGGCGCCGTACAGCGTACCGATGGTATCGAACATATCTATCATGCACAGCGAGAGAGCCGAGGTAATGAGCACGACGGCAAGCGTACCGCCGTTGTTGCCCTCGATACCGAGGTATGCGGAGAAGTCGAAGCCCTCATAGAACACAGCGCCGACGGAGTCCTTGCCCCATGCGACAAATGCATTGAAAGGATTGGAGATAGTGACGTCTGCAAACACAGCCTCGGCGGCAGCGACGTTGCACGCATACGCGATCGCAAGCAGTACATAATAGAGCACTGCCGAACCCAAAAGACCCCAAAGTATGGCGCCTTTAACGTTCTTTTTGGAGAGAATGGCGATTGCAAGAACGCCGACAAGCGCAACTATTGCAGGCAACATTCCGCCAACCGTACCGGCATTGTAGGACACAAAGGGCGTGCTGCCGAGAAGGTTGAACGAAACAAATGTGGTGAGGGTGGAATCCTCATTCACAACCACGCCGGCCTGCTGAAGGCCGATAAAGGCGATAAACAGGCCGATGCCCACGGGTATGGCGTGACGAACGCCTGCGGGAATGGCCTCAAAGATCTGTCTGCGCAGACCCGTAACCGTGAGAATGAGGAAGATTACGCCGTCTAACAGCGTGAATACCATACAGTTTGCGTAAGTAAGACCCGTGCCGCTGACAATAAGCGTGTAGACGATAAAGGCGTTGATGCCCATGCCCGAAGCCTGGGCGAGGGGCATTTTTGCGAAGAACGCCATAAGGAGCGTACCGACGATAGCACCGATGGCTGTTGCAATGTAGGCGGCGCCGTATGGATCGGAGCTATCGGTAATGACTCCCGAAAACATTCCCGCGTTAACCATTAAGATGTAGACCATGGCCATGAACGTGGTTACGCCGGCCACGATCTCCGTGCGGTAGTTTGAGCCGCTCTTTGTGATGCCGAACCAGTTGTCTACCTTGCCCCAGAATTTTTTGGGCTGTTCGGGCGAGGGCTGTTCAACCGTTTCGGTCTGCTGTGTCTGTTCAGACATAAAAACCTCCATAATGTTTTGTCTTTTGTAACCTGAAACGGGTGCTTTCACGCCCTTTTCACAAATCACACACCTATACTACCACACAAAACTCCAAAAAGCAAACATTTGACAAGCACCCGCGCATAAAAATTGCTTCCCGGAAAAAGTCGGCACGACTTTTTCCGGGAAGCACAAATCATACGATTGGTTGCACAACGATACTTTCTGCACCTTCTACGCCACGTTATTTTATAAATGAGGTGCGCAATGCGTTGAGTATGGCCAGAAGCATTACGCCGACGTCGCCGAAGATGGCAACTATCAGCGGGAAATCAGGCAGGACGATGCTTAAAATCATTATGGCAAATTTAATTAAAAGCGAGCCGATGATGTTCTGGAAAACTATCGAGCGCGTGCCCTTTGCTATGCGCCTGGCCTTGGGAAGCAGGGCGAGACTGTCGGAGACGAGCACAATGTCGCTGGCCTCTATGGCCGCGTCCGAACCGACCTTGCCCATAGACACGGCGCAGTTCGCAACGGTCATTACGGGCGCATCGTTTATGCCGTCACCCACGTATATCAGCCCGCCTTCGGCCTTGAGCGCCTGCGCCTTTTCGAGCTTTTGGTCGGGCAGAAGGGCGGCCGCACAGCCGTCCAGGCCGAGTTCGCCGGCCACGGCCTGCGCCCTGCGCTCGCCGTCGCCCGTCAGCATTACCGTGCGCTTTATGCCCGAAGCCTTGAGCTGAACAAGCGCATCCTTTGCGCCCTCCTTTATGCGGTCGTCAACTTCGATGACCCCGACATATGCGCCGTTCAACGCCACATATACCGTTGTAGAGGCGCTGTTTGCAGGGGTAAAGGATATGCCCTCCTCCTCAAGCATCTTTGCGTTGCCGCAAAGCACACTTTTACCGTTGATATTGCATTTTACTCCGCGGCCGGCCACTTCTTCCGCATCCTGCGCGGAGTAAGGCGTTTGCACATCCGCAAAGGCGGCGGCTATGGGGTGGGAGGAAAATTTTTCCGCCGCGGCGGCCAACTTTAACGCTTCCTCGGACGAACAACTCTTTACGGCAAACGTACCCTCGGTGAGCGTGCCCGTCTTGTCGAAGGCGGCAACTGTGGCGCGGGCCAGTTCGTCGAGGCAGGTTGAGCCCTTTACTAGTATACCGAACTTTGCCGCGCGGCCTATGCCGCCGAAGTAGGAAAGGGGCACGGAGATGACGAGTGCGCAGGGGCAGGAGATGACCAAAAAGGACAGCGAGCGGTATATCCACTGGCGGTAAGTCTCCCATATAAACGCGCCCTGAACGCCGCATATTATGGTGGGAACGAGGGCGGCGACGAGCACGGCCGCGATGACGACGGCTGGCGTATAGTACTTGGCGAACTTGGTTATGAACTTTTCGGGCCTGGCCTTGCGGGCGGTGGAATTTTCAACGAGTTCCAAAATTTTAGCCACAGCGGAGTCGCTGTAGGCGCGCTCCACGCGGGCCTCCACCACCTTTGAGATGTTGATTGAGCCCGACAGGATTTCGTCGCCCTCTGCCGCCTCGCGGGGAAGCGCCTCGCCGTTCAGTGACTTCATATCCAGTGCGGTTGAACCCTTTGTTATCGTGCAGTCGACGGGCACCTTTTCGCCCGCCTTTATGAGTATTGTGTCGCCGACGGCCAGATCTTCGGGCGCGACGACTATTGTTTTACCCTCCTTTAAAAGGGTTGCCGTGTCGCTCTTCAAGTCCATAAGGCGGGTTATCGAGCGCCTGGACGAGCCGACGGCTATCGACTGCAACAACTCGCCGATCTGGTAGAGCAACATTACGGCCACGCCCTCCATCAGCCCGTCGCCCGTGAATATGCCGAGGATGATCGCGCCTATGGCGGCGACGGTCATCAGAAAGTTTTCATCAAAAATTTTGCCTGCGGCCAGGTTGCGGATGGTGTTCCAGATGACGGGATAGGCCACGGGAATGAACGCCAGGGCATAGAGCGCGTAGTCGATATACTGCCATATATTGCCCTCGCAGACATAGTCTATGATCAGCGCGGGAATGAAAAATACGACGGATATGGCGATCTGAATTATCTCTTTGAGGTGGGTGCGGATGACACCCTTGCTCCTTTCCCTGCCGTCGTCTATCTCCACGTCCTCAAAGTGGGTTATGGCGTAGATTGCCCTGTCGTGCGCTTCGGGAGAGTCGGCGGCAAGCACGACGGTCATATTCATAAAGTCGACGGTGGCAGACACACCGTCTATGGCGTTGAGCTCCTCTTCGAGCTCCCTGCCGCAGTTGGCACAGCACAGATTTTTGATTCTGATGCGCTTGCCGTTTACAGCCGAACCGGCGGCAGGAAGCTTGACTTCCTCCCTCTCCCCAATCACTTTAACCTCTTCGAAGTGGTTGCAGCAATAGATTACTTTATTAAGCGTCTCCTCGTCGCAGTCGACTATTACTTTCTGTCCGACGAAGTCGACTGCCGCCTCCTTCACGCCGTCCAGTTTTACAATTTCCTCTTCAAGCTCGCGCGCGCAGTTGGCGCAATCGAGCCCCTCAATTTTTATTGTCTTATTCATCGCAGTTCAGATGCTCCTTTGCCACTGAAATCATAGTCATAATGTGGCCGTCGGCGATGGAATACATCACCTGCTTGCCGTTGCGGCGCGCCTTGACTATTTTATTGTCCTTAAGCGTCTTGAGCTGGTGCGAAACGGCGCTCTGGTTGCCGCCGACCGCGGCAGTGAGGTGCTCAACGCACAGCTCGCCGCAGGACAGCGCAAGCAGAATTTTTAGGCGCGAAGGTTCGGAAATGGCCTTGAAGCGCGCCGCCATTGTGACGATTTCCTCTTCCGACGGCATGGCCTCCACAGCGTACTTTACGCGCTCCTCATGAGCTGCCCGCTCGGCGGGCGAATCTGTATGCATACTCTCCTCCTGTCTGCGTGCGCCGATATATCAACGGCGCCCGAATTATTAACTTATGAATTATTATTCATATGATAACATATAAATTTGATATTGTCAACTGAAATGCGGCGTGTTTTTTATAAAAATTAAATCAGATTTATTTTTAACTGTATAAAAGGCGGCCGCGGGCAACATTGTTGCCCGCGGCCGCCGTATTGACCCGTATATTATTGTTATAACGCGCCTTATTTCTTGTCGTCCGACTCGCCCAGAAACTGCTTTATAATTGACGAGCCTATCTTTTTGCCCAGGCGCACCTTGAAGGACTCCTTTTTGGGCTTTTCGTATACCTCTATCGAGCCTTCGAGCTTCAAGTCCTTGCAGGGATTAATTGATATGTACTTGCACTCCACGGCATAGTCGAAGATGTTTTTGATTATGCCCTCTACCGTGGGACGGTCGGCCTGGGGCGCCGTTTCGATTGTGGCGAAGATGCGGTTGGTATTTACCGCACTGAGCTTGCGCCTGCCGAGTGCGGGCAGAATGTAGGCGTCCACACAGCGGCCGATGTCATCGAGGCGGGATTTTTCTATCCTCTGCGTTGAGGCGAACGCCGAAGTGGGCGCGGTGGCACAGCCGTACCACTCCAGCACGACGGCCGAAAACCTTTTGTTGACCTTTGTGGGCGACATCAGCCAGCGCGCAACGCCGCCCAGCCCGCCGAAAATGAGCGGTATTAAAGCGAGTATTATGGATATAATGGAGATTATCAGCGCAACCGTCCTGACGGCGAGGCTCAAAGAGTCTGACGCGCCGTCCGAAAAGGCGACGGAAAGCGCGATTATGCTCATGACGAGCGAGGCCACGCGCACGAGATAACGGAACATCTTTAAAATTTTGCCGTTGCGCTTATAGGCCTTGGCCGTGCCGTTATTGGCAATGACCGCACAGACGACGAGCGCACTTACAAGCGCGCCGTACACGCCAAGTATGGTATACACGGCTATCTGCCAACCCTGGGAGAGACTGTTGGTTATGCCCAGGTAGAGAATGAGCGCCACATATGCCGCAGTGAATAAGAGTGAGAAGCCGAGCGACAGTATGTTGAGCCTGTGCGCTATCTGGGCGCGGTTGGCGTACACCTTTTTGATTACACAGCGCAGATCGTAGATGTCCTTGGCGAGGGTGAATGTCTCCTCGCTGGAGATGGTGTGACGAACCTCGCGCACCTCCTCCTCTGCGGAATCGGCCGCGGCCGCCTCGGTCTGCGGCTTTATATTTTTATCCTGTTTCATAAAATACCTCTCTATCCCTTTCAGCCGATATACTGTTCGTATTCGGCGTACAGTTTTTCGATTTCTCCGCGGATATGTTCAAGTTTTTGCGCAACTTCGGCCGATTTTTTATAATCGGCGAGCACTTCCGGGCTGACAAGCTGTGCATTGAGCGCCTCTTCTTGACCTTCGGCGGCGGAAATGTCGGCCTCGAGCTGTTTAATTTTAGCCTTTCGGGCCGCCTCATGCGCACGATCCTTTTTGGAGCGGTAGCTCTCCTTGTGCGCGGCCTCGTAAAGCTTGCGTTCCTGCTCCTCCTTAAGCGCCCTCTGCTCGGCCGCGGCTGCCTGTTTTGCGGCGGTGTAACCCGCGTAGCCCCCCGAATATGCCGTAAGCAAACCATTTTCAATCTCTGCAACGCTGTCGGCAATGGCGGTTATGAAATACCTGTCGTGCGAGACGAAGATTACAGTTCCGTCGAACTTCTTCAGCGCCTCCTCCAGGCTCTCGCGGGCGGGCAGATCGAGGTGGTTGGTGGGCTCGTCCATGAGCAGCACATTGCCGTGCTCGTTTTCGAACACGCACAGCGCCAGTTTGGCGCGCTCGCCGCCCGAAAGGTCTTTGACCTTCTTATCCATATCTTCGGGCACGAGGCCGCAACGGGCGAGGGAGGCGCGAACCTCCGTCTGGCCGTAGGCCACGTGCCGCTCCCAAAGCTCGGCAAGGACGGTGTTTTGACCGTCGAGATTGGCGTTCTCCTGGTCATACACGGCAAAGTGCACGTATCTGCCCTCCTCAATGGCGGGGTCGCCGGATGCTATGCGCTTTAAGAGCGTGGACTTGCCCGCGCCGTTGGGGCCGACGATGGCCAGCTTCTGGCCGCGAACAACGTCGAGGTTGGCGCCCGAAATGAGCGTTTTGCCGCCGACGGACAGATTAAGATTTTTTATGGTAAGCACCCGCTCGTAGGGCGGCTGGGTGTAGGTGAAATTGAAGCGGGGCGGTGCGGGCGGCGTGTACGGCTTTTGCAAAATTTCCATCTTTTCGAGCTGTTTTACCCTGCTCTGCGCCGATTTTGCCGTAGTTGCGCGCACGATGTTCTTGTCGACATAGGTCTGAAGGCGGGCGCGCTCCTCCTGCTGTCTTTCGTATTCCTTCAGGGCTAAAGCGTAGCGCTCGGCCTTTAAAACTTTGTATTTTGAGTAGTTGCCGGGATAGGTTGAGAGCGTCTTGTTCTCTATCTCGAAGGTGCGCGAACACACCCTGTCGAGAAAATATCTGTCGTGCGAGACGACGAGCACGGCGCCGCCGAAATCCTTTAAGTAGTCCTCCAGCCAGAACAGCGTATCGATGTCGAGGTGGTTGGTGGGTTCATCGAGGATGAGCAGATCGGGCGCCTCCAAAAGCAGGCGGGCGAGCTTGAGCCTCGTCTTTTCCCCGCCCGACATACCGGCAATTTCGCGCTCGTAAAAGCTTTCAAACCCCATGCCGTTTAAAACGCGCTTTATTTTAACGTCGACGTTGAAGGCGTCGCGCGCGTCGACGTACTTTTGAGCGGATTCAAGCTTGGCGGCGATGACGGAGTACTCGTGCGAAGAAGGGTCGCACTCCGAAAGTTTGCGCGAAAGCTCCGACAGCCTCTCCACGGCGGCAAGATCGCTTGAGAATACCTTGAGCATTTCGCCATAGACGGTGCCGGCCGCCTCCAACCCGCCGTTCTGTTCAAGATAGCCAATACATATGCCGTTTTTACGGATAACCCGGCCATAGTCTGGGGTCAACTGCTCCATAATCAACTTTATGAGCGTGGTTTTGCCCTCGCCGTTGGCGCCGACGAGCGCAACTTTTTCGCCCTCGTTTATGGCAAACGCGGCGTTTGAAAATATTAAGTTGTCGCCGTAGGAGAAAGTTACGTCGTCGAATGAAACTAACATTTAAAAATCCCAGTCGGGTATGAAAACTTCGCCCGAACTTGTTTTATCCTGTAAAAATACGTTTTTGAGCCCGAACTCCTCCACCGCGGCGAGCACCTTTTTGTACTCGCGCGAGGTTATTGGGCGCTGAAGCTCCTTAAAATTTTCTATGTCGCCGAAGGGCGTGTACTGGCTCATCAGGCTGAAGTACACCGTTCGGGGCAGAGTTGAAATGAATTTGACTATCTCCACGCTGTCGTATGCGGCGAGGGGCAGAATGAGGTGGCGCACAATGCAACCGGAGAGCATTTTGCCGTCATCGCGCATTTTAAGCGGCTTTTGGGCCATAAAGTTTATGGCGGGCAGGGCGTATTCGGCATAATTTCCCTTGCCCGTGTAGCGCTTTGAAAGGGTTTTGTCTATAAATTTCAAATCGGGGAGATAGATGTCCGTAAAGGTGTCCGCCAGCTTTAAAGTGGACAGTTTTTCGTAGCCGTGGGTGTTGTAAACGACGGGGATTTTGGGGCGGTATAAAGCCATTGCCTCGGCAATATGCGCCACGTAATGTGTGGGATTGACGAGATTGATGTTGTCGGCGCCCTCCTCCTCAAGCTGTCTGAAGATGTCGGCCAGCTCCTTAACAGAAAAGTTTTTGCCGCGCTGAACGCGGGAGAGTTCGTAGTTCTGGCAGAACACGCACTTTAGCGAGCACCCGCAGAAGAACACACAGCCGCTGCCATTTGAAAAGGATATGGGCGGCTCCTCGAAAGGGTGAAGGTAGTACTTTGCAATTTTAACGCCAGATACGCCGCAGTAGCCCTTTGTCGTTTGCCTGTCGGCGCCACAGCTGACGGGGCAGAGAATACATTTTTCCATTGCGCCTTTAATTATATAATATTTTGAAGGCAAAGGCAAATAATTTGTTTGACAAAGAAATGACAATCAACAAGGCCCGACATTTTAATAAACAATATATAATGAATTAAGTTTGCAAGCGAAACCGCGCTTTCGCGCCGCAAGCCCCAATTTGCGCATACCTGCGCCTCAGTAGGGTGAATTGCCGCGATTACTTAATTGTGGGCTGAAACATATCGCGGCAAGAGGGGCTAGCTCCTGAAAATAACGGCAAGTGGATGGCTTCGGCCAAGCCACCACTTGCGTTAACATAAAATTAATCAAAGGCAAATAATTTGTTTGACAAAGAATGGCAAGGTATGTATAATATCTTGCGTAAACATCTAGAGTGTGCGAGGGATCGGCCCTGTGACCACACAGCAACCTGCTTTTTTGCAAGGTGCTGATGCCGTACCGATGGGAAAATTTAACCGATAATTGCCCGTCCGGTACAGCCCGGACGGGTTTTATTTTGCCCCCCATCACAACATTCAAGGCAATAATTTAAAGCAATCAAAGCGGCGCAGGCCGCGAATGCGGCCTGCGCCGCTTTACACCAAAGGAGTATCATGAAGAAATTTTTTACGAGCGAGAGCGTTACAGAGGGACATCCCGACAAACTTTGCGACAGCATTTCCGACGCGATTGTGGACGAGATTCTGGCGACCGACCATGCGGCGAGATGCGCCGTGGAGTGCTGTGCGGCATATAACAGACTGCTCATCATGGGCGAAGTGACGACGTTTGCAGACGTCAACTACGAGGAGATTGCCCGCCGCACCATCAAAAACATAGGTTATGACTTTGGCAATTTTGCCTATAATAAGTGCAAAATAACGGTGGCCGTTCACGGACAGAGCGCAGACATTGCGCTGGGTGTGGACAAGTCGCTGGAGGCCAAGGAGGGCGAGAGCGACGAGGACGCAGAAATCGGCGCGGGCGACCAGGGAATGATGTTTGGCTATGCCTGCCGCGAGACTCAAGAACTTATGCCCCTGCCCATAGCCCTTTCGCACAGGCTGGCAAAGAGGCTGACCGACGTGAGAAAGAGCGGGCTTTTGCCCTACCTGCGCCCCGACGGAAAGACTCAGGTGACGGTTGAATACGACGGCAGAACGCCCAAGAGGATTGAGGCTGTGGTCGTATCTGCCCAGCACGATGAAAAGGTCAGCCAAAAGCAACTCAAGGCTGACATATATGAGCAAGTAATCAAATACGTAATCCCCGCCTCCTTTTTAGACGGCGACACCAAATTTTATATAAACCCCACGGGCAGGTTTGAAATAGGCGGCCCCGAAGGAGACAGCGGACTGACGGGCAGGAAGATCATTGTTGACACCTACGGCGGCAAGTGCGCGCACGGCGGCGGTGCTTTTTCGGGCAAGGACCCCACAAAGGTAGACCGCTCGGCGGCATATATGGCCAGGTATATCTGCAAAAACCTGGTTGCCGCTGGGCTGTGCGACGAGGTTGAGTTGCAGGTATCATACGCCATAGGCGTAAGCCGCCCCGTATCCATCTATGTGGACACATACGGCACGGGCAGACTGCCCGACGGCGACATTGCCGACATTGTGGTTAAGGAATTTGACCTGCGCCCCCACGCCATAATCAAGACGCTGGGCCTGCGCGCGCCCATATACTTCCGGACGGCGGCATACGGCCACTTCGGAAAAGACGGCCTGCCCTGGGAGAAGTGCGACCGCGCAGACGAACTTAAAAAGTACTTAAAGCAATGAGCAAGTTTTTGCGGGAGCTGGGCGATTGCCTCTTCCCGAAGAACATTACCTGCGACATATGCGGCCGCGAAACCTTTGACGGCACCAACCTGTGCCCGTCCTGCGCCAAGACCGTGACATTGAACGACGGCACTACCTGCCCCATATGCGGCAGAAAGACGGCGGTAAACGAGGTGTGTCTGGAGTGCAAGGCGCACCCGCCCGCATACGACAGGGCGGTATCTGCCCTGGTGTATAGGGACGGCGGCGCTGGGCTTGTTATGAAGTTCAAGCGCGGCGGGACGTATTTAAAGGACTACTTTGCAGACCTTCTGGCACCCAAATGCAGGCAGTTTGCCATTGCCGACGGCGTGTGCTTTGTGCCGATGACGGCCAGAGCCGAGCGCAGGCGCGGCTACAACCAGGCCGAACTGCTGGCAAAGGAGCTGGCGGACAGGCTGGATTTGCCGCTGTTGCCCGTCCTTAAAAAGAAAAAAGAGACCGGGGAGCAGAAATCGCTGACGAGGAAGGAGCGGGAAAGCAACCTGAAGGGCTGTTTTTCTGCGCACAAGGCCGACGTTACCGGCAAGAGTTTTATTCTCGTCGACGACGTGCTGACTACGGGCGCGACAGCCGAAGAGGCGGCGAAAACTTTGAAAAACAAGGGCGCGGAACACGTTTACTGCGCCTTCGCGGCCTCGGTTGAATTCAAAAACGAACTTTAACTATATATTAAATAAACGCGCACTGCGCGCGAAAGGGGGCAACGGCTTTAAGCCGTTGCCCCCTTACTATTGCCCGACGAAGGGCAGTTATTATGCAAAATATCCGTCGAGGTCGAAATACGGGTCGAGGTATTCGCGGGTGTTCAGGCACATCTTTTTGAAGAGCGAACGCGCCTCGTCCACAGTCAAAGTCGAGCATAGCGGCTGATTGACAAAGGAGGCAAAAATTTCGTCGAGATCGCGCCTCTTTATGCCCTCGTAACACGTTTGAATATTGAGGTGGTTGCGCATGACGAGTGCCAGCACGGCAGGGGGAAGTTCACCCGCCACAACGGGCTTTACTGTGTTATCGGCAAACACGCAGTTGGTCTCTACAATCGCCCCGCGCGGCATCTGGGGCATCTGACCTACGTTGGGCATATTGACGTTGGAGACAATTCTGCCGTAGCCTAAAATGGCCTTGATGAGATCTACCGCCTCCTCGTTGGACTTGACTACAGGGAATTTTTTGCGCCCCTCGGCCATTTCAATCGTCTCGGCAATGCGCTCGGCCTGCTGTTTTTCGCGGAAATCGACCGTGGTCAGATTGAACGCCCAGTCCTTTACCGTCTGCGGATCCTTTAAGTACCAGGTGTTGGGCATAAACTCGGCTAAGTGCCTGTCGCCCGCCGCACCCAGCGCGCCGTAGCGCAGGTACATATCCATTTTGACCTTGTTGCCGTAGGCAAAGGGATCGTATCTGAAGGCGAAACGGTCGGCATACTCGTAGAACCCGTCATTGAAATACTTTTGGGCAAAGGCGGGAATGAGGGACAGGATGTCGATATCCTTATAATATGCCGAAGTTATCCACGTGAAGTGGTTTATGCCCGACGCGTCGGTGTAGATTTCCGTGCGCTTGGCATCTATCCCCTTTTCCTCTTTGAGCACGCGGCATAAAAATTCCTGGGCGTGGAACACTTCGTGACAACACCCGAAGGCCTTTATATTAGGGAACACGTCGTAGAGCGTCTGCGTGCAGACGGTCATAGGATTGGTGAAGTTGATGACCCAGGCTTTGGGACAGATTTTTTCTATGGCGCGGGTAAAGCCCTCGTATATGGGCACGGTGCGCATTGCGCGCAGAACGCCGCCGGGGCCGACGGTGTCGCCGACGGACTGGCATATTTTGTACTCTTCCGGCGCGTGCACGTCTGAGCGCATCTCCTTAAAGGTGCCCGGAAGAATGGATATGACTACAAAATCAGCACCCTTCAAGGCCTCGTCAAGATTGTCGTACACCACATATTTAAAGCGGGATTTTGTGGCAGGATCGGCGTTGATATAGCCGCCGATTGCCGCGTTGCGGTATGCGGCGGGAAGGTCGATGTCGTACAGTGCGATCTCGCCCGAAAGCCCCTCCGCGCAGGCCAGATCGGACATAAACACCCTGGCCCATAATTTTGAACCGCCGCCTATATAGGCAAGTTTTATGCAAGTTTTCATCATGTTTCCTCCCTATCCGTAAAATGAATTGCAAGCTGCGCTTGCATGAATTGGGCGGCTGTATAAGCGCCCATGAATTGTCGCCTCAACTCCTCACTTAAATTGCGTTTATCAAAGGCGACATGAATTCTCGCAATCAGACTGCTCCATTGCGGTGAGCAGTTATATAAATATTTTCACCAATGCACACGCAGTGTGCAATTCATGGCGAAGCCAATTCATGGAGCCGCAAAATGCGGCGAGAATTAATGAACGGAGAAGGCGTTCAATTCATGCGCAACGGGCGCGGGTCAGCGCCCCAGCATTGAAACAAACTCGTTCTCGTCGATTATTTTAATGCCCAGCTTTTGCGCCTTGGCGAGCTTGGAGCCCGCCTCCTCGCCTGCGATGACGAGAGTTGTCTTTTTGGTGACCGAGGAGCCGCACTCGCCGCCCTCGTCCTCTATTATCTTCTGCGCCTGACTGCGCGTGTATGCAGACAGCGTGCCCGTTAAAACGACGGTCTGCCCCGCGAATATGCCCTCGCGAACGGCCCTTTGGGTATATTCGGGGGTGACATATTTCAACAGCTCGTTAAGCTCGGTTTTGTTGTCCTCATCGGCAAACCAGGCAACGATGTCGCGCGCGGTTATCTCACCAATGTTCTCCAGTTCAATCAGTCCATCAACCGTGGCCGAGGACAGATTTTGCACACTTTGGTACGCCGCGGCGAGGTCGCGCGCGGCCACCCTGCCCACGCCGTCTATGCCGAGGGCGAAGATGAAGCGCTCCAGGGGAACGCGCCTGCTGTTTTGTATGGCGGAGAGCAGATTGTTTATCTTTTTGTCCTTAAAGCCGTCGAGCCCGGCCACGTCCTCCGCGGTGAGCGTGTACAGCTGGGAAGGGCGGGTCAGACCCAGTTTTTTGTTGAGCTGGACGGCCGTGGCCTCAGAAAAGCCCTCGATGTCCATCGCGTCCTTCTGGGCGAAGTGCTCAAACCTGGCGGCAATACGGGGCGGGCACAGGCGGTTGGTGCAGAAGAGGTTTGCGCCCTCCTCTACCACCTCGCTTCCGCAGTATGGGCAGGTTTTGGGCTTTTGAATGTCCACGCTCCTGCCAGTGTGCTCTATACAGCCTAAAATTTCGGGAATGACCTCGTTGGAGCGGCGGATGGCGACAATGCTGCCTATCCTTATGTCCTTGCGGCCGATGTCGCCGAAGTTATTGAGCGTTGCCTTGCGCACGGTGGCGCCGCCGAGCTCAACGGGCTCGACGAGAGCGAGCGGCGTGAGCTTGCCCGTTCTGCCCACCTGCCAGATTACGTCCTTAACCGTCGTCTGCGCCTCCTCGGCTTCGAACTTAAGGCTATCGCCCAGCGCGGGAATTTATCGGTGTAGCCCAAGCCCTCGCGGGCAAGCACGTCGTTGAGTTTGATTACGGCGCCGTCGGTTAGAATGTCTATCTTTTTGCGCTCCACCTCTATCTCTTCAAGCGCCTCTATAATTTCCTCTTCGCTCTTGCAAATCTTTAGATAGGGCCAGACCTTGAATTTGTTCTCCCTTAAAAAGTCGAACATTTCGACCTGGGATGAAAAGGTCTTGCCCTCAATGTAGTTGACGTTGTAAAAGAGTATCTCCACCCCGCGCGAAGCGGTAACCGCGGGGTCCAGATTGCGGATTGCGCCCGCCGCGGCGTTGCGCGCGTTCTTAAGTTTTTCTGTGGCCGTCTCGTTATATTTTGCGAGGGCGGACAGGGGGATTACCGCCTCGCCCTGCACCTCCATCAGGCCCGTGAAGGGTACCTTTAGGGGAATTGACTTGACCGTGAGGCACTGCGCCGTGACGTCCTCGCCGACGACGCCGTTGCCGCGCGTGGTGGCGCGCACAAAGTTGCCCCCGTTGTACGTAAGGCACATAGTCAGGCCGTCGTACTTGTACTCGACGGTGAAGTCGGCGTCCTCCTTGACCTTTTTTACGCGCGTGACGAACGCTGAAAGGCGGTCGTAGGTGACGCACTTGTCGAGCGAATACAGCCTGGATATGTGCTCGTGGCGGGCAAAGGACTTTAAGGGCTCGCCGCCCACCCTGCGCGTGGGGCTGTCGGGCTCGACGGTGCTCGTAGACGCTTCAAGCGCGACGAGTTCGTCGTACAACTTGTCGTACTCGCTGTCCGGCACGGAGGGATTGTCCAGCACGTAATATTCGTAGGCCCACTCATTGAGTTGGTCTATAAGTTGCCTCATTCTGCTCATTGCACTATCTCCAGTGGCGCGAGCGCCGCAGAAAGTTCCTTGATCCCCTGACCTTCGAAGGCGATGTTTATAACCGTGCCGCCGTTTTTGACGGCGATAACCGTGCCGTTACCAAATTTGGGGTGCTTTACCTTTGTGCCGACCGAATAGCTCTTGGCCTTGCCCTGCTGAGCCCTGCCGAAGGTTGACGCGGCGGAGAAATTTGCCCTCTCCGTGCGCTTAGGCTGTGCGGGCGGCAAGTCGCTGACATAGCCCTCGTCGGACGAATACACGCCCCGCCCGCGACTGCTTTCGCCGTAATCCGAACTGCGGGACGAGCCGTAGCCTGAGCCGTAACCGGAGCCATAGTTTGAGCCGTAGGAGCGGGCGTTTGAATAGCCGCCGTAGCCGCCCCGCGAATATGTGCCGCCGAACGCACTTCCGCCATAACTATAGGACGAGTTTAGAGAGGACTGCGAGACGCCCAGCTCGTCTGCGAGCTCGCCGATAAAGCGGGAGGGCATAGTCCTGTCGCGGCGGCCGTAGAGATAGCGCGACTTTGAGCGCGTTAAATACAGCTTCTTGCGCGCACGCGTTATGGCGACGTACATCAGCCGCCTCTCCTCTTCGAGCGATTTGGGGTCGTTTTCGGAACGGGAAGAGGGCATTATTCCGTCCTCCAGCCCGCAGATTATCACGTTGTCGAACTCCAGCCCCTTGACCGAATGGATTGTGGCCAGAGTTACATAGTTGCCGTCGTCCATATCGTCGGTGTCTGAGGCGAGCGTGACCTGGTTGAGATATTCGTCGAGCGTGGCGTCGGGATTGAGGCGGACAAAGTCGTCGACAGAGGCGATATATTCGTCTAAGTTTGCGAGTTTTGAATCGCCCTCGTCCGAGCCGTCGTCGTATGCCAGGCGCAGTTCGGTGCGGGATATTATGTCGCGAACGAGCTGTGCGACGTTTACCGACTGCGCGTCTATAACAAAGTCCTTTATGGTGTTTGCAAAGTCCTGGATTTTGGATTTTGCACCGGCGGTGAGGGGCAGATATTCGCCGTCGAGGCAGGCGTCGTATAAAGACAGGCCCGACTGCGTGGCGTAAGCTTCCATTGCCTCAATCGTCTTGCCGCCTATGCCGCGCTTGGGCACGTTTATTATGCGCGTGAGCGCCTCATCGTCGAAGGGATTGGAGATGAGGCGCAGGTACGCCAGAATGTCCTTGATTTCGCGCCTCTCGAAGAAGCGGAAGCCGCCGAACACCTTGTAGGGAATGCCGTACTTTGTGAACTCCTGCTCGTACGAGCGGGTGAGCGCGTTTATGCGCATCAGAACGGCGAATGAGGAATATTTTTCGCCGTGCGCGACCGCAGAAGAGATTGTGCGCGCGGCAAACAGCGCCTCGTCCGCCTCCTCTTCGGCCTGGAAGCAGACGGGCTTTTCGCCCTCCTCCGCCTCCGTCCACAACGTCTTTTTGTGGCGGGCGCCGTTGTTCTTGATTATGGCGTTTGCAAGGTTTAAAATTGATTTGGTTGAACGATAGTTGCGCTCCAATTTATAGATCTTGGCATCGGGATAGTCCTTGTCGAAGCGCAGAATGTTTTCTATCTCCGCGCCGCGCCAGCCGTAGATGGACTGGTCGTCGTCGCCGACGGCAAACAGGTTGCGGTGTTTGGAGGCGAGCAGTTTTACTATATTGTACTGCACGGCATTCGTGTCCTGGAACTCGTCGACGAGAATGTAGCGGAACTTGTCCGAAAGGAAGTCGCGCGCCTCCTCGTTGCCGCGGAGCAGGCGGAGCGTGCGGATCAACAGGTCGTCGAAGTCGAGCGCGTTATTGGAGGCCAGGTGCTTGTCGTACTTATCGTAGATGCACACGATGTCGTCCATGCGCGGAATGTCCTTGAAGCGCGTGCCGTAGGTGTCGGGGTCAAGACCGAGCATTTTGGCGTTGCCTATGTGATACTTGGCATCCTTCAACAGTTTTTCGTCGTCGAAGTCAAGCTCCTTGAAGGACTTTTTGATGATGTTGGCGCGCTCGGTTTCGGAGTAGATGGAAAAGTTGCTCTTTATGCCCGCCTCGGCGGCAAACTGCCGCAAAATGCGCACGCACATCGAGTGGATTGTGCATATCCACATGCCCGACGTGTCGCCGAGCATACCCTCAAGGCGCTCGCGCATTTCGCCCGCCGCCTTGTTGGTGAAGGTTATGGCCAGTATGCCCTGGGGCGAACACAGGCCTTTTTCGAGTATGTACGCTATGCGCGAGGTTAAAACGCGCGTCTTGCCGCTGCCCGCGCCCGCGAGCACCAGAACGGGGCCCTCGGTGTCGGTTACGGGTTTAATCTGTTCGGAATTGAGCGATGAAAGTAAATTATCCATTAATTGAAATCCGTAAATTTTTTTGCTCTAAAATTATAACACAACGGCAGGCTTTTGACAATCAGTTAAGCGCGATAAAATTCGCTTATATTTTCGCCAGATACCAATGGCTATTTTTGTTTGCCCATTGACAAATTACACTATTAATGTTAAAATTAATTTAACAATCGGGCAGAGACTTTTATTTTTATGTTGCAAATTTTTTCCGCCCGTGATATACTGAAATCACCACACAAACTGAATACTTTTTGGTCATAGGTGCAATAGGCATATTGTATCTCTTTTTCCCTATGACCGGAAGTTTGTGTGGTAACAATCGGAGATACTTTTGCAGGGCGTGTCTTCGGTTGGAGACACGCTTTTTTAATTGCCCCGCAAAAGGAGAAAAATATGAAACGCAAAATTGCAATCGCTATGTTGTCTGCGGCAATCGCCTGTTGCAGTGCAGTGGGTCTGGCCGCCTGCGTGACCGATTCGGGGGACACGGGCGAACCCTTCTGGACAATTGAAACGGCCTACGCAGAAGCGCAAGACTTGGGCTACGGCGGCACCCTTGAGGAGTTCCTTGCCCAAATTCAGGGCGAGGACGGCAAAGATGGCCAGGATGGGCAAGACGGCATAGGTATAGCCGATATTTTTGTCGACGAAAACGGCATGCTGTACGTAACCCTCAGCGACGGCGGGCAAATTGAATGCGGCAATGTCCGCGGCGAACAGGGTGCGCCCGGCGTAGGCATAACCGCCGCCGAAATTGACATCGACGGCAACCTCATACTGTACCTCTCCACAGGTGAGCCCATAAACTGCGGCAAAGTTGTCGGCTCCGACGGCCAGGACGGCACTTCCGGAGCACCTGGACAACCCGGTCAGCCCGGTGAGCCGGGCCGCGGCGTTCATCAGGTTGAAATTAATGCCGAAGGCAAGCTTGTTATCACATATACCGACGGAACTTCATCCACACTCGACAAAGTTGTCGGCGAAAACGGACAAAATGGTGCTGACGGCA
>DVNU01000071.1 GCA_018714165.1 Candidatus Coproplasma excrementipullorum | reverse complement strand
GCCTGACAGAGTAAAAGGAATGACCTTTGCGGTCATTCCTTTTTGCCGGATAGTAAAATTTTCTGGTATAACTCGTTTTTTATACCAATTTTGGAAAATCTTGACTAAATATTGTGGTAGAAAAGAAAAAGACCACAATATCTTGTGGTCAAAGTGGTACTCCCGGCGGGAATCGAACCCACAACGGCCCCTTAGGAGGGGGCTGTTATATCCATTTAACTACGGAAGCATTAAAATGTTATTAGCAATTCCTTCGCACGAATCAACAGCAGCACGAAAACGCAGGCGATTAATTCGTTAAACGTTGGAAGCAGAATTTACCTTAATATAATACAACAATACCGAGAAAAAAGCAATAAATTTTCAATCGTTATAACATAAAAATATAAGCGAATTTATTTTCGCTTGAAAACCGCGGACAATGCAGTAACATCCACCGCTCTTACTTTCAGCCAAAAAATCACCCGCGCCCAGCCGCCTGTTTTTATAAGTTTGCTAATAGTAATACAAGTAGCAGTTATTGCTGAAGATAAAACTATATAGCCATTTTTACGCACGCTCGGTCGAATAACAAAATCAACCGCTTTAAGCACCTTTTGTCAACTCCTTGTGTTACGCCGATGCTGATCTTAATCGCACGCAATATAAAGTGTTGCCGGGGCGCAAAAAAGCACCCCGTTCGGGGGTGCTTTTTTGCGCCTGTTATGGAGCTTTTATTTTTCAGAGTTATTATTTTGCGCGGCGAGGAGATCGCGGATCTGGACGAGTAGTTCCTCCGTAGTAGGCTTGGCCGACGCAGCAGCTTCTTCCGCGGCCTTCTTCTCTTCTTCCGCTTTCTTTTCGGCGGCGATATCTGCCTCGGCCTTTTCAGTAGCCTGACTGATGCTCATTCCGTCCTTCATATTCGCACGGATGAGTTTGCGCTTCTTTTTTGCATCGACACTGTTTGCATCGTTGGCCATCTTCTGAATTGCCACAAACACCTTAAGAATGGTGAAGAGTATAACCGCAATGAGTATGAAGTCAACCACCGCATTTATGAGCGAGCCCCAGTCGATATAGTTAGTGCTTGCCCAGTCGATAATCTCCGCACCCGTGACCTCATCGATCGTATAAGCAGGGGTACCGAGAACGGTGCGCAGGCCTTCAAGGCCCTGACCGCCCGTTGCGGCAGTTACTGCCCAGTTGACAAGCGGCATCAATATGCCGGATGTTACAGCCGTTACAATTGCAGTGAAGGCACTCGCAATGATAACGCCGACAGCCATATCGACAACATTGCCGCGCGAGATGAACTTTTTGAATTCAGCCCACAATTCTTTAATTTTCTTCATATATTTCTCCTTGGATTATAATTATTTTGCAAGCTCTTCGGCAAGAGCCTTTACCTGAGCACGACTCTCATCGTTAAGGGCAGACCTAACCCTTACAACTGTCCGGGCAAAAGTGAGATTGCTCTTTGCAAACCTCTCCTGCATCAGCTTTGCAGAAACAGGCGCCCACGTTCCATTCTCGATAAACGCGACCGTTCGGTTCTGATAATTTCTCTCCGTAAGGTTTTCAATAAATTCACGCACGGCGGGGAAGAGATTTGCATTGTAAGTTATGCCCGCTATGGCAAGTTTGGAATATCTGAAAGCATCTGCAATGCACACAGAGCGGTCATCACGCGCAAGGTCGTGAATAATGACGTTATTGCATCCCGCCGCCCTGAGTTCTTCAACGAGAGTTTCGGCAGCCTTTTTTGTGTGGCCGTAGACTGAGGCATAGGCCACCATTACCCCGTCGATTTCAGGCTGATAGCCCGCCCATGTCGAATAGAGATTGAAGTAATGCGAAAGGTCGCCTTCAAGCACGGGGCCGTGCAGGGGACAGATGCGATCAATTTCAAGGGCAGAGAGCTTTTTAAGCGCGGCCTCAACCTGCTTGCCGTACTTACCGACAATACCTATATAATAACGTCTGGCCTCGTCGTCCCAGGGCTCATCTACATCAAGGGCACCGAATTTGCCGAAACCGTCGGCAGAAAATATCGTTTTTGTATAGCTGTCGTAGGTGACCATAACTTCGGGCCAATGTACCATGGGCGCAAAAATAAAGTGAAGATCATGCCTGCCGAGCGGCAGAACTTCGCCGTCGGCGACCACCACTCTCCTGTCGGCAAAATCAGTGCCGAAGTACTCGCCGAGCATAACAAACGTCTTGGTATTGCCAACAAGCTTTACGGAAGGATATTCCTGCGCAAAGCGGAGAGCATTAGCCGAGTGATCGGGCTCCATATGCTGGATTACCAGATAATCGGGCTGCCTGTCGCCAAGCACCTCCTTTATATTCGCAATCCACTCGTCGCCGAAGTGCTCGTCCACGGCGTCCATTATGGCTATTTTATCGTCCACAATGACATAGGAGTTATACGCCACTCCGTTAGGCACCTTGTAGATGCCCTCAAAGAGGTCGATTTCGTGGTCATTTACACCAACATAAAAAGTATCCTGTGCAGTCAGAAACATATACCGCTCCTGTTATTTTTCTTCAACAAATTCCCCTACTCCCTCCGTTACAACGGCCTCGCCGCACGGCTGCGAGATTGAAACATTTTTGAGATGAACGCTGTCCACAAACTCAAAGTACAGCCCCTCGTTTTTTACCTTTTTATTGATTTCCTTCATATCGGGGTAGCCGGATTCGGCATCCCTGTTATAAGTGAAGCTGACGTTTTCAAACGCCACGCCGCCTATAGGCGATTCAGGCAGACCGTAAAATGCGCCGGCGCAGTATTCTACGTCTGTACACTGCATGTTTTTGAAAGTAAATCTTCCTACATACGGCGTACGGTCGTCAACAGGTAGCTTCTCGGTGGTATAGACATATTCGGTGTGTCCCGTGTTGTCGCCCATGTTGTAGTACATATTCACGACAAAGGGAACCTTTACACCATTCATTACTATGTCGCTGAACTCGATATTGTCGGTTATGCCTATTCTTCCTCGGCCGCGGCGCGTTTTGATGCGGAGCCCCCTGTCGGTACCCTCGAAGAGGCACTGCGAAACGGTTACGTTTTCTATACCGCCCGAAAGTTCGCTGCCGAGCACCACGCCGCCGTGCCCGTTGCGCATACAGCAGTTGCGTATGACGACATTTCTGCACGGTTTTTTATACTTTTTGGCCTGTTCTATCGTCCCCGACTTTATGGCTATGCAGTCATCACCGACGGAGATCTCAACGCCGGCAATCTCAACACCGTCGCAGGTATCGGGGTCAATGCCGTCCGTAGTGGGCATGCCGGCCGGATTGTAGAGGCCGAGCGCATAAAGTTTTACATCGTTGCAGAAATAGGGGTGAATATTCCAGCTGGGAGTATCCTTTACAGTGAGGCCGAATACGGTCACGCCCGAACAGCGGTTGAAGAACATTCCGCGCGGCCTCCAGGCTATGCGCTTTACGCGATGGTTTACATACCAGTCACCTTGCGGCGCGTTGCCGTCGATGATCCCGCCGCCGGTTATCGTGACATTTTTTACACCGTATGCCGTAATGAGCGAAGCAAAGCATGTATCCTCTTCGCCCTGCCAGGTGCCGAGGTTGATGTCGCCGATGAGACCCGGAAGAGTCGGATAGACCTCCCTCTCCGTACGGCCGAGCAGGGTCGCGCCCTCCTCAATGTAGAGGGTCATATCACTCTTTAAAAATATTGGCTTTAAAAGGTACGTTCCCTTCGGAACATACAGCGTGCCCCCTTCGGGCAGGCAAGCAATAGCAGCAACGAAAGCAGAAGTATCGTCGTGCACGCCGTCGCCGGACGCATTGAAACCGCGCACATTAAATAATGCACTTTCAGCGACAGTTTTAAAGGTAAAGCTCTGGCCCGCGGCACAT
>DVNU01000070.1 GCA_018714165.1 Candidatus Coproplasma excrementipullorum | reverse complement strand
GATTGAGATATTTTAGATATATGCTTGACTGTTTTGTTTCGATATACCCATTCTACCATGTATCACGGGTTTAGTTATCTCCATTTTTATGCCGAATACCGCAAAAATTCGCTCGATTAAAATGCCCGTTTTTTTACATATCCAAGCAAACTACCTGTATTTTATCTGACATATCGAAGCAATCTACCCGACAGTTCTAAAAATACGGTAGCAGGTGAATCACACTGACTTTTCGATTATGGCTTAATTCATTGCATACAATATATTGTGGTCAATATTAAAATTAAATACAATATATGGCTATTTTCGACATAGCAAAACAAGCGTCTCAACGTGCTTGGTTTGGGGGAACATATCGAAGGGGGTGACGGAGGCTATGGAGTAGCAACCCGCCATTGGTTGGGCCATATATGCCGGGTTTTTGATGATCTGGGCGCCGTCCTCAATGAGGGAGCCGCACAAAAGGCCTAAATCCCTGGCGAGCGTGGCGGGGTTGCAGGAGACAAGCACGACTTTGTCGGCGCCGCTCTTTAAAATTTCGCGCACGACAGAGCGCTCCATACCCTTGCGGGGCGGGTCGCAGACAATCACCCTCTCCTTGCCCGCGGTGGCGGCGAGAACTTCGCCTATTCTGTCCTCCACGGCGCCGCAGAGGTTGTGCATTTTGTCCGAAAGGCCGTTTAACGCCGCCAATTCGTCGGCACAGCGCACGGCTTCGGGCACGATCTCTATGCCGTATGCCGCAGCGCACCCGCCTGCAAGCATGGCGGTGAGCATTCCGCCGCCGCTGTACAGGTCTATCGCCACGGCGTCGGGCGAGCACACCTCGGCCCTGACCGCCTCATACAAGAGGGTGCGCACACCGTCGTTGACCTGTAAAAAGGTGTTGGCGCCCGCGGTAAACTTTATGCCGCAATCCTCGCCCGTAAAAGTGCCTTGACCGCGGCATATGTGCCACTCTTTGCCCAAAATGGCGTTGCCCGTGCCGCCGTTTACGTTGAGCCACAATGTGTAACTGTTAAAAGTTTTATCCAGCATTTCGGCCAGTCCGCCGAGTTCCACTTTATGCGCCGCAACGACGGTGAAAATAAAGCTCTGACCTATTTGCCTGCCCACTATGTGGCGGATATCGCCCTTTTTTGCCTCCTCGTCGTAGCCCTTTAGGCCCGCCTTATCCATAAACTCAATCAGGGTGGCAATGAGGGGCGCGCACCAGTCGCGCTGAATGGCGCAGTCGGTTACGGGCACGATTCGGTGAGAGCGCGGCGCGTACACGCCGACGACATTTTTGCCGCCCGCATCCACCCCGACGGGCAGAGCGAGCTTGTTGCGGTAGCCGTACTCCCGGCCGCCGCTTACGGTCTGCCCGACCTCAACGCTGAGATTGCCCAGCTTTTTGAGGCAGTTTTGAACGAGCTGCCGCTTGAACTCAAGCTGGGCAGAATAAGACATATGCTGAAGCTGACAGCCGCCGCACTTGGAAAAGACGGGACAGCGCGGCTCTACCCTATGCGGCGAGGGGGTTATTACCTTCTCCAGTCTGCCGTAGGCTGTATCGCCCTTGACCCTGAGCGCGGTGAAAGTCACCTCCTCCCCCATTATACAGCCGGGGACGAAGGCGCGTTCACCCGATATTAAATTAATGACGCCCTCGCCCTCGCTGCCGAGCGAGGCGACGACGCCACGATAGAGTGTATTCTTATGCATGATCGTGTGTTATCTATGATATATAAAAATGAATTGCGTGTTAAACACGCATAAATTTTCGGCGTATACGCCTCAATGAATTGCGCCCCGCACTTATCACAATACACTTGCCATATCACACGGGCGCATGAATTCTCGCAATCTCCGATTGCTCCATTGAGGTGAGAAATATTTATAATTGATACTCACCGCAATGCATACATAGTGTGCATTTCATGCCGCCATATATCCAAACCAATCAAAGAGATGAGTTGGGGCGGCAATTCATGAAAGCCTAGCTTTCAATTCATGCGAGAGCAACGAGCAATTCATTGCTGTGCAACGCACAGCGAGCGTTAACTTATTTCTTTATCCGGTAGATGAAGGCATTGACTACCATCTGCACCTTGAACATCACATAGTCGTACAAAAGGAAAACTATGGTGCCGCCGATGAAGATGAACAGCAGTATATAGTCGTTGATGACGCGGTAGATTTCGACGTCGGGATTGCCTATTGAGGAGCCGAACACCAGAATGTACATGACCCACAGCGAGAAATCGAACCAGACGGCCTTTATTATGTAAGCCAACCACTTATTGATGTTGAAACGCAACTGCAGAGCGTTTAAAAGCGGGTGCTGCCCGAAGAACATTATAAAGGGCACCAAGACCCAGACCTGCCCGATTGCGCCGAGCAGGATGGTGAGTATGCAGGTGCCGATATAGGCCAGGGCGTCGCCGCCGTAAAAGCCCTTTGAAAGGGGAATCATCAGGCTTATCTGTGCCATTATGTAACCCGTGGCCAGCAGTACGTGACTGAGCGTGCCGACGAGAAGAAAGATTACCGCCAGCGCGCACGAGATTGCCGACAGGGCTATTTCAAAAGATTTTGAATTGCGCTTTTTTGACATCTTTTAGTTGCAACACATATTGCACATACAGTTGAGGCAAAGATTGGCATAACAGCAGGTGAGGCAGTCGGTACAGAAGTTGCCGCCCATCTGGTTATCCTGCGCGGTGTTCATATCCTGGCCGCGGTAGGCGCTCTGGTTGGCGCCCTCGTGTGCATGATGAGAGGCGTCGTACTGCATTTTATCGTTTAACTTTTTATATGCGTCTTTGTATTTCTGGTTGCCCACATCGAGATGCATGGCGATCTCCAGCTGCTTCTTGCTCTCGTTAATCCAGTTCTTGCGGTAGAAAACGACGCTCTGGAGATAGTGCCAGTGTGCGGGACGCTCGTTGAAGGCGTCGAGAGCGTGCTGAGCCTCGTCGAGTTTGCCGTCCTTGATCAGCTCCTCCACTTTCTCGTAGGCGGAGCCGCCTCCGCTTTCGGCCGCATTTTCGGCCTCGGCCAGTTCGGCTAAAAGCTCCGTTCTCGCCGTCTCTATCTTGGTGAGCATGCGCGCGGCGTTGTTGCCCGCCTCCCCGTCGGCGAAGCGCTCTTCGAGATATTTTTCGCGGAGGGTATTATACGCCTCCTCTATCTGCTCGCGGGTGGCATCCTCGCCCAGGCCTAAAATTTCAAGATTGCGTTTGTTCATATTTAAGTTCCTTTTTGCCCTCCCCGCACTTGCCGTACACAAGACTGCGCGTCTTGGCGGGGATGCCCAATAAAATTATATTGTCCGTCAAATCGTGGTTGAAGTGGAATTTCACGGACGCGAGGTGCTCCCTCATATCGGCGAAGAGCGAATTGAAGATAAAGTTTATCTCCTCGCCGTTTAACGCCACGGCCTCGGCCTTTGTCGGCTTGCCGTAGGCGTTGAAGAGCACGTTGTACCTGTTCTTATTTACGTCCTTGTCGTAGTCATCGAGCGCGTCGGCGAGGTATATCCACTTGCCCAAATCGTAAAACAGCCCCTCGGTGTGGGCGTCCGACTTGTCGCCGAGGATATATGCCGACAGCTTTTTCATCATTGCGGCGGTGGGCTCGCAGGCGGCGTCGATGACGGCGCAGCCCGCCTTTTCGAGCTCGGCCTGTTCGGCCAGCTGGTCGGCTATTATGCGCGCGACCTGCGGGTGCTTTTTGACCGTCTTTTTATAACCGCGCCTGTACAGAAAGGCGAACAGTCCCTTTTTGTCGCCGTCGAGCCTGTCGTCCAACAGTTTATAATATGCAAGGACGGTGTTGATACAGCCCAGCAGAACGGAAGTTTCGTCAGGCAGGGCCATATACCGCCTTTTGAGCGGGTGAAGGGCACAGCGGCGCTTTTTTATTACGACGTCGTCGGCTTTGATGTTGTGCACCAGGGCCGACATAAAGGCCATGTCGTATGTGAGCGCGGTGCGGGCCATCTGGCCGCTGCCCTCCCTTATGGATTTGCACATGCCGCAGTAGAGCGCCTTATACAGCATCTCGTCCTTGACGAACATATGCGGCCTTTCGGGGTGAATGTATCCGAACATAGTTTATCCGCCCGCCCCTTAAAGCTGGTAGAAACCTATCTTTTTGTAGACTTTGGAGAGCGTTCTGTTTGCACGGCGCGCTGCTCTTTCGGCACCGTCCTTTAAAACGCCGTCGAGATATGCCTTGTCGGCGAGGAGTTTTGCCTGTTCGGTCTGAATGGGCGCGAGCTTATCGGCCACGACTTCGCCGACAGCGAGTTTGAAGTCGCCGTAGCCCTTGCCTTCGAACCGGCGTTCGCACTCCTCAATTGATTGCCCGCTGAACACCGAGTATATTGAAAGAAGGTTGCTTACGCCCGGCTTGTTTTCGGGGTCATATTTTACGCAGGCCTCGCTGTCAGTCACTGCGCGCCTGAATTTGCGTATTATCGTGTCGCGGTCGTCGGAAAGGAACACCGAGCCGTTGGCGTTTTCGGCAGACTTGCTCATCTTTTTGGAGGGCTCCAGAAGGTCGCCTATCTTTGCGCCCACCTTCATATACAGGCCTTCGGGCACGGTGAACGTTGGCGAATATATGTTGTTGAAGCGCACGGCTATATCGCGGGTGATCTCTAAGTGCTGCCTCTGGTCTACGCCCACGGGCACGACGTCTGCCCGGTATAAAAGGATATCCGCCGCCATTAAAACGGGGTAGTCCATAAGGCCCATATTGATATTGTCTGCGTGTTTTGCAGATTTATCCTTGAACTGCGTCATGCGCTCCATTTCACCCACATATGTGAAAGTGTTTAGCACCCATGCAAGCTCGGCATGGGCGGGCACGTGGGACTGGAGGTATAAAACGCACTTTTGCGGGTCGATGCCGCAGGCGATATAGAGGGCCAGAAGGCTGAGCGTGTTTTTGCGGAGCTCGGCAGGGTTCTGGCGGACGGTTATGGCGTGCATGTTGGCAATGGCAAACACGCAGTCGTACTGCGACTGAAGGTTGACCCAGTTGCTGACGGCGCCGATGTAGTTGCCTATGGTTAAATTGTTTGTCGGCTGAACGGCCGAATAAAGAATTTTTCTCTCTTCCTGCATAATAAATGCCCGTTAAACATTAAGTCTACACTATTTTAACATACTGTTGTGCAAAAAGCAACATCTTGACGGCAAACAATTGAGCAATCACCAAAGTTAACCAAAAATTACACTTCATTTTCACCCTTGAAACGGCGGTGGACTATAAAAAAGCGCCGCGGCCGCGCAATCTGCGCGGCCGCAGGCGGTACAGAATTCATAGTCCGGCGACATCAAACTACCGCACGAGAGACAGGCTCGCATGCCGTCCATCCGGCTGCCGCAGTTGTGGCAGTATACCGCGCCTTCGGGATTTTCCGCACCGCAGTTTTTACACAGCATAATATCCCTCCGATTACAATTTAATGATTATTTCAGTCAATTAAAATTATATACCCGCGCGACATGGTCGTCAACGCGGGCATAGGAATTCAATGCAACAAGATTGTAATTTTTGCAACGCAAATACCGCCGGTTATTTGTTGCGCATATGGTTATAGACGGTTTTTGCCGCAATCGCCAGGGCCACAAAGCCGAAGGCAAATGCGCACATAAGCAATGCGCCGTAAGCTACCGAACAAGCCATAACTTTCCCTCCTCTCCGCGCGGACGCTAAGCCCGCGCGATAAATATACGCCGAGGCGGTGTAGGCGGAATTCATTTCTGCCGTTAAGCACCGCCCGACAACTCACCTCGCTGCAAGTCGCACGGAGCCGCTTGCGGCGAGTACGACTTGAGCGATTACATTAGCTCCGTCCCGTCCTTCAGTTCGGGGAATTTTTTGCACAACAGCCCGAAGATGTAGCGCGCGCACTTTTCGGCGCCGTAGTTGGAACGCTGCGCTTCGGCATTGCGCCTGTAAGGCTCTAACTTTTCGGGATGGGAGATAAACTCCTCTATCTTATCGACAGCCCTCTTTGTGTTGAAGATTTTGATGGCGCTGCCCACGGTTTTTATGTAATACTTGCCTATCCAGCGCTCAATATCGGTGGCGTAGTGCGTTATTATCTGCGGTACGCCGAAAAAACAGGGTTCGGCCATCATGGAAGCGCCGCTCTTGCCGCAGGTTATATCCGCAGCGGCGATTATTTCGAGCATGTTGTCGGCCAGACCAAAGGGCCTGAATGTGGTGTTGGGGCCGGCAGTCAGCGTTTTGAAGTGCTTATACAACTCCTCGTTGCGGCCGCAGACGGGAACGAGATTTATGGGCAGGTCGCGCTTTAAAAGCTCCTCGGTCATTGGCTGAAGCTTGCCTATGCCGTAGCCGCCGTCGGCCAGAACGACGGTGAATTTATCCTCGTCCACCCCTATCAGGCGGCGGTTGACCTTTTTATCGCGGCTGACATCGAACGCCTCCTTGCGGATGAGAAAGGGAACGAGCTTAATGTTGTCGTTATTGTAGCGGCGGAAGTGCATCCTGCGCGCGCGGCGGTAACCCGTGGGCATGGAGGCCAAAGTTAAATCGCACTTGTAGCGGAAGAGCGTGTTTATCTTGGCGTCGGGACAGTACATAGCCGTAAGAGGCCTGTTTTTCATATGCATTGCATAGTAGTTTGTGGCCCAGTGAGTGCTGACGACGAGGTCGGGTTTGAGCTCCTCCATATGCGCGATGCCCGCCTCGGCGGCGTTCTGCTCTATGTACACCACCGCTCCCCAGCTGGAGATAGTGGTGCCCCAGAAATCCATATTGAAGGTAGCGAAGAACCCCATGCACGGAAAGCGGTTGTAGTTTGCCACGCTTTCGGACAGATGTTTTTCGTATTTAATAAGATAGGGATTGCCCGTTTCGGTGAAGAACTGCGAACGCACGCACTCGACTTTGTCGCCGTAAAGCTTTTCAAATTCGTCGGCTATGCTGTTCATGGGCATTATATGACCCAGTCCCGCCTCCGTATAGGGGAATACAACCCTCGGTTTTTCCATATTCAACGCTCCATATGCGGCGACCAACCGCCGCAATAATTATAAAAGCTGTATTAATTATATCACCAAACGCGCCTCAAGTCAATAGTAAATTTTCCCGCCCGGTTAAGGGGCAGGAAAGTGCGTTAGTTGCAACATATATGCGGGTCAATTCAAAAGAGCTTCCTGCTCCTCGCAATAGCGCACCGTGGCCATTGCGTCCTTGCAGTAGATATCCGCGCCGATTGCCGCGGCGTACTCGGCGTTCATAACGGCGCCGCCAGCCACTATCTTTACTTCGGGGCACTCAGCCCTCAACAGGCCGATCGTCTCAGCCATAGATGCGACTGTAGTAGTCATAAGCGCTGAAAGGCCGCAAACGCCGGAACCCGTGCGTTTGACCGCGTCGACGACGGCCTGCGGCCGGACGTCGCGCCCGAGATCGCAGACGGTAAACCCGTAATTTTCGAGTAGCGTCTTTACGATGTTCTTGCCTATATCGTGAATGTCGCCCTTGACGGTGGCCACCACCACTTTGAGTTTTTTGGCGTTCGCCGCGCCCGAAAAGCGCCCCTTTATTACATCGAACGCCGCCGAGGCCGCCTCCGCGCTCATCAGAAGCTGTGGCAAAAACATAGTTTTGTTTTCAAACTTTTGCCCTACATCGTCGAGGGCGGGGATTATGTGACCGTTTATGACGTCGAGCGGGGCCTGCGTTTTAAGCAATTCGGCCGCACACTCCGCCGCCCGGGCCTTGAGGCCCTTAATTATGGCTCCTTTAAGGCCGCCCTCTGCCGACGGCGCCGCCTGCGGCGCCGTCGGCTCAACGGTCGAGGTGATCGACGAGGCGTATTGAATATACCCCAGACAGCCCCTGTCGTACCCGAACAGGGCGAGACAGCTCTTGTATGTTTTAATCATCTCGTGGGAGTTGGGGTTGATTATGGCGGCAGACAACCCGCGCGCACAGGCCATCGCAAAGAAGGTTGAATTTATAAAGTCGCGGTTGGGCAGACCGAAGGAGATGTTCGAAACGCCAAGCGAAGTTCTGCATCCCATTTTATGCTCTATGACATCAAGCGCCTTAATGGCATTGAGCGCGGCGTTGCTGTCTGCGGAGACGGCCATAGCCAGCGTATCGAAGATTAAATCGCACTTGCCTATGCCGTACTTTGCCGCCTCTTTTATTATCTTTTTTGCAATCTCCACCCTGCCCCCGGCCGTTTGCGGTATGCCGCTTTCGTCCAAAGTTAAGGCTATCACGGCGCCGCCGTACTTTTTGACGAGAGGAAAGACGGCATCCATGACCTCCTGCTTGCCGTTGACTGAGTTCACCAGCGGCTTGCCGTTATACAGGCGCATGGCCTTTTCCATTGCGGCGGGTGAGGAGGTGTCTATCTGCAGGGGCAGGTCGGTGACGGCCTGGATTTCGCAGATACACTTTGCAAGAACCTCGGTTTCGTCAATTTCGGGCAGGCCGACGTTGACGTCGAGGATATGCACGCCCTTCTCCTCCTGGGAGACGGCCTCGTTTAAAATATAGCTCATATTGCCCGAACGCAGGGCTTCCTTAAGCTTCTTTTTGCCCGTGGGGTTTATTCTTTCGCCTATCAGCACGGGCGCACCGCCGAACACGACCTCGTGAGTGTAGGAGCTGACCGCGGTGCGTTTTTTGTTACACACGGGCGGGGGTGCGGATACGTCCAACAGCCCCTTTAATCTTGCAATATATTGGGGCGTAGTGCCACAACAGCCGCCCACAACGCGCGCACCCGCGCCGTTTAACCTGGCCATATCGCGCGCAAAATCCTCCGCGCCGAGGGAATAGACCGTGTTGCCGTCCACCTCTTGCGGCAGTCCGGCATTGGGCTTGGCGACTACGGGAATAGATGATACCTCATACATGCGCCGCACAATTCCCTCCATCTGCGCGGGGGCGAGCGAACAGTTGATGCCGAGGGCGTCCACCCTGAGGCTCTCCAAAAGGGTGACGGCGGCATCGGGCGGGGTGCCCGTCATCGTCTTGCCGTCCGCGCCGAACACCAAAGTGGTGATTATGGGCAGGCGGCACACCTCTTTAGCGGCTATAATGGCGGCCTTGAGTTCGTAAATATCGTTCATCGTCTCCAGGACAATCAGGTCGGCTCCGGCCTTTACACCCGCACATATGGTGCGTTTAAAGATGTTTACGGCCTCCTCGAACTGCAAATCGCCCAGCGGGGCGAGCATGCGGCCGAGCGAGCCGATGTCGAGCGCGACATACCTGTCCTTAAAGCCCTGCGCGGCGCGCCTGGCGCAGGATATGCCCGCGGCGACGACCTCCTCCACCCTTTCGCCGAACTTTAAAGAGTTGGCGCCGAAGGTGTTGGCGTAGATGACGTCCGCGCCCGCCTCAAGGTATTGCCTGTGAATGTCAGTTATAATTTCGGGATGAGTGGCATTCCACTCCTCCGGCAGAGTGCCGAGGGGCAGGCCCGCCTGCTGGAGCATTGTGCCCATCGCGCCGTCGAGCAGTATTGTTGAAGTTTTAAGCTTTTGCCTGAATGTCATCTTTTATACCCACAATGGCCGTGACCGACTTTGAAGGAGTCATAAAACAGTCCTCCGAAAGGGTCACGCCTATTCTCTTTGTTACGTCCAGCGCGGCAAAGATGTCGCGCTGAATGGTCAACGGCAGGTCGCCGAATCCACACGAAAAGCGCGCCTTGATTGCGCCATATTGTAAAGTCAGCTGCGCGTGCACGCTGTTGCACCACTCCTCAACCAGCGCCGCGCCGACAGCCTGCACGATGGCCGCACGGGCGGGCGAGAGCCTGTTGCAGGAGATAATAAGCCTGTCTATGCCCGCCCCCGCCGTGGCGGCGAAGAGCGCAAGGCGGTTGCAGCCCGAAAGGTACCTTCCCAGATCGCGGCTGTCTATCTTTGCAAAGCCAAGATCGAGCATATCCCCACGCTTTATATCGAATATGCCGTACACGGCCTTTAAATCCTGCACGGCCAACACCCTCTCCTCCAGCTCGTCCAGCAGGGGAATTACCCCCGATATATCCCCCGTCGAAGGGGTATAGCCGAGGTAGCGCAGAGCCTCGCGGCGGTCGATTTTTTGCAGTCTGCCCGTTAAAATGTTCATACTATCTCGCTCAGGTTTGCGCGTATGGCGGCGGCAACGGCGGGCTTGTTCATCGAGTACACGTGCACCGCCTTTACGCCGTTGGCATACAGATCTATTATCTGCTCGGTGGCGTAAGCTATGCCCGCCTGGGTCATAGCGGCAGGGTTGTCGCCGAAACGCTCTATAATTCTCTTGAAGCGCGCGGGAAGCGTGCTGCCCGAAAGGGACATCATGCGCTTTATCTGTTTGCCGTTGGTAACGGGCATTATCCCCGCGATGACGGGCACATATATGCCCGCCTCCCTTATCTTTGACAGGAAGGAATAGAAGGCGTCGTTATCGAAGAACATCTGCGAGGTTAAAAAATCGCACCCCGCATCGACCTTTATCTTTAAGTTGTCTATGTCAGAAAAGAGCGTGTCGCTTTCTGGATGGCCTTCGGGATAGCACGCGCCGCCGATGCAGAAGCACCCGTAGCTCTTTATTTCGGCGACGAGCTGGCTGGCATAGGCGTAATCGAGGTTGCCCGCAAAGTCCTTGGGGATGTCGCCGCGCAGGGCGAGAATATTTTCTATGCCCGCGTTTTTGAGGCGCAACAGCTTTTCGTGCACGTCCGCGCGGTTGGAGGATATGCACGAGAGATGCGCCAGCGGCGTCACGCCCAGATCATTTTTCATATGCTCGGCTATCGCCGCGGAGTATTCGGAAGTGCCCCCTCCCGCGCCGTATGTAACGCTCATAAAGTCGGGTCTGAGCGAGGCAATCTTATCCACGGCCGCCACAACCCCGTCGAAGGCGTCGCCCGTCTTGGGCGGGAACACCTCGAAGGAGAGCACGGCCTTTTTGCTGTTTAAAATGTCTGTAATCTTCATAACATTATTGTAACATAACGGCGCAGTGCTTTCAAGCTTTTTTCCGCATAAAAGAAAAAGGCGGAACTTACGTTCCGTCTATGTGTTGATATAGAAAAAACCTATTGCGCATGAACCAGCCGATGCATTTGAGCTGGATTGCGCACTAATGCGCATGAATTGAAAACTGCGCTTTCATGAATTGCCGCCTCAACTTATCACCTGGATTTGCCTGTATATATGGCGGCATGAATTGCAACTTTGCAAAGTTGCATTGTGGTGAGAAATATTATTAAATTACTTTTCGCCACAATGGAGCACCCATAGGTTGCGAGAATTTATGAACGTCGACGGCGTTCAATTCATGGCGAAGCCAATTCATGGAGCCGCCAAGGGCGGCGAGAATTCATAGGTAACCCCGTCATCACCCTATTCCCTTTCTATCCTCAATCCGTCAAACTTGTCGTTGAAGGAGAAGTACTCCCCCTTGTATTTGAAGGCGGGGAGGGTATCGAGCTGGACGTTGTGCAGAGCCTTGAAGACTGAGGCGTCGACGTCGGGATTGCGGGCGCGGAAGTCCTTTATGAGTTTTTTTACGTCCTGCCGTGCCGACTGGCCCTGCTGGCCGACCGAAAGACCGGCCGTAAGCTTGCACGCGCAGGCGATAAAGGTTAAATTATTGTACTGCTGCCAGTGGATTATGTCGTCCTCCAGCACGCAGTACAGGGGGCGGATGAGCTGCATACCCGTAAAATTGGTCGACTTTATTTTGGGCATCATGCCCTGAATCTGCCCGCCGAAGAGCATGGACATCAAAGTCGTTTCAATGACGTCTGACTTGTGGTGGCCGAGCGCGATTTTGTTGCAACCCAAATCCTTTGCGCGGGCGTACAGAAAGCCGCGGCGCATACGGGCACACAGATAGCAGGGGTGCTCGCCGCCGATCAAATCGTTTACGTCGAATATGTCCGAGGGGTAAATGTGCGCGGGGATGCCTAAGCGCTGTAAATTGGCCGCAATCAGAGCGGCGTTCTCCTCGTTATAGCCGGGGTTCATCACGATATATTCGGCCTCGAACGGGATTTCGGAATGGCGCTTTAATTCCTGCACGCACTTGGCGAGCAACATTGAATCCTTGCCGCCCGAAACGCAGACGGCAATCCTGTCGCCCGCCTCTATGAGCTTATAGGCCTTTACCGCCTCTAAAAAGCGCGACCATATCCCCTTGCGGAATTTGGTTATTATCGAACGCTCTATGCGCTGTTGTTCGGTGAGTTGTTTTGCCATAGAAAATTAGGGGATAGGGGTTAGGGATCAGGGATTAGGGGTGGTGGGAATTATTTAGATTGGGCTTAAAGCGGCGACAACCGCATACACTACCACCTTCCCTACACCCTATTCCCTTAACGTACAAATCGTGAAATTATTCGTGAATTTCCTCATCCTCGTCAGGGGCGGGAAACTCGGCGGGATCGTACTCAATGCCGTTCTTGTCGTAGTAATCCTTTATTGCGGCGCGGATGGCCTCCTCGGCGAGCACCGAGCAGTGCATCTTGTGTGCGGGGAGTCCGTCAAGCGCCTCTGCCACGGCCTTGTTGGTGAGGGTGAGCGCCTCTGAAATGGGCTTGCCCTTTATCATCTCCGTGGCCATCGAGGACGAGGCAATTGCACTGCCGCAGCCGAAGGTGTTGAACTTTACGTCGGTTATTATGCCGTCCTTGACCTTGATGTAAATTTTCATGATGTCGCCGCAGCGGGCGTTGCCCACCTCGCCTATGCCGTCGGCGTCGTCAAGTTTACCCACATTGCGGGGATTGGTGAAGTGATCCATTACTTTTTCGCTGTAAAGTGCCATACCTGAACCTATTCCTTAATCATTTTAATTCGACCGCATTTTTATGATAGATTTCTCCGCTACGGTCGAAATGACGGACAGAGAAAATCGACCGAAAATATTCCCGCGCCTTTGGCGCATAATTACGTTTTGCCCCAAAACCACGCTTTTGGGGCAAAGGCCCCAATTTGCGCATACCTGCGGCTCACCGGGGTGAATTGCCGCGATTATTTAATCGTGAGCTAAAACAAATCGCGGCAAGCGGGGCTGGTCCCGCAGATAACGGCAAATCGCAGGCACGGCCTGCCGAGATTTGCGTTAATTATATCAGGTGTTGCCTCTCACCCTTCTCCAGCTCCTCCCAGACGGGGGAGATGGAGCGGAGATATTCGACCACCTTGGGAACTTCCTCAACGATATAGCGCATCTCCTCCTCGGTGTTGTCGGGGCAGAGCGAAAGGCGCAGAGAGCCGTGCGCAACTTCGTGGGGGAGCCCCAGGGCCAACAGCACGTGCGAGGGGTCGAGCGAGCCCGAAGTGCACGCCGAACCAGACGAGGCGCATATGCCCTTGGCGTCGAGCAGAAGCAGAAGGCTTTCGCCTTCAATGCCCTCGAAGCACATATTTACATTGCCGGGTAACCTCTTCACTCTGTCGCCGTTGAGTTTGGAGTGGGGAATTTTGGAGAGGCCATCAATTAAAATGTCGCGCATAAGCTCTTCCTTAGCCATATTCTCGTAGAGGTGAGCAATCGCCTCCTTTAAGGCCGCGGCCATTGAGCAGATGCCGGCCAAATTTTCGGTACCTGCGCGCTTGCCCCTCTCCTGCGCGCCGCCCTCAATGAACGTTCGCAGGGGGATATTCCTGCGGCAATAGAGCACGCCCACGCCCTTGGGGCCGTGGAATTTATGCGCCGAGAGCGACAGCATATCGATGTTGTCCGCCTCCACGTCGACGGGAATGTGGCCGACGGCCTGGACGGCGTCCGTATGGAAAGTGACCTTCTTTGCGCGGCAGACGGCGCCTATCTCCTTAATGGGGAGAATGGTGCCCACCTCGTTGTTGGCGTACATAATTGTAACCAGAGCCGTGTCGGGGCGGATGGCCTCCTCCACCTGCGCGGGGGTTATGAGTCCGTTGCCGTCGACGGGCAGATAAGTCACCTCGAAACCCTCGCCTTCGAGCTTTTTGAGAGTGTGAAGAACGGCGTGGTGTTCGAAGTTGGTGGATATAATGTGCTTTTTGCCCTTGGCCGCGCCGTTATATGCGGCCGAGCGTATGGCCTGGTTGTCCGCCTCGCTCCCGCCCGACGTGAAATAAATTTCGCGCGCGGTTGCACCTAAACAGGCGGCCACCGCCTCCCTGGCCTTTTCAAGCTCTTCCTTGGCCCTCTGCCCCACGCTGTGCAGGGACGAGGGGTTGCCGTAAATGCCCTGAAGGTAAGGCCTCATTGCCTCCACCGCCACATCGCTCATGGCTGTGGTTGCGGCGTTGTCGACGTAAATTGTCTTTGCCATTGTTATACCTTTTTAATTCCTACCTTTTTAGTATGATATGATTATAAAAGTTAATTCCTATTTTGTCAATAGGAATTGTGCTGTAATTTGAATTTTTTAAAAAATGATTTAAGCGCACTTTTACGCGGCACCTTACTTCAGCAAATCGGCGAGCGATTTGGAGTTTAAAAAGTTCATAATCACGTCGTCGAGCTCGCGCCACAGGGGGAGCGAAAGGCACTTGTCGGCGTTTTCGCAGGGTTTATCAGGCGACAGGCAGGAGACGGGCGCAAGTGACCCTTCCGCCGCGGTTATAATCTCGGCCACGGTGTACTCTTCGGGCGTGCGCGCAAGGCGGTAGCCGCCGCTTTTGCCGCGCGAGGAGGTGATGAGCCCCTTCTGAGAGAGCTGGGAGACGGTGGATTCGAGATATTTTTGCGACTCGCGCACGCGCTCGGCGATGTCCGCAAGCGACACGGGCGCGCCGTCGTCATGCTGAGCCAGATCGAGCATTACTTTAAGGGCATTCCTGCCCTTGGTTGTTATCATCATAATATTTACCTCTTGCAACATTAAGTTGCAGTGAAATGCACAGCGTTGCTGTGCGTGAAATACAGCTCCAGCTGTGTGAAATGCCGAACAGCTCTTACTATAATTCGGCCTTATCAAAGGCGGCGTGAAATGCAGCCATCCAGGCTGCGTTGCGGCAGACGATTATTACTTATACTTTTGTACCATAACGCACACTTCAGTGTGCATTTCACAAACGCAAAGCGTTTATTTCACGCACGAAGTGTATTTCACGGCGGCATATATGCCGCCATTTCACGCGCTTAGCGCCTTTATCCCCCATACTTTATCATCTCTTCGATGCACTTTACGGCCTGAAGGCGCGTTTCCTCGTCCATTACAATCTCCTCGCCGCCGTCGCCGGTAAGGCAATGGTACACGTCGGAGAGGGTCGTCACCTTCATATTGTTGCAGACGAGATCTTTTGAAAGGGGATAGAACGCCTTTTCGGGATAGGCGAACTGAAGGTGCTGGACTATGGAATTTTCTGTGCCGATGATGAATTCCTTATTCTCTGACCGCGCCGCAAAATCCATAATTCCCGTGGTGGAGCCCACATAGTCGGCGTGCTTTACCACGTCGGGGCGGCATTCGGGGTGAACGAGAAACAGCGCGCCGGGGTGGGCCTTTTTGGCGGCGAGCACCTCGCTTTCGTTTATCTTTGCGTGGGTGGGACAGCCGCCCGAAAGCAGTTTGAAGTTCTTTTCGGGCACCTGCTCCTTTACGTACGTGCCGAGATTGATGTCGGGAATGAAGAGTATATTTTGGGCGGGGATTGCGCGGCAGATTTTAACGGCCGAAGAGCTGGTTACGCAAACGTCGGCAATGGTCTTGAGCTCGGCCGTGGTGTTTACGTAGGCCACGACGGCGTAGTCGGGGTACTGCCCCTTGACCTGCTGTATGAGCTCCTTATCCATCTGCTCGGCCATGGGGCAGCCCGCGGCGGAATTGGATAAAAGCACCCGCTTTTGGGGATTGAGCATCTTGACCATCTCGGCCATGAAGCGCACGCCGCACATTATAACGTTTTTATTTTTGGTGCTCTTTGCCTTTACGGCCAGGGCGTAGCTGTCGCCCGTGAAGTCGGCCACTTCGCAGATATCCTCGCTCATATAGCTGTGCGCGAGGATACAGGTGTCCGTGTCGTGCTTTAACTGTAATATTTTGTCCTGAAGTTGTCTTACCGTCATAATTTTTATATCCTATGTTACTTGTAGGAATTATAGCACATAATTTTTGCGCGGTCAACTTAAATTTTTTGGAAATTGACGGCATAAATATTGCGGCGGCGGGGCCGGGCCCCGCCGCCGCAAAACGCAGCTTAAATTTTAAGCAAACTGACTGTTGTACAGCGCGGCATATGCGCCGCCCTTCTTTAAAAGTTCGGTATGGTTGCCCTGCTATATGATGTTGCCGTTCTCCATAAACAGAATGTTGTCGGCATCGCGTATGGTGGACAACCGTTGCGGCTGCTAGTCCTCCGACGAACAGTGGGGATTATACAATATAAAAAAACCAATGTCAACGATATGAACAAAAAAAATTCAAATTTTTTTGCAACGGGCGCAAACCTGCGGGGCCTTATACCCGCTTAAAGGCAGTTGCCCCGCACATATGTGCGGGGCAACGCGCGATTACATTATTTTTTTGTCCTTGTTGAGTACTTTTTTGCCGCGGTTTTTGCCGCAGGTTTTTTTGTCTCGCTCTTTTTGGAAGCGGACTTTTTATCTTCGGGCAGAAGCTCTGCAGGGATTTCGACCGCGGGCGCGTGCTCCGTCGTCTTGACCAGCTTGTGCTCGCGCTTTGCGCGGCTTTTCACCCTCTTCTCCTCCTTCTTCTCCTCCTCCGTGCTCTCGTGGTAGGGGATTTCAAATATGATGGCCTCGAAGGGGCGCAGATCGAAGGTCAGCTTGTAGGGTCTGCCGTTGCACAGCTCCTCCTTTGCCTCGACTATGAACTCGTCACCTTCGGGATAGGTGGAGAACACCCGCTTATATTTGCCGTCCACGGGAGCGCCCACGCCGAAGTCGTAATAATCGACGGGCGTCATATTTATTACAAAGATGAGGCCGTCGTTATAGTTCCAGGGGTTGCGCCTTATGAAGGAGAATATCGAACGTGAGACGTCGCCGCTTTCAATCCACTCAAAGCCCTTATAGCTGGTGTCGTCGTGCAGGACGGGGCGCTCTTTGTACAGTCTGAGAAGAGCGCGGTAACAGTTCATAACGTCCCTGTGGCCGGGGTCGTCGCAGAGGTGCCAGTCGAGCGAGGCGCGGAAGTTCCACTCGTTTTCCTGTGCGAAGTCCTGCCCCATAAACAGCAGTTTCTTGCCAGGGTGCCCCATCATCATTGTATAGTAGCACTTGAGCGAGCCGAACTTGGACATTGCGTCGCCCGGCATCTTGCGCCACATACTGCCCTTGCCGTACACCACCTCGTCATGCGAAAGCACGAGGATATAGTGCTCGAGATATACATACTCGAAGGTGTGCGTCATCAGCCAGTGGTGATACTTGCGGTAGACGGGATCCTTTTTTACATAGCGGAGGGTATCGTTCATCCAGCCCATATTCCACTTTAAGCCGAAGCCCAAGCCGCCCTTTGCTACGGGCGCGGTGACGCCCTCGATTATGGAGGAATCCTCTGCGATGATAAAGGCGTCCGTGCGGCTGCGGAGCATGGAATTGAGGTGTTTGAAGAATTCAATGCTCTCATAGTTAAGGTTTCCGCCGTCCTTGTTGGGCCGCCATTCGCTTCTGCCGAAGGAATTATACAGCATTGCCGCGACGGCGTCGGCGCGCAGAGCGTCGATGTGGTACTTGTCCACCCAGAAGAAGGCCGAGGCCATGAGGAAGTTTGAAACTTCGGGCTTGCCCAGATCGAAGGCCTTGGTGCCCCATTCGGGGTATTCGGCGCGGAGCGGGTCGGCATACTCGTAGAGAGGCGTGCCGTCGAAGTTAGCCAGGCCGAAGTCGTCCTTGGGAAAGTGCGCGGGCACCCAGTCGAGTATTACGCCGAAGCCGTGCTGATGCATGTAGTCGACGAAGTACATGAAGTCCTGGGGCGAGCCGTAGCGCGCTGTGGGGCAGAAATAGCCCGTAACCTGGTATCCCCACGAGGGGTCGAAGGGATATTCGCATATGCCCATGACCTCGATATGAGTGTAGCCCATATATTCCATATACTCGGCCAGTTCGTGCGCGAGGCGGCGGTAGTCGAGGTATTTATCCTCGTCCCACTTCTCCAAATCCTTCTTCCAGCTGCCGAGATGAACTTCGTACACGGCCATGGGCTTTTCGAGGTAATTTTCGCCCTTCTTGGCGGCCATATACTCGCCGTCGCCCCACTCGTAGCTGTCAAGATTGGTGACGACAGAGGCGTTTGCCGGCCGCTTTTCGCTGCCGAATTCGTAGGGGTCTATCTTGTAGACCTCGCTGCCGTCGGCGCGGACGATGAGGAATTTATACTTTACCCCCTCGCACATGCCGGGGACGAAGAGTTCCCATATGCAGTCGTCGACCTTTTCCATAATGTCGCGCCAGGGCGTCCAGCCGTTGCCGTCGGAAACTACGCAGACGGCGCGCGCCGAAGGCGCCCAGAGCACGAAGTGTACGCCGCGCACGCCGTTTATTTCGCGGATATGCGCGCCCATTTTGTTGTACAGTTCGTAGTGCGTGCCGTGATGAAAGAGATATCTGTCCAGCTCGCCGAAGAACCTGTTTTCCATTATTAACCCCCATATATTGCCGCGCGAACGCGGATTATTGATTGAGTGAAATGCACAGCTAGCTGTGCGTGAAACGCGCCAATGGCGCGTGAATTGCCGCTTCAACCCATCTTTTTAATTTGCTTTATCGTCGGCGGCGTGAAATGCGACCTTTATGGTTGCGTTGCGGTGTGAAACATTTGAAATTACCGCCCTCAGTTATTGACCTTTTGCCGTATTAACCGAGGCAATAAGCTTTTTACGCAGTTTACCGCACCTTGAAGCAAACTCATCGTATTGGCTCTTCGATATAATTGCCGATTCAGTCAACAACTCCAGCCAATATGATGTTTCGTAGCACTCCTTCAACGCAATCTGCATTTTACTGATAAAATCAGCGCGACTGGCCGCATAGTTGGCCTCGTGAATGTTGGCACCTATGCTTGTGCCGCTGCGAAGCAACTGATTTGCCAACACATAGTACTGCCTGTTTTCGGGCAGACTTTGACAGAGCTTGATTATACTGATTGCGAATTGTTTGGATAAATCAACAAGCGTAGGCTCTTTCATGTAAAATGTTTGCTCCAAACCACACTTCTGCGGCCAGATGCCGCATAATAATCGTCTGCCATAGCGCACACGCCAGTGTGTATTTCACGCGCCTGCAATAAAGTGTGCAACTAAACGCGGGCAGACGGCGCATTTCACGGACGCCACAGGCGTTTATTTCACGCAATGCCAACGGCATTGCATTTAACGGGCGCAAGAGCTATTTCATGGCGCTTTCGCCTACTTCATGCTCTTTCCGTACACACAGCCGCTGTGGGGCGGAAGAGTGACGACCATTCTGCCGAACTTTACCTCCAGCATATGTTCTGGCATATAGTTGTCGAACCCGACGCAGTAGTACAGGCCGAGAGTGTCAGTCCAGGTGACGCCCATCTCCCATACGGGCACGGAGAGAGTTATTTCCTTGTCGTTATTGTTTATGACGACGGCGGCGCAGTCCTTGGAATCGAACCTGCCGTAGGCGATGTAGCCTATGCCCGCGTCGAGCGCCTTTATGGAGCCCAGCTTCAAACAGCTTACCCTCTTGCGGAGGGCTATGGCCGCCCTGTGCATCTCTATGAGCGACTTATCCTCGCGGCTCCAGGGATAGGTGCGGCGGCAGTCGGGGTCAGTCCAGCCCACCTGCCCGGCCTCGTCGCCGTAGTACAGCGTGGGACTGCCCGGCCAGGTCATCTGAATGAGCACGGCCAGCTTGAGCACCCTCACGTCCACTCCCTCGCCCGCGGCTTCGGGGCCGTTGTCCTTCAAGGTGCCGGGCGTGCGGTTGGTGCGCGTTAAAAAGCGCGAATGGTCGTGGTTGGACAGCTGGTTTATGGCGCTGTCGAGCGAGGGACGGGGCAGGCGCGCCATATTCTTGTTCATATCGTAGAAGAAGGAGGCGCCGTTGTTGTACTTGCCCGCGTCGAAGTAGTTGGAGTGCTTTTCCATGCCCGTGAGGAACCAGGTGACGGGCTCCATGAACGCGTCGTAGTTCATGACCGTATCCCACTCCCTGCCGTTGAGCCAGGGCGATGGATCGCCGTAGTGCTCGGCAAAGATGAACGCCTGCGGGTTGGCCTCCTTTACGCGCTTTGCAAAGGCCTGCCAGAACCTGTGGTTGAAGGACGGGCTGTGGCCGAGGTCGGCCGCGACGTCCAGCCTCCAGCCGTCGGCATTATAGGGCGCGGACACCCACTTTGCGCCGACAGAGAGAATATTTTCGCACAGCTCGGGGCTCTTTTCGTAGTTGAGCTTGGGCAGAGTTTCAAAGCCCCACCAGCCCTCATATTTTGCGGGAGCGGAAGCCTTTGTGAAGTTGAAATACTTGCGGTAGGGGCTGCGTATGGACTGGTACGCGCCCTTTGCATAGCCCGGTTTGTTGAGGTATATACCCTCCCTGTCCATCCACTTGTTGAAGGAACCGCAGTGGTTGAACACGCCGTCGAGCACGACGGCTATGCCCCTTTGATGCAGCTTTTCAACGAGCGATGCGAAGTATTGGTTGGAAAGTTCGAGATTGCGCGACGAAGTGACGCGCGTGATATAGCGCGCGGCAAAACCGTTGTGCTTTTCCCAGTGCTGCATCGCGTGTTCGCAGTCGTCCTCCACAACCGCCAGATGGGGATCTATGCTGTCGTAATCCTGCGTGTCATACTTGTGGTTTGACGGCGAGATGAACAGAGGGTTGAAATATATCCCCTCCACGCCGAGCGAGGCGAGATAGTCTATCTTACGCTCAACGCCCTGCAGATCGCCGCCGTAAAAGTTGCCAACGTCGAGTTCGGCGGGCGGGGCGAACCAGTCGCGTATCTTCTTTACGTGGCCGCCCGTATAGTAATATTCGTTGTCGGTAACGTCGTTTTTGGGATCGCCGTTGAAAAATCTGTCGGTAAAAATCTGATAAAACACCCTGCCCTTTGCCCAGTCGGGCACGTCGAAGCCGGGAATAAAGGAGAAATTGTACTCCTCCTGGTTGTTGGTGACGGGCCCCAGGCGGTTGTAAAAGACAAGGTCGTCATCGTCGGAGATCTGAAAGTAGTAACTGACTTCATCCACATCGGGGCAGACAAATTCCAGCTTGTAAAAATCGAAGGTGCCGCTCTCGTCGGGGCCCTCCTTTACCATCTCGCGGCGGCGGCCGCCGAAGCAGACGTACACTTTGAGCACGTCGTTTTTTAAAGTACGCAGCCTTACGGTTACGGTATCGCCCGCCTTTGGGGCGTAAGGGGTTTTGAATAAAGTAGTTTCGTCGCTGAAAAGGGCACTTCTGTTTATCATAATTCTCTGTTTGGGCAAAAACTGCCCGGCAAAATCCTGTTATCTGCCGCCGGCACGCATACAGCCGCGCGCATACGGCGCCCGCCTCATTTATCGATTAACCGCGGGCATTAAATTGTATTTTCTCTAATGTATAATATTGCCGGTTCTTTAAAATTGTAACATACGCGGAGTGCAAAGTCAATACGCAATTTGCCGCAAAACGGCGCGCGGTCGGGCAAAAATGTCCTTTTTTGAACATGAGGGGCGCGGTCCTGACGGTCCGCGCCCCTCAAATTAAATTTTATGTCAAAAAATTACTTGCCGTTTACGAGAGCCACAGCTTCCTTGGTAGCCTTTTCGATGTCTGCAGGGGTGCCCTTCATCATCCAGCTGCCGCCGCAGGCGATGATCTTGTCGTATGCAAGATACTCGAGGATGTTATCCGTGGAAATGCCGCCCGTAGGCATGATATGGAGATAGGGGAAGGCCGCCGTTATGGCCTTGATGGTCTTTAAGCCGCCGTAGTTGGAAGCGGGGAAGAATTTAAGGGTTGTGAGACCCTTTGCGATTGCGGCCATGGCCTCGGTAGGGGTGACGATGCCGGGCAGATAGAGCATGTCGTGCTCTGCGCAGCAGTCGGCAACTTCGGGCGAGAAGCCGGGCGATACGATGAACTTGGCGCCGGCGACGATGGCCTGCTCGCACTGGTTGCGGTTGATAACCGTGCCCGCGCCGATGAATGCATCGGGGAATTCCTTGCAGGCAAGCGAGATGGCCTCTGCGGCACAGGCCGTGCGGAAGGTTATCTCCGCGCAGGGAAGGCCGCCCTTTATGAGGGCTTCCATCTTGGGAATTACTTCGTCGACGCTGTTGAATACGACGACTGGTACTATCTTCATCTGCTTGATGAGTTCTAATTTCTGTTCGTTGGTCATAAGTTTTCAGCCTCCTGAAAAAATATATTATTTTATTGCCTATACAGTATATCACACGCCGCGCAAGATTGCAATATCTATTTGCAAAAATTCCCGCGCCGTCCGCAATTTTATAACCAATAAGGAATTCCTTATAAATAAGGATAGCACTATGCAGTCGTCAGAATGATTTCAGACAACAACATAGGCGGCGCTGACTTTTAGTCCGCGCCGCCGCTTATCTTTTACAAATAACTTATTATTCGGAGACAAATTTTAAAACTTCGTCGAACATCTTATCTGAGGAGACGACGGTATTGAAGCGCACGGGCTTGTCGCGCAGACCCGAAAGGCTTGCGGGCACCTTCATGGCAGTTGCGACGTGCAGGCGCTTTATGCCCTTGAAGGAGTCGCGCACGTCGTTGCCCGTCACGGCGTACAGCACGTCCTGCGGGAACTTATAGGGGTTGGCCGTGGAGACTACTACCATATTGGTAGTATCCTTCTTGTTCTTTTCGAACCAATCCACCGCCACCTTCATTGCACAGCCCGTGTGCGTGTCCATGGTGTAGCCCGTGTCGCAGAACACGTCGTACACGGTCTCCACCACCTCGTCCTCGCTGGCCCAGCCGCCGACGAAGGTCTTGGCTATTTCAGCCTGCTCTTCGGGCGTGATTTTATAAACCTTGTCGCTCTTGAGCTTGTTCATTCTCTCGGCGGTGAGCTTGCCGTTCCTGCCCGACACCTCGAACAGCAGCCTTTCGAGGTTGGAGGAGATGAGAATGTCCATCGAAGGCGAAGTCGTCTTGTAGAATTCGCGGCGGGCGTCGTACTCACCCTTGCTCAGAAAGTCGGTGAGAATATTGTTCATATTGGAGGCGCAATGCAGTCTGCGGATGGGCAGACCCATGAGCTTTGCATAGTACGCCGCCAGAATATTGCCGAAGTTGCCCGTGGGGACGCTGAAATCAATGGGCGTGCCCGGCTCTATCTGACCGGAGGAAACGAGGTCGAGATAGGACGAGAAGTAATAGACAATCTGGGGCGCCAGCCTGCCGAAGTTTATGGAATTGGCGGACGAGAGCAGATAGCCCTTGTCCTTGAGCGCCTCGGCGCAATCCGCCGAATTGAAGATGGCCTTTACGGCCGTCTGGCAGTCGTCAAAGTTGCCCTTGACGGCGACGACATTGACGTTGGAGCCGTCCTGCGTGCACATCTGGAGCTTCTGCATCTTGGAGACGCCGTCGTTGGGGTAAAAGACCATAATCTTTACGCCCTCGGCGTCCTTGAAGCCCTCAAGCGCGGCCTTGCCCGTGTCGCCCGACGTGGCGACGAGAATGAGGATTTTTTCCTTTATGCCGCAGAGGTCACAGCCCTTCCGCAAAAGGTAGGGCAGAAGGGTGAGCGCCATATCCTTGAATGCGCAGGTGGGGCCGTGGAAGAGTTCGAGGATATACACCCCGTCGTCAATCTTGACGAGGGGCGCGGGGTCGGGGCCCTCGAAGCGGGAATAGGCCGCCTCGCAGGCGGAAAGAAGACCGTCCTCGTCGTATTCGTCCAGATATTTGTGCAGAATTCTGGCCGCGCGCTCGGCATAGCTCAAAGCAAGCATCTCCTCAAGCTCGGCCGCCGTGACCTGCGGAAATTTTTCGGGCACGAAAAGGCCGCCGTTGGCGGCAAGGCCCTGAACTATGGCCTGTGCGCCCGTTACTCTCTCATTTCCTCCACGCGTTGAAATAAATTTCATCTCTTTGTCCTCAAATTGTTATAGGGAAGCCCGCGCGCTTCACTGCGGGGCGATTAAAAAACGTGCGGCGTGTTTTGTCCGCGCCGCACGTTTTACATAACTTAATCAGCAATACTTTGCGATGAAATCGGGCAGGTTCTCCTTTTCGCAACTGCAGGTTATGGTGATTATCAGCCCGCTGTCGCCCGCGATTTTATCGAGCATATAGAATGTTGCGGCAAGATCGGGCAACGCTTTGCCCGTTATCCTTGCAATGCCGTCTATGTAAACGTATTCGGTGTCGTGATTGCCCGCAACTATGCCCTTTACGAAGCCGCAGAAGGCGTCCTCGCCGGCGACAACATAGTCGTTGACGTCGATGAACCTTACGTCGCGCACGATATCGTACATATAGCGTTTGGTATCGGTTATGAACACGCTTAAGCCCTTGGCGTTGGCGACGTTTGAATTGGCCGCCTGAATAATCTGCTTAGTTTTGCCCGCGCCTTTACCGCCGCAAATAATCTTGATCATTGTGATTTATTCCTCCTTGACCATAGTTTTATACTATGTTTACTTTATTTTATCAGTAAATGAGGATAAATTCAATACCTTTCACAAAATTTGTATAAAAAATTTTAAAAAAGGGGTCAGGGGTCAGGGATCAAGGGTCAGGGATGGTGGTATTAATCTGAAACATTCAGGCGGCAGTATGCCGCATACACTCTCACCTTCCCTATCCCCTATTGACTATACCCTATCCCCTAAAGATTTACTTCAATCCCAGGCAGAACGCCTTGATGCGCGCAAGCCCCTCTTCCATCTCCTCCATGGAGAGCGCATACGAAAGCCTTATGCAACTGTCGTCGCCGAAGCATATGCCGGGGGTTGCGGCAACTTTTTCGCCCGCAAGGAGCTCCATTGCAAAGTCCATGCTGCCCCCGATCTTCTTGCCGTTGTAGCTCTTGCCGTAGAACTTGTCGACAACGAGCATCACATAGAAGGCGCCTTCGGGCTTTACATAGTCGAGGCCGATGCCCTTGTAGCCGTCGAGAATTTCTATCATCCTTTCGCGGCGGGCGGCAAAGGCCTTTACCATCTCGTGCATGGGCGTCTGGTCGCCCTCCAAAGCGGCGACTGAGGCGTACTGGGTGATTGTGTTGACGTTGGATGTGGCGTGGCTCTGGAAGGCGCCTATGGCCTTGGCAACGGGCTCTGCCGCGGCAAGATAGCCCAGCCTCCAGCCCGTCATCGCGTATGATTTGGACACGCCGTTTACAAGTATTGTAAGCTCCTTCATCTTGGGAGAAACTTCGGCGATCGAATAGTGCCTGAGCCCGTCGTAGACGAGTTTTTCGTACATCTCGTCCGAGAGGACGCACAGTTCGTGCTTTTCGCAGACGGCGGCTATGGCCTTTATCTCCTCTTCGGAATACACTGCGCCCGTGGGGTTGTTGGGGCTGTTGAAGATGAGCATGACGGTTTTGTCCGTGATTGCCGCCTCCAGCTGCGCGGCGGTCATCTTGAAGCCGTTTTCGCGCGTGGTCTCCACATATACGGGCACGCCGCCGAAGAAACGGACGATTTCAGGATAGGTCAGCCAGTAGGGCGAGGGAATTATGACCTCGTCACCCTCCTCAACGACTGCCGCCACGGCGTTTAAAATGGCGTGCTTGCCGCCGTTGCAGATGACTATCTGCGAGGGCTTATAGTCGAGGTTGTTGTCCTTTTTGAACTTTTCGCAAACGGCCTTTTTGAGGGCGGGCAGACCGGCCGCAGCCACGTATTTGGTGTAGCCCTTATCCATCGCGTCCTTTGCGGCCTGAATGATGTTTACAGGGGTGTTGAAGTCGGGCTCGCCGACGCCGAAGTTGATGACCTTTTCGCCCGCGGCCTTCATCTCCGCAGACTTGGCAGACATGGCAAGGGTCATCGAGGGAGAAATTTCGCTTACTCTTTTAGTCAGTTTTATCATAGCGTAACTCCGTTGGCGGCAGAACGCCGCCCGAAAAAATTTAATTTGAATTCATTATACAACAAAATGCAACAATATGCAAATGTTTGAAAAAGGTATAATTTTATCGATAGCGGCGTGTCGCCGCGGCCATGCCCCGCAATCAGGCGCGAGTACATTATCTTGTTTGATCTTGCGTCCAGCGGGGTGTCCCCGCTGTCGGGCTCCGCAAACGCGCCCGATAATTCTACCATACCCTTCTTGCGGCCAGCGAAGAGGCAGGCACGTACTCGCCCTCCCTTGGACAAGGGAGGGGTAGGGGAGGAATCGATGAGCAATAATTTAATCCATTCCCCCTTTTAATTCCCCCCTTGTCTAAGGGGGGACAAAATCGAGTGTTTGGCAAGCATATACTCCCAACACTAATCACAATCCTCTATTTACTCTTCACTAAAGTGTGTCGCCGGCGGCAAAAAAGCGGCGGCACTGTGCGCGCCGCCGCCATAGGGGTTTAAAGTAACGAGTTATTTTAATTATACAACTTCAATTGTAATACTGTAGTAGCGAACAGCCTGCACGGTGTTTTCAAATGTTACAGCACTGCCACCAGCTACAGTTAAGGTAATATCTTCTGCCGTATATTCATCAGCAGCAGTTCTGTCTGTCAATGCAACCGCAGTCGAAGAATCTCCCTTAACCTGTATGCTTATACCCTTCTGGTCTTTCTTACCCCCACAATTAAACGTTACTTTAACTTGCTTACCTGCATAAGCAGTAAGGTCAACTGTAATTGTTCGGCCAGAACCATCGGCTTGTATATAATCAGAACCCTGCTTCCAGGCTTTAGCTCCGCCTATTGTTATAGCAGTCGAGTTTCCGGAAGCATCAAATAGATAAAAATCGCCTTTATCTGTAGGCGTCTTGTTGCTACTATCAAACACAACAGGCGTACTTACTGTTGCATTAGTAGATATAACAGCGCCTTCCATAGAAATGGTAACTTTCTCGACAGGGGTTGACGAAGCTTCCTTATAGTGCACATAAATTGTGGCGTCGTCCGCAATGACGGTTGCATAGTCATAGGCCGTTGCTCCTGCCGCGTCGGTGGTAAATTTATCTACCTCCATCCCTTCGGGAACAACATCTGCCACAGCGCCCTCTAAGACAGCTTCGGTAACTACGCCGCCGACATATTCATACACCGTTCCCGCAGTTGTGCCGTCGGCAAGTTTGATTGTAATAGTTGCAATCTGGACGGGCTGGCCGTTCCAGGAGTCGGCATAAATGAGCTTGCCGTTTTCAGCCGCAAATATTGTGGTCAGCGTGGTATATTCGGTGGCCTGGGCCTCCGTCATAACCGTGCAGAGGTCTGCAATCACGCCGTCAACAGCCGTATCTATCATATCCTGTGTGAGTGCGCCTGCGCCCTTGTTGTTATACTCAAATAGCTGTGATGCGACTGGAGCGGCATTCATCTTGGTGTAGCGGTCGTTCTTATCGTCTTTTGACTCAACGCCGTCGACCATAGTCTTTTCGCCGTAAGCTTCGAGCGAATAGGCCGAGGATATATCGCAGTTTATGAAGGCTACAGTCATTGCGGTATCCCAGCCGCGGGCAAGGGACACGGTGCCCTCTACAATTTCAGTGCCCTTGAGGGTGCCTGCTTCGTCTGCGGCCGCGTACTCAGCACTGGTTATAACTTCGCCCGTCGTGCCGAGCGTGCAGCCGTCGAAGATGTAGCCGTACTTGACAGCATCGGCACCCGCGCCCTCTTTTAAGCCCTTGGTGGCAACTATGTAGCCGCCGTTCTTTTTATCTGCGGCGCCGATGGTATTTATCTTGCAGTTCTTGAAGTATGCCGTTGCGTTGTAGCCGAAGATGTAGTCCGTGCGGCCCTCTATCTCGCAATTTTCATAGACCTGACGGCCCGTCATTGCATAAAGCGTATCGTGATATGAGGTGAAGAAGCAGTTTTTGAAGTATGCCTTATCTGCCTGCACAAGCGCGGCAACGGCCTGGGTGCCGCCGCCCGCGATGAGCTTGGACTCTTCATACAGCGCGTTGGTGTTGTAGTAGTTCTTGAAGGTGATATTTTCGGCATAGAAGCCCTCGGCGCTCTCGCGTATGGAGACCGTGGCCGAACCGTCTGTAGAATAAGTGGTCGTACCGCTGGGGTCGGCGAGGCCGTTGAGCGCGTCGAATACGATAGTTGTATCCTTTGCCGTTGAGCCCGCACCTACGAGCCTTACGTTGGGGATATCTATTTCAACCTTCTCATTATATTCGCCTGCGGCGACGGTTATCGTCTTGATGACGTTGTCGCCCGACTGCATGAGCTTGAAGGCCCGGATTGCGTCGTTAATGGTGTTGACGGTGAGCACGCCCTCTGCAACGCCTACGGTGCCGTCCGCGTCCACCTTGACCTGCGTCTTATCGGCGGCGGACAGGTCTACAACGTAAACGCCATAATTTGCCGTCTTTTTAGAATTGGTCTCGGTGACGGTGATAGTCTTGGCGCCCGTTGCGGACGTATCTGCCGAGGATACGGTGTACTCGTCCGATTGAAGAACGAAGGTCTCCTCCTCGTTGCCGCACTTTGCTATGGCCTGCACGGCGAGGTTGTTGTAATTGAATGTATCGCCCTTGTTGAAGAGCTTCTGAACGGGGAGCGTGACCCTGCTTGAGTTGAGGGAATAATCCGAAAGTTCGAGATGGTCGGTTTCAAACACCTTTACATCGTATGTATCCGAATAGGTGGTGCCGTCGTGTTCGTAGCTGACGGTTACGGTATATGTGCCGGCCTTTGTCATATCGACCTTGGAGTCGTCGACCTCGTAGCCCGAAGTTACGGCGTCCTCTCTGCCGTTCTGGTAGTTGAGGGTTACGGAGAGGCCCGCGGACGAGAATTCGCGGCCTGCAAGGAACTTGGTTGCAGATGCCGAAACGGAGATTCCCGTCACATCGGACTGCTGAAGCTCTTCGGTAATTGCAAGACTGCCGAGACGGGCAGAACCTACGGACTGGAGATAGTATGTGCCGGCGGGAAGGGATTCGCCGTCGGCCACACCGTAAGACATCTGGTGTACATCTGAATCCGTAATAGTATCCCAGGCTTTTACAACGGTGCCGTCCTCTTTATAGAGGGTCATTGTAGAGCTGCCCGATCCGTTTTTGAATGCAAAGCTTACGGAATTTGTTCTGCCTGAAACAGTGAAGGTTATCTTCTTCTGCTGATTGTTTACGCATAGGCCGTTTTCAAATTCGTTGCGGGTATTTTCAAAATAAGCACCCTCGCCAACGGTGAATTTACCTACGGTAACGTCCTCGGTAAGCTTTACGCCGGAACCGCCGGCCGCCGTAAGGAAGGCATTGTAATCTATAGTAGTGGTAACATTTTCATAGACAATCTTGTCGAGGGTTTCGGTCTGCTTATAGCCGCAGACGGAGCACGCTCTCTCGCGCGAACCATTCTCCGTTTCGGTGGGCTCTTTGGTCACAGTCCACTCGCCGTAGGTGTGGGCGGCGCTTTCGGTGATCTGCGTGCAGTCGTCATCCCCGCACTCCTTCCAGTGGTTGTCCTCGTCATAAGACCACTCCGAAGACCAGTTGTGCTCGTGTTCGTCGTCACCGTCAATCTGAGTGTTGTCATTGCCGTCGTTGTTGTTATCGGCAGGCGTGCAGGCTGTAAGCGTGGCCGCCGAGATGAGCGATACCGAAGATACCGCCGCAAGCAAAAAGATGAGTAATTTTGATTTTTTCATTACATTTCCCCCAAATAGGCTAAAAATAATATATTTCACGAAAGTTTACGTATAATGCCCTTCCGCGATTTTCAAAAATTATACAAATAACATTGATTCGGGCGGCGCGCAGCGCCGCCCCTTTGTGCGCACAGCGCACAAAGAATATTAAAAAAAGAATATTAAAATTTGTTCCTCAGCCACTCGCGCAAAACTGTAGTATTTGCGCGAAAAGGAGGA
>DVNU01000069.1 GCA_018714165.1 Candidatus Coproplasma excrementipullorum | reverse complement strand
GCTTTACGTCAACGACGTTCTGGCAATGGACGTCGTCACGGACGCTTCAGGCGTGCCCTCGTCTGTCTCGGACGATTCACTCCTCATTTCGGGCGCTACGCAGAGTTCGGGCAGACTGCTCCTCGCCGTTCAGGATGCAATCAAAAACTTCGGCTACAGCATATGCGAAGGTGAATACAGCTATCCCAACCCTTGGGATTCGACCCAAAGCTACGGCATACGCGTAAAGGTCGTTTTAAAGGACGATATCATCTCCAAAGTTTACGTTGTCGACTCCGATTATATCGAAGTTTCCGACGGCTGGGAGAGTAAAAGCATCTGGGAAGACGGCCTCGAAGGTCTGCTTGCCGCATACGAGGGCAAGACAGCAGAGCAAATTCTTGCAGTAAACGTAACCACCGAAACGAGCGGCCAGCCTTCTGCCGTGTCCGATTCGACATATGTAATAACGGGCGCAACCCAGGGTTCGGGCAGACTTATGCTCGCCGTGCAGAACGCACTCAATCCTCAGAGCGTTGCCACTGTCTCCTATGAAGGAGAATACCACTACGCCAATCCCTGGGCGCCTACATCACCCGATTATGGTATACGCGTAAAGGTAGATGTCAACTCGGTTACGGGCACAATTGTTTCCGTAAGCGTGCTTGAAAGTGACTATACAGAGGTGTCCGACGGCTGGACGGATGCAGATATATGGAACAACGGCCTTGCCGGTCTGCTCGCCTCCTATGAAGGCAGAAGCATTGCGGAAATTCTCTCCAAGGATGTCGCCACCGATGCTAACGGTCAGCCCACCGCCGTGTCCGACAGCGCGCTGATGATAACGGGCGCAACTCAGGGTTCGGGCAGGTTGCTTCTGGCCGTGCAGAACGCTCTTTCACAAGTCGAAGGATATTCGGTTTATTCGGGCGAATACAAATATGAAAACCAGTGGGTTTCCGGCACCTACTACGGCATTGCCGTAAAGGTTGTTGTCAAGGACAATAAGATAGCCTGCGTAGGAATAGCGAACAGCGATTACACCGAGGTGACCGACAGCTGGAGTGATAAAAATCTTTGGTTGGACGGGATAGACGGCCTGCTTGCCGCATACGAGGGCAGAGGTGTCGGCGAGATACTCTCAGCAACTGCCACAACAGATGATAATGGTCAGCCCACCGCCGTGTCCGACAGTACGCTGATGATTACCGGTGCAACCCAGGGCTCGGGCAGGTTGCTTCTGGCCGTACAAAACGCCCTTACAAATGGTGGTTATAGCGTTTATTCAGGTGAGTATAAGTACGAAAACACCTGGGTTCCCGGCTCATACTATGGCATTGCCGTAAACGTGACCGTCAAGGATGATGTTGTTGTATCTGTCATTGTTGCCGAAAGTGATTATACTGAAGTAACTGACAGCTGGGAAAATAAGGATATCTGGCTCAATGGTATTGCCGATTTGCTCGCCTCCTACGAAGGCAGAAGCATTGCGGAAATTCTCTCCAAGGATGTCGCCACCGATGCTAACGGCCAGCCCACGGCCGTGTCCGACAGCGCGCTGATGATAACGGGCGCAACCCAGGGCTCGGGCAGGCTTCTTCTGGCCGTGCAGAACGCTCTGTCACAAATCGAAGGATATTCGGTTTATTCGGGCGAATACAAATATGAAAACCAGTGGGTTTCCGGCTCCTACTACGGCATTGCCGTAAAGGTTGTTGTCAAGGACAATAAGATAGCCTGCGTAGGAATAGCAAACAGCGATTACACCGAGGTGACCGACAGCTGGAGCGATAAAAATCTTTGGCTCGACGGGATAGACGGTCTTCTTGCCGCATACGAAGGCAGAGGTGTCGACGAAATACTCTCAGCAAGCGTCACAACCGATGATAACGGTCAGCCCACCGCCGTGTCCGACAGCACGCTGATGATAACGGGCGCAACCCAGGGCTCGGGCAGGTTGCTTTTGGCCGTGCAGAATGCCCTCGGAACAATTACAAACGACTGAAAATAAAATTTATGTAAAATTTCAAGCCCGCCTGGCGGCGGGCTTGATTTATGCAAATCTGCAATATATAATATTTTTATGTGCAAAAAACTTATAACTTCCGTAGCTCTTGCAGGGGTGTTGACTTTGTTTATGGCTGCCCCGCTTGCGCAGGGTTGCGGCGAAAGTTCTGACGGAGACACATCTTCATATTCCACCCAGGGCGAGTACTATAATGTATTCGGCACGGTCGGGACGCTGGCCGTATCGGCTGATTTCAACAATTCAGAGGTCGTCGCCAACTTCAATAATTTGTGCGATGCTGTAGGGGATTTTCTCAGCGAACTTGAAAATACCCTTTCAACTGCCGTTTCCACGTCCTCGGTTTCGCGCTTCAACAGCGCCGCCGCAGGAACGGAGATACAGATTGACGAGCTCACATATAACGTCCTCTCCGAGGCAATATATATGTACGAATTTACCGACGGCTATTACAATCCCGCCGTGTACTATTCGGTCGACCTCTTCGGCTTCACGCCGCGTTTCAATACTTACACATATACGGCCGAGCTCTCCACACGCATGCCTTACGACAGATTGACCGATGACGGCCAAAAAGTGAGCGCTTACGGTGAGCCTGATGAGCAATACGTAAGTATATTCCGCGAGCTTGCCACGCACATGAACGAGGTGAGAGTTGAGGAGAGGGACGGCAAATATTATGCCTATAAGCCCGACTACACCGTCACAGGCCCCAACGGCGATACGTACACCATGGCGCTCGATTTGGGCGGCATAGGCAAGGGTTACGCCGCCGATATTGTAAATGTAATGATGGAGGAGTACGGCTTTGAATACGGCTATTTCACACTCGGCTCCTCAAGCTATTACGTTAAGCAGTCGGCCACATCTGACGACGGAACCTGGTCAATGGGTCTGACCGATCCCGATAATTCTCTTAATTCTCTGTTCGGCGGCACATATGCCCGCGTAAACATCTCTTCGGTTGCCCTGTCGTCCAGCGGTGATTACGAAAAGTCCTATAGGGGAGAGGCAGGCCTGACTTATTGCCACATAATCGATCCCTTTACGGGCAGGCCTAAAACGATAGGCATAGCAGGTTGTACCGTCGTCGGCGGTACGGCTGCGCGCGACGATGCGCTCACCACAGCGCTTATGGTAATGGGTGAGCAAAGGGCCGTGCAGTACATCAACGAGCATTTAAAGGACTACGATATAGTGATGATAGTCCGCGGAGAGGACGGCCCGTGCGAGCGCGTAATAACCAACGTTGAAAATCTTGAATACAACCCTTCATATACCCTTGCCAATACCATCGACGGCGAGGGAAACATAGTGCTCGGATAAATGCAAAATGTCGCTTAAAAAGGTAAAACAGGTAAGGGCCGACAGGGGCTTTAAAATATGGGATCTCATTGTCTACGCGGTTTTGATTGCCCTCATCGTCGCGCTCTTTATCGCGTTCGTCTTTACGCGCGACTCCTCACCCATAACCTCAATCTCCGTTCTGAGCGGCTTTGGCGATGAACAGCGCACCGTGTGTACCTATAACTTCGTCACCGATACGCTCACCGTGCTCGACAGCTCCGTCATTACCCAGAATTCACGCACGGACGAGGGCATAGAGCTCGTATTCCACGGGCAGAATGAGGGTGAGTACAACACTGTTTATATCAACAAGACAGAGTGCTCCGTTTCGGTCACTTCGGCCAACTGTCCCGCGCTCGACTGCGTTCACACCGCCGCAATAACCAACAATTCGTCCCTGCCCATAATCTGCGCCACGCACGAAATGATAATCCGCAGTGACGAGATAAGCGGCTCTGTAATTCAATAATAAAGGCAAAAAATTAGGGGCGGCGCCGCGAATTTTCGCGGCGCCGCATCTCTTCACAGAGCATAAAAAAGGAAGGCCAAGGCCTTCCTTTTTTATTCATTAAATTATCTTTCCAGAATGATGTGCCTGGGGCACACGGCAACACAGGTCTTGCAACCCGTACACTTGTCGTAGTCGAATACGGGCAGATTATCTACCATAGTTATTGCGCCGTGCGGGCAGTTCTTTGCACACAATCCGCAGGCGATACAGCCCACTTTGCAGGCCGAAGTAACTTCTTTGCCCCTGCAGTGTGAGGAGCAGGCCACGTACACGGGCGCCTTTGCGGGGATGCGCTCTATTATGTGTTTGGGGCAGGCCAGTATGCACGCGCCGCAGTTTACGCACTTGTCGGGATCTACCTTGGCAAGCCCGTTCACAACATCTATTGCGCCTTCGGGACAAACATTCTTGCAGTCGCCGCAACCAAGACAGGCGGTCTTGCACACCTTGTTTCCGCCGAGGAGTGAATTGCACGCCGCGCACGTCTTGTTCCCGTTGTATTCAAAGGCGTTCAAGGCATTCTCCGTGCCGCCGTTGCACTTTACTATTGCCACTTCGGGCTGTTCGTCCTTGAGCTCCACGCCCAGCAGTTTGGCTATTTCAGCCTTCTTTTCGGGCGAGGTGACGTGGCAGGCCGAAAGGTCGCCGCTGCCGTCGGCCAGTTTTGCCGCAAATCCCGCACAGCCGCTGCAACCGCAGCCGCCGCAGTTTGCACCTGCAAGGTTTTCAAGAATTTTTGTGACCTTTTCGTCCATATTCACTTTGAACACCTTGCCGACAACCAGAATGGCAATTACGATAACCAAAGCCATTGCCAGCAGTATTCCGGCAACAATGCCGACCGTCTTCCATGTATCGGCCGTAACCTGGCCGAGAGAAACCAATAAATTATACATCTTCCGCGCGCCTCCTTAAGCTATATAGGTGAATACCATAAACGCCATGCAGATGAGGGCGGCCGTCACCATCGAGATGGGGAATCCGTTTAGGTATTTGGGCGTCTTTACGTGGTTGAGTTTCTCGCGCATGCCGCTCATAATTACCATTATCAGCGTAAAGCCCAGTCCTGCAAAGAAGGCGTAGAGCACCGCCCAGCCGAAGTTCATCGTAACTCCGGGCAGTATTGCCGACATGTCGCCAATCACCAGTTCGCACACGCCGAGTACTGCGCAGTTAGTGGTGATAAGGGGCAGGTAAACGCCCATTGCGTTGTAGAGGGAGGGGGAGAGTTTGCGTATTATCATCTCAAGCATCTGCACAAGCGAAGCTATTATAAATATGAATACGATTATCTCCAAAAACTCAAACCCGAGCGGCACCATCACATATTCGTAAATGGGGTAGGTCACCGCCGTCGCCAAGGCCATAACAATTGTTACGGCCACGCCCATGCCGAGTGCGGATGAAGTCTTTTTTGAAACTCCGAGGAAGGGGCAGATGCCCAGCGTCTGTACAGTGATAAAGTTATTTGTCAGCACGGCCGCTAAAATTATTGCGATCAATGTAGCCATTATGCTTTAACCTCCTCAACCGTCTGGTTGCCCGATTCATCAGTGCCCAAAAGGTTTTCGCGCGCAATCTTGTTTGCCTTAACACGCTTAGCCCTCTGAAAGCTATCGATTACGGCGGTAAAGGCGCAGATCGAAAGTCCGAATATTATGAACGCGCCGGCGGGAGTGCCGAAGACCCCTATGCTGAAATCCATTATCTGCAGACCGAATATGCTGCCCTTGCCCAAAAATTCACATATGATTCCCATAACGGTCAGCGCCATGGTAAAGCCTATGCCCGTTGCAACGCCGTCAACGGCACTCTCTAAAACGGTATGTTTGTTTGCAAACGCCTCGGCTCTGCCAAGTATTATGCAGTTTACAACAATGAGTGCAAGGAAACCGCCAAGCGCATCATATACGTCGGGGAGGAATTTATCCAGCACCATTCGTATGAGTGTAACCAAAGTTGCAATTACCACAATGTAGCAGGGTATGCGCACTTCGTTGGGTATCAGGTTTCTCAGCGCCGAAATTATCATGTTGCTCAAGGTGAGGATGACAATTACCGCCAGACCCATCTCCAGCGCGGAGAGCGCGTTGGAAATAAGTCCTAAGGTGGGGCAGGTGCCGAGTACAAGCATAAATGTGGGGTTGTTGAAGATTATGCCGTCTAAGGTTATCTTTTTATACTTATTCATTACGCATTACCTCCTGCCGCTACGGCATTATCGTAATTTGCGGTGGCAAACAGCGCGGCATATACGCACAGGAAGTTGGAGTATCCCGCGTTGTCGTAGCTGGAGTCCGAAGCGCCCGTTACCAACTGATCGCCGTTTACGTTATCGGTTATAAGGTCGTCTTTGTCAAGCGTGTCGCCGCTTGCGTCGACAAACAGGTCAAGTATGCCGTCTAAGTCTTTGCCTATAAACAGGCTGCCGTCGAGCACTGCGGGGTGCATAAGACCCGCAAAGTGATCGTCTGTTGAGCCGTTTTTAACAATGTTATAGTCTGTTATTGTTCCGTCGCTGCCGACTGTCACGGTTATTGTAAATGCGCCCGCATTTCCTGCGCCGGTTGTAAGCACATTGTACTGTACGCTGCCGTCATCAAGTACTTCGTAGGTGGTTGCGTCCCTGTTTATATACTGTAAATATTCAAAGTTTTCAAACGGATCGACTATAACTTCGCCGACTATCTGCGTGCGCACAAATGTCATTGCCGTGTTTACGGCGTTTACGACAGAAGTCAGCGAATAGGTCGCGCCTGAAACAAGTCCGCTGCTCGTCCAGTCCTGGGCGACAAAATTGTTTCCGTCGTAGAAGTCCGAGAAGGCGTTCAGTACACTGTCCTTATTTACTTCGGACGACATAAGGTTCTGCGCGCTCGAGTAGCTCGAAATTACAACTCTGCCAATTCCGCTCATGGCGCCGTCTGTCATTTCCACAACCACATAGCACACTGTCGTGCCCGAGCCGTTGGGGTAACCGCCCGTTGCCGTTACATTTATAAGGTAGTTGCCGTCGTCCTCTATGTGGTAGGCTTCATTTACTGTGCCGTAGTCATATTCGGTCTCTTTATCGTCAAGTTCCACAACGTTTGCCGTCACTTCCTTGCCGTAAATTTCCGCCAGCGCCCTGCCCAGTCTCTCTGCGTCTGATACGCCGAACAGTGAGTTGCATATGGTCAGCAGAACGCCGCATATTAAAACTATCGAAAGGAGTACTGCAATGCACTTGAATGCCGTGCTCTTGAAAAATTCTTTAGCCGTCATTTATTTGCCCTCCTTTGATTTTTCTTTTACATATCCGAAGGGTTTGCGCACGATATATGTGTCGATAAGGGGAACAATGAGGTTCATTATCATTATCACGAAAGAAACAACTTCTATCTTTGTGTAGAATCTCAGAAGCGAGGTCAGCACGGCCAGCAGCACATAGTATACAATCTGTCCGTACAGTCCCTTGGGCGAGGTTACGTAGTCGGTAGCCATAAATATCGCGCCGAACATCAGTCCGCCCGACAGCGCATAGTCAAGCATGAGCGAAATGTCGAACGTTGCACCCTCAACGGTTGCGGCCATGCACACGGAGAGGAAGGCCGAAAGCACAATGTAGAGGAGGGGCTGCCACCACTTTATCACCTTGCGCACAACCAGATAGATGTAGCCGACGATGAGCGCAAGTTTGCACGTCTCGCCTATGCAGCCCGCAACGCCCGTGCCAAGGAAGAGGTCAAGCCATTCCATATGCCCTGATGCGCTCTCGCCGCCGAGCAACCAGCCGGAAAGGTGGGTGGCGCCCGTGAACAGCTCGCTGTCCAGGCTTATGGGTTCAAAGTTGGTCGCCACGTATGCCGTAAGGCTGAAGCTCAAAAACATCATTACTCTGCCGGCGGCAGCGGGGTTTACAAGGTTTCTGCCCGTTCCGCCGAAGAGCATTTTTACTATAAGTATGGCAAATACGGCGCCTATCAGCACCTCGTACCAGTTTACGGTGGAGGGCACGATGAGGGCGAGTATCAGACCCGTCACTATCGAGGTGTAGTCAAACTGTTTAAGCCAGTTGATACACACCTTTTTCGCATTGACGCATTTTTTGGTGAAGCCGCCGTTATATATAAAGTAATATACAAACTCTGCGGCTACGGCGGCGAGCACGGAGGTTACCATTATAACCAGCGCCTGCCAGCCGAAAAACACTATGCCCGCAATCGCCGCGGGAGCCAGGGCTATTATCACGTCTAACATTATGCCCTTTGTCGTCCTGCGCGATTTTACGTGGGGAGGGGTGGAAATTACTACGGTATTATCCATTATTTTTTAACCTCCTTGTCGTTTTTGGCGCGCATGGCGGCTTTGGTCTTTCTTATCGCCTGAATGAGGGGGCGCCTTGCGGGGCATACGTATTCGCACGCGCCGCATTCAATACAGCTCAGCGTGTTGCCCAGCTTTGCCGCCGTCTCAAAGTCGCCTGCGGAGGAGTAGAAGGCCGTCTGCATAGGCATCAGGTGCATGGGGCATACGTCCGCGCATTTGCCGCAGTTAAGGCAGGGGGTGGGCTCCAGGCAGTCGGTCTCGTCTGCCGTCATAAGCAGTATTCCGTCCGAGGTCTTGTAGATGTATTGGTCGTAGTCGGCAAGGGCAACGCCCGTCATGGGGCCGCCCTGCACAACCTTTTTGGGTGCAACGGCCTCGCCGCCGCAGTATTCTACAAGCTCCTTTATGCTCGTACCCACTTTAACCCAAAGGTTCTTGGGCTCCTTTACGGCCTTGCCCGTCACGGTAATCTCGCGCTCATACAGCGGCTTGCCCAGCTCTACGGCCTGGCATACGGCATAGGCCGTGCCAACGTTATGCACAATCACGCCTGCCTCGGCGGGCAGTTTGCCTATTCTCACCTTTCTTCCCGTGCAGGAGTAGATGAGGTGTTTTTCACTGCCCATCGGGTAGCGCTTTGCCAGCATAACCACCTTTACATCGTCGTATTGTTCAAATGCGGCTATGCAGTCGGGCTTGTTCTTTTCAATGCCTATAACAATGCCTGCGCCGCCCAGCGCCCTGGCAATATACCTCGCGCCGCGCACAATGTCGTCGGTGTGCTCAACCATCAGCCTGTGGTCGCAGGTTAAATAGGGCTCGCACTCGCTGCCGTTCAGAACAAGCGTGTCCACCTTGCATTTGGGCGCGTCCTTTACGGCCGCTGGGAAGCCCGCGCCGCCCATTCCTACTATGCCGGCGTCGTAAATTCTCTGCACAATATCCTGCGCCGAAGGGTCTGTAAGCGGGGCAAGATAGTCCGTCTGTCCGCTCCCGTCGGACGCAATTACTATAAACGTCTCCTCAATGCCTGCGGCCGAGGGCATCTTTACGATGTCCTTGACTTCGCCCGCAACGCTGGCAAACACGTTCGAAGAAATTGCGCCGTCGGCCTTTGCAATGAGTTGTCCTTCCTTTACCTTCTGTCCCTTTTCCACGCAGGGTATGGCGGATTTACCCGCCGATTGCCGGGTGGATATGCGGACTTCGGAAGGTGCGGAAGGCACTTCGGTCGGCTTGTCGCACGTAAGGTTCTTTTCGTCCCTCAGATGCACTCCGCCGAAGATCATTTTGCCTTTAACAGCTTTCAAAATCAACCTCCATTCATTTCGTCGCCGCTTGCCGCGGCGGCTGTAGTTCTTATATTGTTAAGCCGCCTTTCGGGCGTACTTATTCATTGTTTTCGGGGTCGCCTCGCCCGGAGCCCAGCGCCCGCTCGTATACGGAAAGGGGCACGCGCTTGAATATAAGCATTACCGCGCCCCCGACTATCGCCCCCGCCAGCACGCCTATAAGCGCAAGGTAGGGCATATAGCTGAATGAAAGCGCCGTTCCCGAAAGGGCAACAAACACAAGGTTCTGTACTATGTTGTGCGCCACGGCGGCCGTAATGCTTACGGCCATAACCGAAATGCGCGGGTAAACAAGGTACAACAGCGCTGCCGAAACGGCCATCGAAACTATGCCGCCCGATAACGAATACATCAGCGCCGAAATATTGCCCGCGAACAGCGCGCCCAGCACCGTGCGCACGCATATGACTGCAAACGCGTCCACCGGCCCGTAGAGTATGAGCGCAGCCAGCGAAAAGATATTCGAAAGGCCCATCTTCGCCCCCGGGATGAACAGGGGAGGGAACAGGTTTTCAATCAAAAATACTATCAGCCCCAGCGCCGCAAACAGCGCGTCGGCGGCTATGCGTTTTGCCGCCCCGTTATTTTTTTCCATATATACACAATTATATCTTAAAATTGTAAAATAGTAAACAGAAAATACTACATAAATATCTGAAAATTTCACGTTATTCTCATCTTATCAGTTATTGACAAAAAACTGCGGTTAATATATAATAGCTAACTGAAAGGAGATTTTTAATTATGGAATACGAATACACAAGAAAAAATTACTTCAAAGAGGCCGACGAGCAGGAGCGTAAGGCCATCTTTGATTATGCAGAGGGCTACAAGCAGTTCCTTTTCACTTCCAAGACTGAGCGCGGCGCCTGCGCCACCGCAGTCGAACTGTGCCGCGAACGCGGCTACAGGTCCTATATGTTCGGGGACAAGATAAAGGCGGGCGATAAGCTCTACTTCGTCAACCGCGACAAGAACATCTTCATCATAAGGATAGGCACCAACGACGTCGAAAAGTGCGGCATAAAGATTATGGCCGCCCATGTAGACAGTCCCCGCCTCGACTTAAAGCCCAATCCCCTGTATGAGGACGGCGGCCTGGCCTTCTTCAAGACGCACTACTACGGCGGAATAAAGAAGTACCAGTGGCCTACAATTCCCCTTGCGCTTGAGGGCGTAGTAGTTCTGCGCGGCGGCAAGCGCGTCTCCGTCAACGTCGGCGACGACGAGGGCGACCCCATCTTCTATATAACCGACCTTCTGCCCCACCTTTCGCAGGAGCAGAACGAGCTCAAGCTCGGCAAGGCAATATCGGGCGAGAGCCTCAACGCCATCGTCGGCGCCATGCCCGACGGTGCGGAGGAAAAGGAGGGCGTAAAGGCGGCCGTGCTAAAACTTCTTCACGATAAGTACGGCATCACCGAAATCGACTTCCAGACCTCCGAACTGTGCTTCGTTCCCGCGGGTAAGCCCCGCGACGTCGGCTTCGACCGCGCGCTCATCTCTGCCTACGGCCACGACGACAAGGTCTGCGCCTATCCCGAAATGACTGCCCTCTTCGAAGGCGACGGCAAAGATACCGTAATGGCCATTTTCGCCGATAAGGAGGAGACGGGCAGCCAGGGCGTTACGGGTATGCAGTCGCGCGTAATTCTCGACCTGATGGACAGCGTCAGCCGCGCTCTCGGCGCCGATCCCATTCTCGTGCGCTACAACTCCAAGTGCATCTCCGCCGACGTCTGCGCGGCGTTCGACCCAGAATATGCCTCGGTCTACGAGAAGAGGAACTCGTCATATATCAACTGCGGCGCGTCCGTCACCAAGTACCACGGCGCCCGCGGCAAGGCGTCCACAAACGACGCCTCTGCCGAGATGGTGGGCTACGTTCGCGACGCGCTTGAGGATAATGGCGTCATCTACCAGACGGGCGAGCTGGGCAAAATCGATATCGGCGGAGGTGGTACGGTCGCAATGTACATCGCCGATCTCGGCATCGACACGCTCGATATGGGCGTTCCCGTGCTCTCCATGCACGCCCCTTACGAGATAATCTCCAAGGCCGATCTGTACTCCATGCACAAGGCCATGCTCGCCTTTGTAAACAAGCACTGATTTAATACGCATAAATCAATATCAACGGCAATAACGGCGCGGCGATTTTTTAATCGCCGCGCCGTTTTCCGTAATCAACCATTTAACTTGGCTCCCCAAAAACTTGGGGAGCTGGCGCGTATGCGCCTGAAGGGTTCATGAAATAACGGCAAATCGCAGGCGCGCCAGCCAAGATTTGCGTTAATTTCTAAAATATTTAACGGCGCAAGTGAAGTAGCGCCTTCACGCAGCGCAACCCAATTTGCGCATACTTGCGCCTCAGCACAGTGAATTGCCGCGACTATATAATATGAGGGCTATTTAAGGTCGCGGCAAGAGCGACGAACAACGCACTTCTGCAAACAGTGGTCATCCACTGTTTGCGCGTTGTGAGATGAGTGAGCGCATATCACCGCGCGAACGGTGACCGAAAACGGTGTTGTCATTACGCCGTTTGAGAAGGCGCTCAATCTAACGGCAAATTACAGGCGACGCCAGCCAAGATTTGCGTTAATAGTTTACAAGTTCTTAAACTGATACTCGTACAGCCCCTTATATATACCGCCAAGCGCCATAAGTTCCTCGTGCGTGCCGCGCTCGGCAATGCCGCCGGGGGTGACAACTATAATCTCGTCGGCGTTCTTCACGGTCGAAAGCCTGTGCGCAACGACTATCGTCGTCCTGCCCTCCGAAAGCTCGTTCAGCGCATCCTGTATGAGCATTTCAGTGGCGTTGTCGAGGGCGCTCGTCGCTTCGTCCAAGATGAGTATGGGCGGGTTCTTCAAAAAGGCGCGCGCAATCGAAATTCTCTGCTTCTGTCCGCCGGAGAGTTTAACGCCCCTCTCGCCCACGTTGGTGTCGTAGCCGTCGGGCAGGCTCATAACGTAGTCGTGTATGTTGGCGCGTTTGGCCGCCTCTGTTATTTGCTCGTCTGTCGCCTCAAAGTCGCCGTAGGCAATGTTCTCCCTTATTGTTCCGTTGAACAGGAACACGTCCTGTTGCACAATGCCTATGTTGGCGCGGAGTGACTGCCTCGTCATTTTGCGTATGTCGGTGCCGTCAATGGTGATAGCTCCCTCGTCAATTTCGTAAAAGCGTGGTATCAGGTGGCAAAGCGTCGTCTTTCCTCCGCCCGAAGGCCCCACAAGCGCCACCGTCCTGCCCGCCTTTATGGAGCAGGTGAAGCCCGAAATTACTTTGTTCGCGCTCTCGTCGCTCTTATAGCTGAAGCTTACGTTGTCAAAACATATGTCGCCCTTCAGTCTGCCGCAGTTTACGGCGTTCTCGTCCTCGGCCTCCACGGGCTTGTCCATTATGTTGCAGAAGCGGTTGAAGCCCGTCAGACCCTGCTGTATCTGTTCGTATATCGTCGTCAGCGTCACTATTGGATTGCTGAATGTTGTAACGTACATTATAAACGCGGAGAATACGCCCGCCTCTATCTGGCCGTTGAAGAAGAATATGCCTCCGACTATAATGACGACAAAATTCATAAAGTCGAGCAAAAAGCGCATAGTGGAGTAGTACTGCCCCATCACCTTGTACTGCTTGCCCTTGCAGTTGGCAAAGGCGTCGTTGCCGCGCTCGAACTTCATCTTTTCGTGCGCCTCGGCGGTGTAGGCCCTTGCCACCCTTATGCCCGAGACGGCACTCTCAACGTCGGCGTTGATCTCGCCCTGCACCACGCGCATTTCATCGTATACGGACACAAATTTTTTGCGCATCAGTATCGTGTAGATGAGAATTAGGGGTACGAGCGCTAAAAGTATGAGCGCCAGCCACACATTGTACGTGAACATTATGGCGATTGCGCCTATCAGTGTCGCCGCCGAAAGTAGCACGTCCTCAGGGCCGTGGTGTGCCAGCTCGGAAATTTCAAACAGGTCGTTTGTCAGCCTGCTCATTAAAACGCCCGTCTTGTTCTCGTCAAAGAACGAAAGGGGCATCCTCTCCAGGTGGTCAAACAGTTCGCTGCGCAGCGTCTTTTGTATGCGCACGCCCACAATGTGTCCCCAGTACTGCAAAAAGTAGTTCAGTCCCGCCTTGACGATGTAAAATATAAGCAGGGCAATCGCGCTGACAAGCAACCAGTTCAACAGCCCGTTGGGCACATAGTTGTCGATAATCTCGCGCGTAATGTTGGGGTAAATGAGGTTGAAGGCCGAAATAAGCGCCGCGCATAAAATGTCGGCTATAAACAGTTTTATGTGCGGGCGGTAGTAGGGTATAAATCTCCTTATCAGCCCCTTTTGCAATTTTTCGCTGGTATTCTCGCTTTTCATAAGCGGCATTATAACATTATGGCAACTAAAAGGCAAGCCAAATCAATTATTATTTAAAGGTATAAAAAAGAGTTGTTTCAAGATACCTCAACCGCAGACAAAATTCTAAAAAAGGCGGCCCGAAGCGCGAGCTTCTGGCCGCCTTATAACATAATCACTAAATTCCTTACCAATTAAGGAAATCCTTACTTTATATCAGTTCTGCCCAGCAGGTAATCAATGGATACATTAAAATGCCTTGCTATGGCAATCAGGTATTCAAGCGAAGGTATGGTTTTAACTCTCTGCCAGTCATAAAACAGGTTTGTGTCAAACGGCATATGAGTACCTATTTTGGAGTAAGTCGTTTTATTTTCACGGCGCAACTCCTCAATCCTCGCGTGAAAGGTAGAGGGCTCCTGGGCGGCTTCAAAATATTTGGTGTCAGTCAGGCCCAGAATGTATTCAAGCGAAACTTTCAGATAGTCGCAAATTTTAATGAGCAGTCGCACGCTGGGAATTATGCCGTATATTGCGGCGCGCGTAACAACGCCCCGGCTGACTTTTGCCTTTTCGGCAAACTCATAAATGGAACAGTCCAGCTCTGCAACAAGCGAATTAAATCTCTTTTTGAACAGCTCTGACGATTTCATTTGTGAATCTGAAGTAACTCTCGGCATAATTCGACAAAAGCTCCTAAAAATCGACAAAATTGAATAGATAAATCCTTACTTTACATCTGTCCTGCCCAGCAGGTAATCTGCCGACACATCAAAGTATTCACACAGCAGGTCAATTACTTCGAGTGTGGGTATGTGTCCCTTTGATTTCCATTTATAACAGAGCGTTCTGTCAAAATGTAAAGATGCGGCAATCTGATAATCTGTTACCTTAAGTTCGTCCCTGAGAGCGGTATATCTGTCATAAAAACTGTCGTTTGCCTTGCCTTTAACAAAATAATCATTTTCTGAACGCCCCAAAAGATAATCGATAGGAACATTAAAATAGTCGGCAATTTTTGCAAGAGTCATTGGTCTTGGTATAATGCCATAATTATAAGCGTTGCTTAGCGAACGAAAATCTACGCCCATTTCCAGGGCAATATCTTTCTTTGTAACGCCGCTCTTATCTGACAACAGTTCATTTATTCTTGCTTTGAATTCCTCTGAGCTTTTAAAATCCTGCCACTTATTCATTGCTTTCTAAAAATAATCAAAAAATAGAGTTAAATAAAGCTATTCGACAAAATCAGACAAAACTAGTCAAAATACGACAAAAATAGACAGTCTAATAGTGGCCTGGTGGCTTTACTTCATCTATTTAAAATGATACAATACAGATAACAAAAAGCGATGAGCGCAAGCCTCCGCACACAATTTAATCATAGAGGTATGGCTATCCTCGGTAAAAATATATGTTAGCTGTCTATCCCGAATTTTATTCCGGGAGCGCAAGCTTTAGTAAAAGTAAATGCAAAATCACAACAGATTAAAACCAACAGAGGTACAGAGAATGAAAATTGAACTTTCAAATGAAGAACTTCACACTTTGTCGCAGATGGTATTGTTGGGCGAATACGTAATAACTTCCTGTCCTAAATCAGCCGAGACGACAAAAAAATACAGCGAACTTGCAAATTCGCTGTATCGTAAACTTTATAAAATAAATATGCCCGACTGCGACGAGGCCGACATTGAGGATAATGAAATTGCAGATGTCCGCGACAGGCTTTACGACGGAATCAAGGGCTTTCTCGAACAATTCGAGGAGGACGTTTACAGGGAAAAATGCGATGATTGACCGCCGTCTACAGTCGAAATGACATAGAAGAGTAGTCGACCGAGTGACAATCGTAGCGTAGCACTCTCCTCCGTTTGTCACTTCGACCAGAGCACCCGCAGGGTGCGGCGCGGAGAAATCTATCAGTAAAATGCGGTCTACAACAAAATAATTGCTGCTTTAGGCATAATTTACCCGCCTGCGATGGCCTTTAAGATGAGGCCGAAAATAAAGGTCGCCAGCGCGCCGATAAACGCCAGAGCTATCTTATAAATAACGTCGCGCGTCCGCTGTTTTTTTGCTCTGCGGAAGTTGAGTCCGCTCTCTTTCAGCGTAATCACATACATTTTCTCGCCCGCGCGGCTGGAGGATATGAGATCAAAATACCCGTCGGAGTGCAGATTGCCCAGCGCTTCGTCTACGCCCGACGCGCTGAACTTTTTGTTTTTGGGGAGAACCGAAATTATCTCTGCCGCCGAAACAAGGCACCCGTCTGTACCGTCGCACAGACTGTATACGGCGTTCATAACGTCGCTCTCGTATTTAGACAGCATAAAAAATCAACCCGCAGATCAGGCTCCCCAGCGCGCCTCCCGCAAAGGCCGCGGCAAACGCAAGCGCATAAAATTTTTTGCGCGCAGTCATCTTGCCCTGCGGCGCGGGCGGGGGGAGGGGGACTGGCTCCTCGTAATTTTTTAATCCCATTATGCAAAAGGCATTGCCCTTGGCATACTTCACGTCGATGTACCCGTCGTTCACCAACTGTTTTAAGGCGGCCTCCAGTGCTTCGCGCGTGCGCTCGCCGTCGGGTATGGCGTCCAGCAACTCATCTTCGTAAAAAATACCGTAGCCTTCGCGCGTGGATGTGTAAATTTTATTGCAAACAGATCTGCACAGCTCTTCCACACTATAGATATTGGCAAAAATGTTGCAAAAATATACCGCCCGCGCAAACTGCGCGGGCGGCCGGGCTCAATTTTTTGCCCATTCCCTGTGAGGGTTGGGTGCAACTATTATATTGCTGTAGTCGGTGTAGGTCACAAAACCTAAATTTGCCTTGGGCGGCTTCTTTACAAAGCGCCTCAAAGCGTAGTCAACCGTCACCTTGTCTCTCCCGCGCGCCTCGGAGTAGTATGCGCAGATGGCCGCGGCCCCTGCAATCACCTCGTCTGGCACGGCGCGCCCGCCCGTAACAATTCCCACGTGCGAGGAGTGGTATCTGTTGGTGTGCAGCCAGATGTCGTCGGGCGAAAGCGTCCTCAACAGCCTGTCGTTCTGCGCGTTGTTCCTGCCCGCATAAACGGTGAAACCGTCAATCTCATACTGCCTCAGCGGCGCGGCTTCCTCCGTCTTTTTGCCCTTGACTTTCTTCTGCGCGGGCGCCTTCAACAGGCCGTCGGCAATCAGCTCGCTCTCAATCTCTTTGAGGTCGTCAACGCATTCGGCGGCACATATGTGGGCACTAATCGAGTTAAGGTAGTCCAACCGCGCCTCTGTTTCGGCCTTCTGTACGGATAAAATTTCCACCGTCCTCTTCATCTTTGCGTACTTTTTATAGTACTTCTGTGCGTTCTGCGAAGGTGTCAGCTGTCTGTCGAGTTCGATTTTAATTTTTCTGGGTTCTTCGCTGTAATAATCGTCCGCCTCAAAGCTCGTCATGCCGCGTTCGATGCGGTATATGTTGGCGGTAATCAGTTCACCCTTTAATTTTATGCCGTCTGCCGCCTCACACTCCAGAAGTTTTGCGCTCTCCTGCGCCAGCCTCTTTTCGACCTTCTTGATTGCCGCGTGCAGGGCGGTGGTCAGCTTGCGCCTTGCGTCCTCAAATGTCTTTTTTACGTATACAAAGTCATAGTAATCGCGCTGGGCGGAGAGTATGTCTGGGTAGGCCTTGAAGTTACTGCGCACTGTGTGCGCCTTGAAGTCGTCAGGCTCGCCGTTCTCGCCATAGGTTACGCAGGGCGCGATGTCGTCGGAATTTACATACTCATATACCTGCGCGGCCGTCACGTCCCCGCCGTAAAAGGCGCACATCTCAGCGGCGGTGGAGTAGGCTATGCCCTCAACGTTGGCACAGATAAATTTTTCATCCGCCGCGCGCCCGCCGAAGACCTCTTCCAGCGCGGAAAGGTTGGTCGGGTCGGCCTTGCCCTGGGGCGGTGGAAGGGTGTATTTTACACCCGAAAAGAGCACGCGCTTTGCGTTCTCCTCTAAAGTCGTCTGCTTGAGCGCGCCTAAAATTATGCCATTTTCAACGAGCACTATATTAGAGTACTTGCCCATAATTTCGCAGTACAGCGTCATCTGCGAAAAACTGAAGTCGGATACGCAGTCGAAGTCGAGGGCGATTATGCGCTCAAACCCCACCTGCCGCACGGCGGTTATCTGTGCGTTCTGCAGATGTTTGCGCAACAGCATACAGAAATTTGCCGCCACGGGCGGGTTGGACTTTTCGGATTTTCCTATGCTCATTCTGCAATTTTTTGCCGAAGTGCAAATTTCAAGTTTAACCGAGCCCGAACGTGTGTATATAATTAAGGAAAGCTCGTCTTTCTCCGGCATATTTATTTTTGAAATTTTTCCGCCGACGAGCAATTTTTCCAGCCCGTCCGCAACATAGCGCAAAGTGTACGCATCCTGCGGCATAGTTCCACCTCAAAGTTTACTGCAAATCAGTATACCTCAAAATTTCTTAATTGTAAATAATTTTTTTAATTACAAATTAAATAAAGCGTCATTAAAACGCTTTTCAAAATAATTTACTTGTGTTAAAATGTTTGAGTTGAAATATAATTACCATAATTTAGGAGAATAAAAATGAAGTACACAACCACGGCGGGCGAAAAGAGCACCGTAAAAGTAACCATCGACTTTTCAAAGGAGGAGTGGGAAGGCGCCATATCCGAAGCCTATAAGAGGACGCGCGGCAAGTACACCGTTCCCGGCTTCAGAAAGGGCAAGGCGCCCAAATCCGTCGTAGAAAATTATTACGGCAAAGCAGTGTTCTTCGACGAAGCTTTCAACGTACTTTATTCACAACACTATCCCGAAATTCTTGAAAAGGAGAGGGCAAATTTCACTGCCGTAGGCGAACCCGAACTTTCGGTTGACGACCTTTCGGACGAAAAGGTCACCCTCACCGCAGTCATTCCCGTCAAACCCGACGTAAAGATCGGCGCCTATAAGGGGCTCGACATCAAAAAATACGAGTATTCCGTAACCGAGGAAGAAATTTCCAAGGAAGTAAATAAAATTCTCGACCGCGAGGCCAAGACCGTCGACGTGACCGACCGTCCCTGCGCCGACGGCGACACGGTTAACATCAACTTCTCCGGCTCGGTAGACGGCGAAAAGTTCCCCGGCGGCACCGCGGAGGACTACGATCTCGTTCTCGGTTCAGGATCCTTCATCCCCGGCTTCGAATCCCAGGTGGCAGGCATGAACATCGGCGAGGACAGGGACATCACCGTGCACTTCCCTGCAGACTATCAGGCTGAAAACCTGCGCGACAAGGACGCCGTTTTCGCCATCCACCTCAACTCGGTTAAGGGCAAGGAGCTTCCCGAACTGACCGACGAGTATGTTAAGAAGCACACCGGCAGCGAAACGGTTGCAGACTACACCGCAAAGGTAAAGGAGCGCCTTGAAAAGCAGGCGCAGAGCCGCGGCAGGGACGAGACCGAAAACGCAATAGTTGAGGCTATCTGCAAGACGGCCGAGTGCGAAATTCCCCAGGCCATGGTCGAGAGCGAAATCGACAGAATGGTTCAGGATTTCTCCTATCGCCTCATGTACCAGGGCCTCAAGCTCGAAGACTACATCAAATATATGGGCCAGACTATGCCCCAGTTCCGCGCCCAGTTCTCCGAACAGGCCAAAACGCGTGTACTCTCCCAGCTCGTAATTGAAAAGATCGTCAGGGAAGAGAAGATCACCGCCACCCAGGAGGAGATCGACGCCAAGATTGCAGAGCAGGCTGCCTCTGTAGGCAAGACGGCCGAGGAATACAAAAAGAACATCGACCCCCGTCAGCAGGAGTATATCACCAACGATATAGTCATCACCAAGCTCTTTACATTCCTTGAAGAAAACAACAACATGACCAAGTAATTAACGCCAGAAAAATGGCTGTTGCGGGGCGGCTTACACTATAAGTCCGCCCCGTTGTCATAGCCGGCCGCACGGCATTGCCCTGCATATATGTGGCGGCCAATGCACTTTGCGGCCCTCGCGATAATAAAACCTTTAAAGGAGGACAAAACTAAATTATGCTTAACGAAAAGAATGCGCTCGTTCCCTATATCGTCGAACAGACTTCGCGCGGCGAGCGTTCATACGACATCTATTCCAGACTTTTAGAGGACAGGATAATCTTCCTTTCGGGCGAGATTGACGACGCAACTGCAAACACCGTCGTCGCCCAGCTCATCTACCTTGAGGCCAAGGATCCCTCCAAGGACATCTCGCTGTACATCAACAGCCCCGGCGGCTCGGTTTCGGCGGGTCTTGCCATCTACGACACGATGAACTACGTCAAGTGCGACGTGTCCACCATCTGCATAGGCATGGCGGCGTCCATGGGCGCATTCCTTCTGTCCAGCGGCGCCAAGGGCAAGAGATACGCCCTTCCCAACAGCGAAATTATGATTCACCAGCCCCTCGGCGGCGCCCAGGGCCAGGCCAGCGACATCAAGATTGCCGCAGAGCACATCTTAAAGACCAAGGCCAAGCTCAATAAAATCCTTGCGGAAAATTCGGGCAAACCCGTCGAGACCATCGAAAAGGACACCGACAGGGACAATTTCCTCTCCGCCCAGGAGGCTCTCGACTACGGCCTTATTGACAAAGTTTTCTATAAGAGATAATTTTGTTTTATAAATGCCGCTTTAAGGGTAAAATATAACGGGAGGGGTATTCCCCTCAGCAAACTTTACGGGCGCCAAGCCCCAACGGAGTTATAATGAAAGATCAACACAGATACTGTTCGTTCTGCGGCAAGCCCGAAGACCTCGTCCAAAGGCTCATATCGGGGCAGAACGGCGCGTATATCTGCAACGAGTGCGTTGAGATATGCCAGGACATGATTAAGGACACCGAGGAGCAGGACACCGCCCCAGTGCCTCTTAAAAAACCCGCCGAAATAAAGGCGGAGCTCGACAAGTACATCGTCGGCCAGGACGAGGCCAAAAGGGTGCTGTCCGTGGCGGTGTATAACCACTACAAGCGTATAAACAATCTCGGCAAAAAGGAGGAGAACGACCTTTCGGACGTCGAAATCGAAAAGAGCAACATTCTCCTTCTCGGTCCCACGGGTTGCGGCAAGACTCTGCTTGCAAGAACGCTCGCCAAAATTCTGAACGTGCCCTTTGCCACTACCGATGCCACTACTTTAACCGAGGCGGGGTACGTGGGCGAGGACGTCGAGAACATCCTTTTAAAGCTCATCCAGAACGCCGATTACGATATTGCCAAGGCCCAGCGCGGCATCATCTATATCGATGAAATAGATAAGATCGCGCGCAAGGGCGAAAACGTCTCCATCACCCGCGACGTGTCGGGCGAGGGCGTTCAGCAGGCCCTTTTAAAGATAATCGAAAGCACGGTCGCCAACGTTCCCCCCCAGGGCGGCAGAAAGCACCCCCAGCAGGAGTGCCTGCGCATTGACACCACCAACATTCTGTTCATATGCGGCGGAGCTTTCGTGGGGCTGGATAAAATCGTCCGCGCCCGCAGGGACACCACTACCCTCGGCTTCGGCGGCGACGTAAAGAGCGACGACGGCGAAAACGTGTACGAGATGCTCGCCGACGTCAAACCCCAGGATTTAACCAAGTTCGGCCTCATCCCCGAATTTGTCGGCCGCGTTCCCATCGTCGTAGCCCTTCATCCCCTCGACGAGGACGCGCTGGTAAACATTCTCACCCGGCCCAAAAACGCCATCATCAAGCAGTACCAGAAGCTCATCTCCCTCGACGGCGTAAAGCTGACTGTGGAGGAAGGCGCCGTGCGCGAAATTGCAAAGACGGCGATAAAGCTCAAAACGGGCGCCAGGGGCCTGAGAACTATAATCGAAGGCTTTATGACCTCGGTCATGTACAAAATTCCCTCCGAGCACGATGTTGAGGAGGTTATAGTCACGCGCGACTG
>DVNU01000068.1 GCA_018714165.1 Candidatus Coproplasma excrementipullorum | reverse complement strand
CCACGCCCGTGGGGCCGAGGAAGAGGAATGAGCCTATCGGCCTTGCGGGGTCGGAGATGCCTGCGCGCGAACGCAGTATTGCCTCCGAAACCTTCTTAACGGCCTCATCCTGGCCGACCACGCGCTTGTGCAGATCGTCGGGCAGGTGCAGTATCTTTTCGCGCTCGCCCTCTTTAAGGCGCGCAACGGGTATTCCCGTCCAGCGCGATACAATCTCGTTTATCTGCTCTTCGGTGACTTCGTCCTGCAAAATGGCGTCGCTTCCCGCCGAGTGTGCCTTGGCCTTTTCAAGCTCCTTTTCAAGTCCGGGCAGTTCGCCGTATCTCAGGCGGGCCGCCTTTTCAAAGTCGCCGTTGTTGGTTGCGGAATCGATTTCGGCCTTCATTGCGTCTATCTTCTCCTTCAGATCCTTTTCGGCGTGAATGGCCTGCTTCTCGTCGTCCCACTTTGTCTTCATGGCGGCAAACTGTTCCTTGTCGTCGGCCAGTTGCTTTCTTATGGTTTCAAGGCGCGCCCGGGAGACGTTGTCCTTCTCCTTGGAGAGCGCCTTTTCCTCAACTTCCAGCTGAAGTATGCGGCGGTTGAGCGCATCCATCTCGGAGGGCATTGAGTCTATCTCCGTCCTTATCATCGCCGCGGTCTCGTCCACAAGGTCAATGGCCTTGTCGGGCAGGAAACGGTCGGTAATATACCTGTTAGAAAGGGTAGCCGCGGCCACCAGCGCGTCGTCGTGAATGCGCACGCCGTGGAATATTTCAAAGCGTTCCTTAAGTCCGCGAAGGATGGATATGGTGTCCTCAACGGTCGGCTCGTCTACCATTACGGGCTGGAAACGGCGGGCCAGCGCCGCGTCCTTTTCAATATATTTGCGGTATTCGTCGAGCGTCGTAGCACCTATGCAGTGCAGCTCGCCGCGCGCCAGCATGGGCTTTAAGAGGTTGCCCGCGTCCATCGCGCCGTCCGTCTTGCCAGCGCCTACGACGGTGTGCAGTTCGTCGATGAACAGCAGTATTCTGCCCTCGGACTTGGCCACTTCGCCGAGAACGGCCTTCAGCCTCTCTTCAAACTCGCCGCGGTATTTGGCGCCCGCTATCAGCGCGCCCATGTCGAGCGCGAACAGCGTCTTGTCCTTTAGTCCTTCGGGTACGTCGCCCTTGACTATTCGCTGGGCCAGTCCTTCGGCTATGGCCGTCTTGCCCACGCCGGGCTCGCCTATCAGCACGGGGTTGTTCTTGGTCTTGCGCGAGAGTATGCGGATGACGTTTCTTATCTCTTCATCGCGCCCTATCACGGGCTCAAGCTTGTGCCGTCTTGCGGCGGCGGTCAGATCCGAACCGTATTTTTCAAGCGCCTCGTAGGTCTCTTCGGGGTTGTCGTTGGTCACCTGTGTGTTGCCGCGCACCTGTTTGAGTCCCTGCAAAAATACGTTCCTGGTTATGCCGAAGCGGGAGAGGAGGGAGCGCACTTTGCTCTCGTCGCAGTCGATGAGCGCTAGAAAGATGTGCTCTACGGAGATATACTCGTCCTTCATCTGCGAAGCAATCTTTTCCGCCGCGGCAAATACGGCGTTTGCCTCCGACGAGATGTAAACTTCGCCGCGCCCCGATCCCGAAACTTTGGGCAGGCGTTCAACTTCCTCCCTGGCGGCCTGGGCAAACCCGTCGCCGTCTATTCCCGACCGCGTGAGTATGCGGGGGATTATGCAGTCTTTATCTGTAAGAGAACAGGCAATATGCAGGGGTGTAATGGCGCTGTTGCCGTATTCCGCGGCCAGTCTTTCACAGCGGTTTATCGCCTGGATACTGCTCTGTGTAAAGCGGTTTCCGTCCATGTTCTGCCTCCTTGTCGCCGGCGTTATCTGTAAAAAGCTGTGCCGGCGGTGTTTGATCGTTCGATTATTTTATAACGCAAATGCGCACGGTTTAAACAATTGATTTAAACAAACATTTGTAAAGATTTTGCAGACTGCAAATTTGCCTGCAACTTCTCTTTTGCGGGCTTTCAATTGCCGTTTATAGCAAAAACAATATTAGTGTGCTACAAAATCATATAAAGCTATCCATTAAAACGTGCGACTCTACCGACGGTAGAGTCGCACGTTTGCGTGGTAGAGTGCGGTTTTCGGGCAGTTGAGCGGACGAAATAAAGGGGAGAGCGCATATTTTAAAAGTAGGTAGTATTCGGCCGGCAAATGGGCTATAATTAAATTGTAAAAGGCGTGCGGGCAGGCCTGTCGCCGTGTCCGGGCGCAGCAATCAAAGCCAAACCATTCTTTTTAAAGGAGTAAAAACATATGCAACAAACCGTATCCGTGGCGGGGAGCGAGCCCCGCAAGAAGAACCGTCCCGCCGAGCCTGTTTACGGCAGGGGTGAGGAACTGTTCAATGCCGTTTCGCACATAGTGGGAGGCGGCCTGGGAGTGGTGTTCTGCATCATTCTGTTCATTGTCGCGTCATTCGATCCCACGCCCAACAAGTATGCGGCCGCGGGTGTGTATTCCTTCTCCATAATAGCGCTGTATACCATGAGCGCGCTCTACCATTTTCTGCCCCAGGGCAAGGCCAAGAGGGTGTTCAGGGTGTTTGACCACTGCACCATCTTTGTGCTCATCGCGGGGTGCTATACGCCCTTCTGCCTGCTTGCGTTCTGGGGAACGACGCTGGGCTATGTCATTCTCGGCGTGGAGTGGGGGCTGGCCGTGCTCGGCATAACCTTCAACGGCGTCAATATGCGCTGGAAGGCGGTAAAGGTGCTGTCAATGATATCGTATGTGGTGATGGGCTGGATGATAATCCCCGCAGTGCCGCTGTTGCTTGAAACGGTTACAACTGCCTGCTTTGTATGGCTGCTTGTGGGCGGCATTGCCTATACCGTCGGCATAATTTTCTTTGCGCTCGGCAAAAATCATGCATATATGCACAGCATCTGGCATCTGTTCGTGCTGGCGGGCTCCATATGCCAGTTTGTCAGCGTACTTATGCTAATGTAACTGAGCGGCGCATTTAACCGCGTTTAAAACCAGCGCCCCGCGGGCGGCAGTAATGCCGCCCGCGGGGCGATTTATGTCATTTTAAAACATAATATGTTAAATGCTTGCATTATTGGGCTTGGTGTGATATGATATACTTGGATTAGTAGTTGCACAAGCAAAAAAAGTACAATTTATCTTTATTAGAGGGAGTAAAAATGAAAATCAAAAAGTTTGTAATGTTGGTTGCATCGTTTGTATTAAGCGCCGCCTGCATCTTTGGCGCGGCCTGCACGCCCGCAGGTTCGGGCACCGGCGGAACGGGCGGCGGCAACACCCAGCAGGGCGATACCGGCAACGAAGATGATGACGATAAAACCGAAACTGGAGATACCGACGGAGAAACCGATAAAGATGATGGCACTGAGCCCGAAACGCCCGTCACTCCTACTCCCGATCCGGGAGAAGATGACGAAGAAAATCCTCCCGATGATGTGTCAGAAACGCTTACATTCGGCCAGGCGGCCAACGAAAGCGCCGCCTTCGAGTGGACGGATTCTTCCGCTTCGCAGGCAACGGTAATGTACAGGCTGAGCGGCACAACAGCCTATACCGCCGTCGATGAGGAGCTCGTCCGTCAGATTTCGGACACGACTGCCAGGGTGGATGTGCTCGGCTTAAAGGGCAACAGCTCTTACGACTTCCGCATTGAAACGAGCGATGACGAGATAATTGAAATTGCCGACGTTCAGATATCCGCTTACGACCGTTCGGGCTATGCCCACTTCGGCGCAACTTCGGGCGTGGGCGCGTACTCAAACGACGGTACGTTAAAGTCGGGCGCGCAGGTCATCTATGTAACAGAGGAGACCAAAAACACCGTAACGGCCACCATAAACGGCAAAGAGTACGAGGGATTGGTTGAAATTCTGCAAAATGCGCGCAGAACTTCCAACCCCATAAACATAAGAATTATCGGCACAATTTCCGCCGCGACGTGGAATGGAATTGAATACAATGCCGATACATTGTCCCCTGAAGATGTTAAGGGAGTAAACGGCGAAGCCCTCCCTCAGAAGAACCTCACCCAGGAGGAAATAATCAGCGGCGGCTACAACAGTCTGAATACAAAAACATATAGTCAGCTCAACGGCCTCACCAACAGAATTAAATTCGATTCGTCAAAGAATGAATTTGATTCGTACTACAATATGTGCGATATATCCGATGCCGAAAATGTAACGGTGGAGGGCGTGGGCGAGGATGCGGAAATATTCCAGTGGGGCTTTACCTGGAAAAATTGCAGTTCGATCGAAGTGCGCAACATCACCTTTGACGACTACACCGAGGATGCCTGCTCGTTCGAAGGTTCGGGCAATTCGGACACGATTGACGGCTTCAGCAGTCAGCGCCTTTGGGTACACCACAATACTATAAACGAAGGTATAAACTATTGGGATGTCTGCTCCGAACAGGATAAGCACGAGGGCGACGGCGGCACCGACTTCAAGTATAATTCGTATGTAACGCTTTCGTACAACCATTATTACAAGTGTCATAAAACGGGGCTCGTTGGCGGCAGTGACAGCCAGCGCACGGCAAGTATAACCTTTCACCACAACTGGTATGAGGACTGCGGCTCCCGCCTGCCCCTGGGCCGTCAGGCAAATATGCATATGTACAACAACTATTACGACGGCTCAACCGTCACAAATATGTCCCTTCGCGCGGGGGCGTATGCGTTTATAGAAAATTGTTATTTCGACAATGCCAGCAACCCCATAACCACGCAGGACGGAGCAGGCTTGAAGGGCGTTGCAAAGGTGTATAACTGCACTTTCGCAGGTGAAAGTGTTGACACCGACAAAAATAATGTTACAATAGTCTCAAGCAGAACGCAGACGGTCGATAACGACAACATGTTCGATAAGAATTTCGACACAAACAGCTCAACTTTCTACTACGCAGACGGGGAGAGCGATGTGGAGATTATGCACGCAACAAGCGAGGTGCCCACTGTGGTGCCTCAGCTTGCAGGCACCCTTCACAGGGACAGTAATATAGAGGGCGGAACCTCTCAGCCGGGCGGCACGGAAGAAAATCCCTCAACCCCCGGTGGTGATACGGATGATGAAGAGCAGGAACAGCCCGCCCAGCCTGTAACTTATACGGCCACCGTCAGCGGCGGTCAGATTGTGTTAAGCGCCAATGCGGGCAGTAACTTTGCGTGCGTCGGCGGTGTCGATCCCACCGAGAGTGATGCCACCAAGTTCAGTATGGACGACACAAGGATGAATTTGCGCGGCAATTCTGCATACGTACAGATAACCGTCAGCGTAAAGGCCGGGCAGGAGGTTAAGCTGGTTGCCAACGTTGCCAGCGGCTCAAAGGATCCCACGGGAATAAAGCTTGCAGCTGTAAATGTTGCGGATACGACGGAGCAAACCGCGCCGCTCACCGTGCAGAACGAATATAAGGACTGCGAGTTCGTGTATGAAGCGGCGGAGGACGGCACAGTCGTCATCACCATAAGAAGGTCGGCTTCCAAGACGGTCTACGTCAAGAGCATAACGGTAACCGTAAGCTGAAATCTTGCCCAAATCTTGACCATTCCCTGATGACTTTTTGATACTGAGAATGGTATAATTGATATAAACTAAACTATTATTTAAAAGGTGCGCGCAGGGCTTTGCCCCGCGCGCATCGGAGATTAATTTATGATTCATTCCCTGAGCGGCGGCATAATCGCCGATTACGACAATTTAATCTATGCCTTTGTCCGCACGGACGGCGGCGAAAAGGCGTGGTACATCAGCCCCTTTCCCCTCATAAAAGCGGGTGACAGAGTGTCCGTCCCTTTGCGCGCTTCAATGGCGGAGGGGGAGGTAATAAGGGTTGAGCAGGTCACCAAACAGACGGCGCCCTATCCCGTCAACCGCACGCGTGAAATCGACAGAATTCTTTAAAGCGCCGCCCAAAGCGCGCACGCGCTTGACTTAAACAATATACTCTGTTATAATGCCGTTACGGCTTCGGCCTATGGAAGGAATATGAACACTGTGGAGAGCAAAAGAAAACTCAATTGGCAAAAGGCACTGGATACGGTACGCGGCGTCATTTCATCGCTGTATTTTCCGTTCATCACGGCTGCAGTGACGCTTGCCTGTTACTATCTGGCCTGGGACATGGTCACAATATGGTATATGGCGCTGTGCGGCACTTTTATCCTGATATTTATGAAGGACACATCCCCTCTGATAACGGTGTTCCTCTTCATGAATATTATGATATCTATGGAGAATTCGCCCACGCTGATAGGCGGCAATCCTGACGAGTATTATTTCCAGACGGCCATACTGGCCCAGATAGGTGTGGCTATAGGTCTGTTTGCCTGCGCGGGAATTTACCGCATGGTCACGGATATAAGGGCGCGCAGATTCAAGGTGTCGCCCACATTCTTCGGACTGTGTGCGTTCGCCGTCGGCATAATGTTTAACGGCCTGTTCAGTGAGGGATATACCCCGATGAACGCCGTATACGGCTTTTTTATGGCCTTTCTATTTCTGGGCCTGTTTGTCATATGCAGCGGCAGTATTACAATAAATCCGCGCACCTTCGAGCGCATAGCCTGGTCTTTTATCGCGCTGTCGCTCTGCCTGATAATCGAACTTGCCGTGGCCTACGGCACATATGAGGGATTGTGGCTCGAATCGGGCGGCATAGACAGGGGCAAGCTCTACTTCGGCTGGGGCATGCATAATACAATAGGCATGCTGTTCGTCATCTCAATGCCGTCAGCGGCATACCTCGCGCAAAAGTACAGGCACGGCTTTATATTCACCATATATCTGGTAGTGTTGGTTCTGTGTGTGTTCCTTTCGATGAGCCGCCAGTCGATGCTGTGCGGCGCCGTTGTGTTCGTCATCTGCGCGGTGTGGATAATGATAAAGTGTCCCCAAAAGTGGATCAACGGCGGCATATTTGTGGCCACCGCCGTCGCCGCAGTTATCGCGCTGGCCGTCAACCGCGCGTTTGTAGACGAAGTTTTTGCCATGCTCACCGAAAATTTCTTTTCGGGAAGCGGCAGAACCACTCTGTATGAAAAGGCGCTTGCTGCCTTTATGGAATACCCCGTGTTCGGCAGCGGTTTTTATCACGACTTGTCGGAAGACCCCGGCTTTGTCGGTCTGCCCATCATACCCGATATGTACCACAATACGGTGTTTGAGCTTATGGCCGTCGGCGGTCTGTTCGCCATAGTCCCCTATGTCATACACAGAATCCACACGGTGATATCCTTTGTCAAGAACCCTTCGCGGGACAGATTTTTTGTCGGTCTAACAATCTTCGCCCTGCTGATACTCAGTCTTCTGGATAATCACATCTTCTACATTTTGCCCACGATCATCTATAGCTTTATGACGGCCGTGCTCATAAACAGCGAAAAGAGCCGGTCAAGCGCCGCTTAGGTTGCCTGATGCGCTGCACCCGACATATACATATAATTCTGCGGCCTGCATTTTATAAGTAATTTTTCAGCCGCTTTGGCCATAAGGAGAACAATGGAAAACGAAGAGAACGGTGTCTCAATAAGCGAAATTTTTAAAATAATATTCAAACGTGTATGGTGGGTTGTCGGCGTGACTCTCGCCTTTCTGCTGTTGTTCGTGCTGGTCGTCCAGTTCTGGCTCAACAGACAGCAGCAGACCTATACCGTCACATATACCATAGACTTCCCGGGCATTGAAGAGGGGGTCTATCCCGACGGTTCCACCGTCAGGTACAGCTCGGTGGTTTCCTTGCAGACTCTCTCTGAGATTGTCGCTTCAGACGCGGAGTTGTCCGGAATAGACGTGACCGAAATGGTTAAAAATGATGATATCGAGTTCACTCAGACGGTTGTAACAGCCGAAAACAGCACAAGCGGGGTTGCAGAGCGCTATTTCACGCTGACGGTAGGCGTAAGATATTTCAACGACAGCGAGCAGGCCGCGGCTTTTTTGCGTGCGGTGGCAAATTACCCCGTCACGCGGGCAATATCCATCGCCAACGATATGGCGCACGATAGCTACATCTCCGTCTACGATTCGGCAGATACTTTCGAGTCCAAATTCGACGCCCTTGCCCTTCAGCGCGACTATCTCCTTTCTATGTACGACGAGATGATCGCGGCCACGTCGGGCGAATACTCAACGGGCGGCAGAACGCTGACCAACTATCGAGCTGAGGTTGCGCTCGTCTATCAGGGTTCTGACGAGGAGTATCTGCAATCGCTCATAAACACGACTCATTACGTATACAATTACCAGAAATTTTACACTGAAGTCGATTCCCGTCTGGCAGGAATAACCAAGCAGATGGAAGAAAATTCAGTGCTAATCGATGAGCTGGAGGCGGCGCGCGACAGCGCCATCGGAAGCGGCCAGTCGGGCTCGTATGATGTCGACGCATTCAACACGTTGATAGCCAAGTATATTGAAGAGAACGCATCTTTGCAGAGTCAGTATAATTCTCTCTACGCCACAAAGGAGTGGATAGAGGCGGCAGACGGTGACACCGCTTCGCTTGAAGAGGATATTGCTACGATAATCGACGAGCTTGATCACTACCGCGATCTTTTGAGCGGCACGACCGAGCAGTTCAGAACGGTTTACCGCAATTATTTTGAGGAGATGTGCGACGTAACGTTCGCAAGCAATATAATTGAGGCCGAAGGCGGAATCAACATTATTCTCGCGGCCATAATCGGCGCGGTTATAGGATTCATAGTTGTCAGCGTGGTTATTTGCATAATCGACCTGCCCAAATATATTAAGGCGCGCGATGGCGAAAACAAGGATGGGGAGAATGACAACCCGCCTGAAGATTTAAATGATGCAATTGCTCAAAATGACGGCAATGTAAGTCCCGAAGGGGAGTAATATAATTGTCTGCAGTGCAAAAAATAAAGCGCGCAGGCGCCCGCAATAGCGGGCGCCTGCGCGCTTTTTGGTGGAGCTACGGGGACTTGTGCCTTGAGCGGCACGCACGGTTGACAGCCCAAGCCGAGGGCTGTCAAGTCAGCGGTAGAGCCCGCTGCCCTGCGCAAGCAAAACTGCCCGCTGGCCTCCCCTCAAATCTCATAGTGCCTCTCCAGAATGCAATAAAAACGGGATAGCAACAGCTATCCCGTTTTCATTGGTCGAGGCGACGGGATTTGAACCCACGACCTCATGGTCCCGAACCATGCGCGCTACCAACTGCGCTACGCCTCGATATAATTTATTCAATTTGTTTACCATAGGTCGCGGGTTACACCCACGGTCTCACAAGGTGCAAGGATATCAACTTGTATTGCGGTTTCCCTTTGTGAGCCTCCGCAAAGCGGCGTCACTATCGTTCCTCGCGGTCACCGCAAATGTCTTAACGAAAGTATTATACCTTTATTTTATTCAGCCGTCAATTAAAAATATTGCGGCTTGCCTTAATTTGGTTGATTTATTTTGTACTTTGCGGTTATAATATATATAGATAGATTTTGCGATATCGGGGCTGTTTCAGTTTCGATTGCGTTATGAGGGCGATGTAAGCATACCAAAGGCTCGGCTTTGTAAAAACGGAACATTAAATTTAAACGCAGAATCTAAGAATTCTAACAAAGTTGTAGCTTTCCCCACCTTCGGTGCTCAGAGCTATGCTTGCGCTGCTTAACTTATAGCAGTCCGTCGTTACTTACCGCTTCCGCACGTTAAGTTTCGGCGCTAATTTTTGCGGAACTCAACGCGGGAATTGACTGTGACCCGTGTTGAGTATTCAGCAGTCTGCGTGCGCTAAAAGCCCGTTCGCCGGCGTTTGACGCATAAAGATCAATAGGCGGAATAAGTATGTAGAAAGCACGTTCAACTATCGTAAGACCGGGGTGCAAGTCCCCGCAGCTCCACCAAAAAAGCGCAGGTGCGCCCGCAATTGCGGGCGCACCTGCGTTTAGCTTCTTAATGCCTGTACAGATGGTGCAAGGGCCAATTAAAATTATTTTTACTGCCTGAGACTTTATTTATATTAAAGTTATATTTGTGATGTTAAATATAGCGGTGTCAATCAAAATAAGAGAGATTTAAGGCAAGATGACAAAGAAGAAAAAAATTATAATAATTTCAGCTGTAAGCGCGGCCGTGGTTGCGGCGGCCGCAGGCACGGTGCTCGGCATAATGTTCGGCGGACACGTGCATACGATGACCCCGCATATGGGGGTCAACGCAACCTGCACAGAGGACGGCAGCGAGACTTATTACCACTGCGCCGACTGCGGCAAGTATTTTTCGGATATGGCGGGCACTCAGGAAATTTCGCCCGACGATGCAATTATCCCCGCAACGGGGCACAACATTGCATATGTTGAGGAGACGGCCGCCACCTGCACGGCCGACGGCGAAATAGCCCACTGGTATTGTCCCCGTTGCAATACCGCCTTTGAAGACGAAGGCGCAACCCGGCCGCTGGAGGCGGAGGGGCTGGTTATCGGCGCGCTCGGTCACGACTGGGACGAAGGCAGGGTGACCACCCCGGTCACCTGCACGACGGACGGCGAGAAGACATATACCTGCACGCGCGAGGGGTGCGGCGAGGAGCGTGTGGAAGATATTGTGCACGAGGGACATAAGTATTCAGACGAATACACCGACCAAACGCGCGACGAACTCGAACACTGGCTGGCTTGCTCGGTGTGCGGCGCAGAGGAAGAGGGGACGCGAGCTTACCACGATTTTGTGACCGACAGCGCTGTAGACAAATGTGCGTGCGGCGCGCGCGTCGAATATTCCCAGGGTCTTGATTATACCTTCTCGGAGGAAGGTAGTTACTACATAGTATGGAGTGCAGGCACGTTTGAAGGGCGCAATCTGTTCATTCCCGAAAGCTACGACGACGGTACAAACGGCTCAAGGCCCGTGCGCGGCATTGCGGAAAACGCATTCTCATATAACGATGATATCAGTCTTGTCAGGCTGACCGACAACATTCAGTTTATCGGCACAAACGCCTTCTTTATGTGCGGTAATCTGGCGCTCCTTACATTGGGCGAAGGTCTTGAAACTATCGGCGAAAGCGCTTTCTACGGGTGCGATATCACTACGCTTACAATTCCGGCAAGTGTGACGCAGATAGGCGCCCAGGCCTTTGCGGAGTGCGCGCTGACCTCTGTTACCTTTGAAAATACCGCAGGCTGGACGGACGGAACGTCGGCCGTAGACTTTACTAACCCTCAGACCGCTGCTGAAATTTTAATCGCGGCAGAGTACACTTCGTTCGTGCGCAACGAACAATAAATTAATAATAAAGCGCGAAGGGCGGCACATATGTGCCGCCCTTCGCGCTTTTAAGAGGGCGCGCAACAACTGTGCGCGCCCTCTTAAGTAAATTATATCTTAGTGCATTTTCGTCAATCTTTCGGCTGTCTCTTCGAGCTCCTTGGGAGGAATCTTCTCCTCCGAGCCCTTGACCTGCATATCTACGAACACCTTGGCCTTTACGGGGTCAATTATGGTGCCCACGCCCGCTACACAGCCGCCGGGACAGCCCATGCCCTCGATCATATATCCGTTGAGCTTGCCCGCCCTGGCCAGCATAAGTGTCTTTCTGCAGTCCGCCAGACCCTCTGCGTGCGCTATTTTGACCTCGGTTTCGGGGAAGTACTCGTTTATGCACTGCTCTATGGCAGAGGCAACGCCGCCGGCCACGGCATAGCCGCGTCCCGCGCCCGAAGCGTCGGTGTTGAGCGTGTCCTCCTCGCAGGCGGCAAGGTCTACGTTTCTTGCGGCAAACATGCCGTTGAGCTCTTCAAAGGTCAAAACAAAGTCTACAAAGCTTCTCAGATCCTTTCTCGAAGCTTCCAGCTTTTTGGCCGCGCACGGGCCTATGAATACGACGCGCGCCGCCTCGTCCTTTTCCTTTATCTTGCGCGCCGTGGCCACCATGGGGGTGAGCTCCTGCGAAACTTCGGGCGCAAGGTCGGGGAAGTGCTTCTTTGTGAGCGTAGCCCAGGCGGGACAGCAGGAGGTGAACAGGAAGGGAAGTTTGCCCGTAGCCACCTCGTGCACGTAGTGGTGCGCCTCGGCTATGCAGCCCATGTCGGCGCCTTCGGCCACCTCGTAAACGTCGGCAAAGCCTAACTTTTTAAGGCCCGTCTTAATCTTTGCAAGGTTTACCTTGGGGCCGTACTGTCCTGCAATGGCGGGGGCTACGGCGGCGACCACCTTGTCGCCCTGCTTTATGGCCTGTATGAGCTGGAATATCTGCGATTTATCGGCTATCGCGCCGAAGGGGCAGGCCGACATGCACTGTCCGCAGGCCACGCATTTTTCGTTGTCGATGTGCGCCCTGCCGAACTCGTCGGAGGAGATGCAGTTGATGCCGCAGGCCTGGGCGCAGGGGCGTATCTTGTGTGAAATGGCGTCATAGGGGCAGGCGGCCTTGCATCTGCCGCACTTTATGCACTTGGACTGGTCTATGAACGACTTGCCGTTTACAATCGAAATTGCGCCCTTGGGGCAGCTTTTAATGCACGAGTGCGCCACGCAGTTGCGGCACATATTTGTAACTTCATATTCGTTGTCGGGGCACTTGTCGCACGCCGAAGGAATAACCTGCATCAGGGGCGGCTCGTAGTACTTTTCGGCAATATTCGTATTGGCCACGCCCGCCGTGATGTGCACGGGCTTGTTGGCGGGGCGGAGCGAAAGGCCGAGAGCTAAGCGCACGCGCTCTGCGGCAATCTGTCTTTCGCGGTAAATATTTTCGCGGTACTTGGGTTCTTCGTCGGGGGTGATGATGTAGGGTATGGCTTCGATGTCGCTCAAAATATCTTCCGATTCATACGCCACGCGGGCGATTTCGGTGAATATCTGTTTGCGCAGATCGGTAACAACACTCTGGCTTTTCATATCATGCTCCAATTTATTTTATTTTGCGCTAAAATTATATCACAGCATATATATATTTTCAACCCATTTTTTAAATTATTTCGGGCATTTTGCTATAAAAATTGCCGAAAGTGCGCCCAAATTTTCCATAAAAAGGATTTGTTACAACTTTATTACACAGATATTGCGTTGTGTTTACACTTGTAACTTGTAAAATTTTGCGGGGCGTGATAGAATATTAAAAAGAGGTATTCTATGAAGAACAAAGTTTATATTCTGGAAGACGATGCAAGCATCTGCGGACTCATTCGCGTTGCGCTGGAGATGAACGGCATCTCATTTGAATCATTTTCAACCTGCGCCGAATTTATGGAGGCCATTGCCGTGGAACAGCCCGACGTCGCCCTGCTCGACGTAATGCTGCCCGACGGCAACGGGTTCGAGGTGCTCAAGAGCGTAAAGGCCGAGTATCCCGCGGTCAGCTGCATCATGCTGTCCGCGCTCGGAAAGGAGGAGGATAAGGTCAACGGCCTCAATCTCGGCGCCGACGACTATGTGTCCAAACCTTTCTCCGTGCTCGAGCTCACTGCGCGCATAAACGCCGCTCTGCGCCGCAAGCAGCCAAGCAGCGTGTTGATGGCGGGCGATCTCGCCCTCAATTACGACAGCATGACCATTTCCCGCGGGGGAGAGCAGCTCGACCTCAACCGCAAGGAGTACGAGCTTTTAAAGTACTTCATCGAAAACGCCGGCAAGGTTTTAAAGCGCGAAACTCTTTTAAACGAGATATGGGGCTACGAATCGGGCGAGACGCGCACCCTCGACAATCACGTCGCCCGCCTGCGCAAGATGGGCATATCCATAGAGACGGTGTTTGGCGTGGGATATAAATTGAACATTTAACGCGAGTTGTGCATTGGAGGCGGCAATTCATGAATGCATGGCATTCAATTCATGCAACCCGACGGGTTGCAATTCATTTATAATTATTGTAACTATGCGTAAACGTATTCTTTTGATTTCACTGCTCGTGACGACAATTGCAATTATAATCTATTCGCTCGTCTCAACGCAGTTGTATTACAACATAGCCCTGGAGGACAGGGCCCATTCGCTTGAAGTCTACGTAAATATGTTCGACGAAGGCGCATATCCGCTCGACGACGAGGGCGCAAAGGCCTTTTCGGACGAGCTGAACGGCGCGCGCGTCACGTTTATGGACGGCGAGGGCAATGTGCTCGGCGAAAGCGAGGCCGAAAACATCGAAACCGACCATTCCGACAGGGAGGAGGTGCGCGAGGCGATCGGGAGTGATTCGGGCGAGGGCTTTGCCGTGCGCGCTTCGGATACGCTCTCCCAGGAGATGATGTACTATTGCCGCGCCGTGGAAGTGGACGGGACGGTGTACCTCGTAAGGGTGGCCGAATTTTTGCAGAGCCAGTGGTCTATGTACGTAAGGTTGTTGCCCTCGCTGGCGGCATACTTTATAATAGATATACTGGGCTGTCTCGTATTCACGTTTATAGCCACGTACTTCATTATGCACCCCGTGGAGGAGCTCACCCGCGAGGCGGCGGCAGGCGGCACGGTAAAGACGCGTTACCACGAGCTGTCCACCCTGGCCGATATTCTGAACGAGCGCAACCGCAACATCGAATGGAAGATGAGCGAAGTGGAGGAGGAGAAAAAGCTTGTAGAGCGCGCGCAGAACTCCAAAAACGAGTTCATAGCCAATATCACGCACGAGATGAACACACCCCTCACCTCCATAAAGGGCTATGCCGAACTGCTCTCCTCGGGCATGCTCAACGAGGAGCAGACCAAACTGGCGGTAAAAACAATATCTTCGCAGACCGAGCGGCTGACAAACCTCATCGCCTGCATAATAAATTATAATGAAATAGACGACGACACCCTTCCGCCCTACGATGTCGACCTCTCAAAGCTGGCGCGCGAAATGCTCGCCGTAGTTAAGCCCGAGGCCGACAAGAGCGGCATAGCGCTCATTGACGAGATAGATGACAATGTCATCGTGCAGAGCCGCCACGAACTTATGACCCAGCTACTCGGCAACCTCATCCGCAACGCCATCCGTTACAACAAGAAGGGCGGCACGGTAACGGTTGAGCTCAACTACAAACGCCTTGTCGTAAGCGACACGGGCATAGGCATCGCGCCCGAAAATATGGATAAGGTCTTTTCGCGGTTCTTCACCGTCGATAAGTCGCACAGCGGCAAAAACGGCGGCTTCGGTTTGGGCCTTGCCGTGTGCAGAAAGATTTGCCACCGTTCGGGCTGGCGCATATCGGTGCAGAGCGAACTGGGCAAGGGCAGCACGTTTACGGTGGACTTTGGGTTAAGGTAGAGCGCTGAGCAAGCTTGAGTTATGAGCGGCTGAAGCCGCGTTATATGGTATGATTTGCGCCTGCGGCGCAAAGTTATGCTTGCTGCCTTGCAGCAAGCTACGGTAAATTTCAGGCGGCGCGCAAGCTTGACTTGCGCGCCGCATACATTTTCACCATCCCTAGCCCCTGAATTACTAATTGTAAATTGCCAATAATAATATTGTCGCCGCCGGTTGCGCAAAAGCGCGGCCGGCGGCGCTCTGCAACTGCCGCAACTTGCCTTGTTTTTACTTTTCATATAGTGAAAAAACGTTGCAAAACGCATAATTATTGTCAAAACTGCCTGAAATTATTTTAAAATTCTTAAATTTTTTACAACTTTATTACAACATTGTGTAAACGTTTATTACAAGTGCCTGCTAAAATAGAGACAGTAACAAGGAAATAAAATTTTTATTTTTAAAGGAGTAAAAACCAAATTATGAAAAAGTTAACCAAAGTGATCATGAGCGGAGCAGCTGTGGCTGCAATCGGTTGCGGTATGGCATTCGGCCTCACTGCCTGCGGCGGCAACGGCGGCACCATCAATATCTCCGGCTCCACTTCCGTGCAGCCCCTGATGCAGTTGCTTGCCGACGCGTACATGGCTGAACACGACGGCGTCACCATCAACGTAGGCGCAGGCGGTTCGGGCGTAGGTATCTCCAATGCCAAGGACGGCACCGTTGACCTCGGCATGGCTTCCAAGGAGATAGTCGGCGAAGATGCCGAAGGCATCACCACCATTCAGATAGCTACCGACGGCATCGCCCTCATCGTAAGCAAGGATTGCACCGTAACCAATGTTACCAAGCAGGAAGTTTACGACCTCTATGTAAACAGCACCGCTATTCAGAGCGTCATAACGGCAGCCGTCTCCAGGGACGGTGCTTCCGGTACCCGCGAAGCTTTCCAGGATATAATGGATATCGAAACCATCGCCAAGATGCCCGAGCTCTCTTCCCAGGATACCGTCATTGAAAATGTTGCGGCAAGCAACAATACGATGGGTTATGTATCGCTTGAAGCTCTCTCCGGCAACAGCTCCATAAAGGCCGTCAATTTCGAAGGCATTGCGCCCACTGCCGAAAACGTTTCGAGCGGCGAATATACCCTCGCCCGTCCCTTCAACATCATGTACAACACTGCCAACGGCATGAGCGAACTCACCTCCGATTTCGTTGACTTCATCTTCAGCGATGCCGCGGCAGCCATTATCGAAGATAACGGTCAGGTAGTAGTAGAAAGAAAGTAATTGAATAGGTAAAATATGGCTGAAATTATGACTGAAGAAAAAGAAAAGCGTTCTTTCAAGGACATGATTGCAGCCGCGTTCACAAAAGAAAGTATCGCAAAGGGGGTCTTTACCGCCTTTGCGGCATTTTCGATTTTGGCGGTTTTTGCAATTATATTCTACATTCTGTACGACAGTATACCTGCATTCAGAGAGATAGGATTCTTCAATTTCATCTTTGGCGATATCTGGAATCCCAAAGCGGGTGAGTACGGCATACTGCCGATGATACTCACCACTTTGCTGCTCACCGTGCTGTCCGTCGTCATCGGCTCCGTGTTTGCGATATTTACGGCGGTATTCATCGTATACTATTGTCCCAAGTGCATCAAAAAAGTCTACACGCAGATGGTCAATCTGCTCGCAGGCATACCTTCGATAATCTATGCATATTTCGGCTTTGAAATGATAAAGCCGATAATCGAGGACATGTCCGGCAGGACGTTCGGCTACGGCATTCTGCTGAGCATGATAATCCTCAGCATAATGATACTTCCCACAATAGCTTCCATTACCAAAAACAGTCTTGAAAGCGTTCCCGCTCAGTATTACGAAGGCTCGCTTGCCCTCGGCAATACCAAGAACCAGACCGTATTCAAGGTAATGCTGCCCGCCGCCAAAAACGGCATACTCGCCGCTATAATCCTCGGCATAGGCCGTGCCGTCGGCGAAACAATGGCTGTGCAGTTCCTTTTAGGCGGCGCCGTATCATATCCCAACGACTTCATAATCCCCATAAGCTCGCTGACTTCCAAAATAGCGCAGGAGTTTGGCGAATCGGGCGGTCTGCATCGCCAGGCGCTAATTGCCGTCGGTTTTATACTGCTCGTGTTCATCCTCATCATCAACCTTGCGCTCTGGTTTGTAAAGCGCAACAACGCCGTTGCGGGCAACAGCTTCTTTACCCGCAAGATAAAGGAGAGCGATATAGAGCATACCGCACCCAACTACAAGCGCACCGGCACCATACAGGACGCCCTTCGCATAATTTGCTATGTGGTTGCGGTAATCGTGGCTGCGGCACTCATGTCGATAGTTTTGTACACCCTCATCAAGGGGCTGCCCGAAGTCACGTGGCACAATATGTTCGGCAAAAGCTTCAATTCAAAGCCCACTCTTGCGCCGGCATTCGTAAGTACTTCGGTAATAATCTTAATTTCGCTCGCCATAGCGCTGCCGCTCGGCATCGGCGCGGCAATATACCTCAACGAATACTCCAGGCGCGGCTCAAAATTCGTAAGCACGATAAGGCTGTTCATCGATACGCTCGCCGGCGTGCCCTCCATACTGTTCGGCCTGTTCGGCTATATCTTCTTTGTTAAGCTGTTCGGCAGCGCAAACCTTCTGGCGGGCTCGTTTACGATAGTTTTAATGATACTTCCCACCGTAATACGCTCCACCGAACAGTCGCTTTCGGAAGTGCCCGACTCGATGAGGGAGGCAAGCTACGCGCTCGGCGCGGGTAAGCTGCGCACGGTATTCGTCGTCGTCCTGCCCCAGGCTCTGCCCGGCATAATCACGGCTATAATACTTTCGATAGGCCGTATAGTCGGCGAATCGGCTGCGCTCATCTACACCGCCGGTTCCAGCTTCCTTATGCCCAACAGCCTTGTCAGTCCCGGCAGCACGTTTGCCGTGTTCATGTATAATCTGCAGGCAGAAGGTCTCGACACCAAGTTCCTCGCCTATGCAGCCGGCGCAATACTGATAATATTTGTATTGTTCCTCAATATACTCATAATGCTGCTCGAAAACTACTTCAACAATAAGGCGGCAAACAGAAAGGGCAAGATAAGAACGTATATCGATAAACTAAGGAAGAGAGAGGCAAAAAATGAAGAAAATTGAAAATTTTAACATCACCGGAGACGTGGCGATCTCGGTAAAGGAAATGAACCTGCACTACGGCACATTCCACGCCCTCAAGAGCATATACATGGATTTCCCCGTCAATCAGCTCACCGCCATGATCGGCCCTTCGGGTTGCGGCAAATCTACGCTCATAAAGTCACTCAACCGTATGAACGACCTCGTCGAAGGTTGTAAAATCACCGGCGAAATCAAGGTAGGCGATACCAATATATACGATAAAAAGACCGACCTTGCCCGCCTCCGCAAAAACGTGGGTATGGTGTTCCAGCGCCCCAATCCCCTGGCCATGAGCGTGTACGACAACATCGCCTACGGCCCCCGCACCTTCGGCATACGCAGCAAGCACGACCTCGACGGCATAGTCGAAAAGTCGCTTCGCGGCGCCGCAATGTGGGACGAGGTGAAGGACAGACTCAATAAATCCGCTTTGGGCCTTTCGGGCGGCCAGCAGCAGAGGCTTTGCATAGCCCGCTCGCTTGCAGTTGAGCCCCAGATACTCTTAATGGACGAACCCACATCCGCGCTCGACCCCATCTCCACGGGTAAGATTGAGGAGCTGTGCGTAGAGCTTAAAAAGTCAATGACCATAATCATGGTTACCCACAACATGCAACAGGCCTTCCGTATCGCCGACAAGACGGCGTACTTCCTGCTCGGCGAGATGATAGAGATGGACGATACAAAGGTCATCTTCTCTCATCCCAAGAACAAGAAGACGGACGACTATATCAATGGTAGGTTTGGTTGATAACCGTTTCGCTCAAGTCGTACTCGTCGCAAGCGTCTCCGTGCGACTTGCAGCGAGGTGAATTGTCGGGCGGCGCTTGACGGCAGAAATGAATTCCGCCTACGCCGCCTCGGCGTTAATTATTTAATATATAGTCGCGGCAATTCACTGTGGTGAGGCGAGCAAGGTATTCTCAAAACAACACAGTGTGTTGTTTTGCCTTGCGAGGTGAGCGAGCGCAACAGGTCGCGCGACGCGGTGACCGAGGCGGCGGTTCTCCTTACTGCCGCCGAGAACGCAGGTATGCGCAAATTGTGGCCTTTGCCTTGAAAGCGTGGTTTCAGGGCAAAACGTAAATTAATATAAAAACGCCCGGATTGCGCTATAGCGCGATCCGGGCGTTTTTTGTTGTCCGCTACGACGGGTGTATGGCGGTGCATATAGCATATAAATATCGGCCTGTGTTGTGACTTTTTTGTTTTATAAAACAAACTCTCTGATTTTTTACAAAAAAATGATACTTTTTTATCGATAATTCATTATTTATACTTGAAAAGTTTTAAAAGTTGTATTACAATATAATGGTTGAAAGACAATTAATATTATTAAAG
>DVNU01000067.1 GCA_018714165.1 Candidatus Coproplasma excrementipullorum | reverse complement strand
CACAAATTTATACCCATTAAATATTCTGCCCAGCGATTTATATAAAAGGATAAAGGCACAATATTTAAAGGGTAAAAGCGTGCAGCTGCACATACGGCGCAGGGAGGGAGGCATATGGAGCATAGACGATAAAATTTATTTCGACATACGCGGCTACGCCTTTCCCAAAATATACATTTGCAGCTATTTCGTAAGAAACGTCAATTATTCAACAGTCAACGACAAAAAATATGCGTTTTCGTCCGTCGGTAAAAGTCTGCCGACTAATGAATTTGAAAATTTTCAGATAGTCTTTGAATACGGCGGCGCCACAAAAACTATGTCTGTGGTAAAAACCGGCGTCACAAAAGCTTTCCCCCTTCGGGGATTTTTAATAAGTTGCCGCTTTTATGCCGGCTGGCTCAACCGCTACGAAAAATCTTCGTCGCGGCGCAGGCACGTCGGCGAAAACGATTACGAAAACCTGCGCAGGTAATTTGCAGGCAGTATAACGCAGAAAATTAAAATCGTGGTGCCCGCCGCACATGCGGCGGGCACCACGCCCGTCATTAATCATCATTGCTCATCTTTTTTGTGTGCCCAGAAAATGTACTGCGCGGCTATTTCCAACCCTAATTTTTTTTGCAGTGAAAGGGAGACGGCGTTGTCGTAAATTATGTGGCAGTATGGCGTGCTCCCCTCCGAAAGCTTTTTGTTTATCATAAAGCTTTCAAGCTCGTATGCATAGCCCCGCCCGCGGAATTCGGGAAATACGTGCAACATTCCCATGCTGCCTTCCTCGTGCTCGCCTATATATCCGCAGAATTGCCCGTCCGTATGGGCGGCAAAAAGCATCCCGCGCTTCTGAGCTTTTTTTAGTCCTTCGGGGTCGGCAAATTCATACGTCGCAATTATCTTTTCAAGCTCTTTGTCGTCCGCAACGGCAATTTTGAGGTCACCTTTGAGCGGCAGGGGATTGCCCTTTGTGTATACTCCCTGAAAGCAAGGGCGTTCACATACGAGATTGTATTTTTTGTGCACATACCCGAACATAAGCGGCTGGCTCAGCAGCAAAAGGTCATAGTCGCCGCACGCTTCCAGCGCGTCTGCGGCGCTGCTCTCGTCGTTTGCCGAAAGGCATATTACCCCGCTCAACCTGTCGCGCACAAGAATTGCACCGTCGTTTTGCGCGAGAATGTCTGCGCCTCTTTTAAGAAATTCTATTACGATTATGTTTTGCAGAATGTCCTGTTCCCAAAATTTACGCATAACAATATTATACCCCGCCTATAAATTTTAGTCAATTCTATTGACAGCCGTCGCCGCGCGCATTAAAATAAAATTAAAAGAAATAAAGGAGCGTTAATTATGAAAGTTTTGCTTGTAAACGGAAGTCCCCATAAAAACGGCTGCACAGCCACGGCGCTCGGCATCGTCGCCGATGAGCTCAACAAGCAGGGTGTGGATACCCAAATATATTGGGTGGGCACAGGCGCCGTTCATTCCTGTCTAGGCTGCCATTACTGCCGCAAGAACGGCAAATGCGTGTATAACGACGATATTGTCAACGAGCTCGGCGAGCTCTGCAAGGATGCCGACGGCTATGTGTTCGGCGCGCCCGTTCACTATGCCTCGCCCGCAGGCGGAATTGTCGCCGTTTTAGACAGGCTTTTCTATTCTCACGGGCAGTACATGAAGTTCAAACCCGCCGCGTCTGTCGTATCTGCGCGTCGCGCCGGCACTACGGCTTCATACGACGTTCTGAATAAGTACATAGGAATAACGTCTATGATTCAGGTGCCTTCAACCTATTGGAATATGGTTCACGGTTATACGCCCGAAGACGTCATGAAAGACGAAGAGGGAGTATCAGTCATGCGCGCGATAGGTTCAAACATGGCGTGGCTCGTAAAACTTTTAAGCAGCGTCAAGGGAACAGATCTCGAAAAACCCGTCATAATCAAAAAAGCAATGACTAATTTCATAAGATAAGGAATTCCTTACAATATAGTAAAATTATATGAATTATTGCGAAAATTGTCATGCCTCGTGCGAGGGGGATGTATGCCCTTTGTGAGGTACGAAAAAATTGAGAAAGGCAACCGCCAAAGATTTTTGTTATCTTTGCCAGTGCGACGAGTGGCAGTGCGACGGAATAGCGGACGCGCTTGAAGAAAACGGAATACATTGTGTTGCAATGCCCTACGGGAGGGGTGTGGAAAGTCAGTTCGGTTTGCCGCTGTCGGTTTACAGAATGTTCGTGCCGTTTTCGCATTACGAAAGGGCGCGCGATTTTCTTGAACAGATGCAGTCCGCCCGCACAGAGGAGCTGCGCAAAGGTCTGCTTCAAAATATCGGCAGGCTCAACATCGGGCTACGCCTCGAACGCAGGCTGTCGAAAAAACTTAAAATTCCGTGCGAACGCGTGCTCGACTTTTGCGCCGACATAATAAAGTCGTGCGGGGCTATCTCCTGCGAAAAAAACAACGGCGCGACGGGCGGTTTTATCTTCTGCTATGCAGATGAGTGCACGCTCACCCTCGACAGCTCAACTTACGAAGTTCTGGCAATAGATTTAACAGACAAATAGGCTATATAAAGTTCATAAGCCGCCGCGCGGATCCGCGCGGCGGCTTATGAACTTTAAAAGGAGAGAACTGCAAAATTCAGTTCTCTCCTTGGCGTTTATGAATTTTTTAAGGGGTTACGCGGTTGATGTCTCTCGGGAACATGGTTGCATAGCGCACGTTCTTGAAGCCCAAAAGGTGCATGGTCAGCCTTTCAAGTCCCAGTCCGAGTCCGCCGTGGGGGGGAGCTCCGTATTTGTGCAGCATAAGATAGGTTTCAAACTCTTCGGGGTTCATGCCCAGCTTTTTCATCTTTTCAACCTGCATGTTGTAGTCGTGTATACGCTGCCCGCCGGATGTTATCTCCAACCCTCTGAACAGCAGGTCGAACGAAAGCGTGACTTCGGGGTCTTCGGGGTCGTCCATGGTGTAGAAGGGGCGCTTTGCGCTTAAATAATGGGTGACGAACAGGAAGTCGCTGTTATACTGCTTTTTTGCCCATTTGCCGAGGAAAGCTTCCTCTTCGGGTTCAAAGTCCTTCATGTCGGTAATGTTTTTAAGCTTTTTAATGCACATTTCCTTGGCGTCCTTGAACCTTATGCAAGGGATAGACTTAATTTCGGGAATGTCAACTTTCAGAAGCTCAACTTCGGGCGCATACTCCGTCTTTAACAGGTTCATAATGTATTGAAGCGCGCCCGTCTCCATGTTCATTATGTCGGTAAAATCCTCGATGTATCCCATTTCAAAATCCATCGAAATGTATTCATTGAGGTGGCGCGAGGTGTCGTGGTGCTCCGCCCTGAACACGGGGCCTATTTCAAACACCCTTTCGTAAACGGGCACGAGCGCCTGTTTGTAAAGCTGTGGGCTCTGTGCAAGGTAAACGGTCTTGCCGAAGTAATCAAGCTTGAATACGTTTGTTCCGCCTTCGGCTCCCGCAAAGTTTATCTTAGGTGTATGAACTTCCGTGAAATTCTGACTTGTAAGGAATTCACGGAATCCGCGCTGTATACCCTCCTGAATCTTGAATATTGCGCGCTCTTTGGGGTTGCGAAGCGTAACGGGGCGAAAGTCCAAAAGGGTCGAAAGGTCGCATGTGACCTGTTTTTTGGAGATTACCACGGGCGGAATGGCGGCGGGGGTAGAAAGAATTTCAATGTTGCTTATCTGCAATTCATACCTTTCGCTGCCGTCGCGCGTCTCGCTGGGCACAACCTTGCCCGTAACCTTTGCCGTGCACTGCTCAACCACGTCGGGCGTAAGCCTGTAATCCGAGAATTCGGGCGAGTAAACGCACTGAATGAGTTCGCGCGCCGTGCGCACGAGAATGAACGCAAAGTCGCTCATGTCCCTTATATTGTGAATGGCGCCCTTAATCGTAACCTGTTCGCCTATATGCTGTTTGAACTGCGAATAGGGCATACTCGTTACGGGGACAACGCCTGTCATATCTTGCATAATTTACCTCTGAAATTAAATTTCAACAATAATTTTACTTTAATCTTACCTAAAAATCAAGCAAATACGCGCCCAATATAAATAAATATGCGCATCTCGTACAAAAGCTTGTGCGTTGATATTACGGCATAAAAATAGCTCGCAGAGTCGAAAGACACCGCGAGCTATTTTTTCGTCTGCTCTCTCATTTATAAAAGATATTATTTTCGCGCAAAGCGGTAACACACTAAATAAATCCGCTTATGCCGTGTTATGAAAAAGTATTAACCCGCTTCTCGCAGGTGGGTGCGTCGAAGCAGAAATTATTCGGACTTTCCGTAAAATTTACAGACCTTGCCTATTTCTGCGAACGTATCGCTCCCGAATTATATCTGTGGATTACGAATTTCCCATACCACGCACACAGCAGACTTTTATTTTATTATACCACCATATTCAAAAAAAATCAACGGAATTTTATATTACGGCGAATTTGTCTTTAATTGCCAAATAAAATAATGTCA
>DVNU01000066.1 GCA_018714165.1 Candidatus Coproplasma excrementipullorum | reverse complement strand
TTGCATATGAAGAGAGCAGGAAAACGCGGCGCGCCACGATGTGGCGCGCCGCGTTTATGCTATATTTATTTATATAAAGCTTATAATCGCTTGATTTTTGGCAAAGATTAAAGTAAAATTATTTTGAAATTATTATTACAGAGTAAAATTATTTTGAAATTATTATTACAGAGGTAGACTATGCAAGACATGACAGGCGTTGTGCCCGTTACAAGCATGCCCTATTCGCAGTTCAAAGAACATGTAGGCGAACAGGTTGCGATTAAGGGCGCGATCCATAATATCAGAGATATGAGCGATTTTGCGTTCATAATCGTGCGCACGGCGCGCGAACTTATTCAGTGCGTATATTCGCCCGAATTTTCAGACTACAGGCTGACCCCCGACGTGGTTGAGCAGTGCTCGGCCAAAGTTACGGGCAAAGTTGTGCCCAGCGAGACGCGCGACGGCAGCGAGAGATACGAGTTGCAAATTTCAGACATAGAGATACTCTCAACCCCCGCCGCCATTCCGCCCGTAGTCATCTCCAAAAAGCAGGTCACTTGCGACCTTGCAACAAATCTTGACTATCGCCCCGTAACGCTGCGCAACCCCAAGGAGAGGGCAATTTTTAAAATTCAGGAGGGTATACAGCGCGGATTCCGTGAATTCCTTACAAAACAGAATTTCACGGAAGTTCATACTCCCAAAATAAATTTTGCCGGCGCAGAGGGCGGCACCAACGTTTTCAAGCTCGATTACTTCGGCAAGACGGTTTATCTTGCGCAGAGTCCCCAGCTCTATAAGCAGGCGCTTGTGCCCGTATTCGAGAGGGTATTTGAAATAGGCCCCGTATTCAGGGCCGAACATCACGACACCTCCCGCCACCTCAACGAATACATTTCTATGGACTTTGAGATGGGATTTATTGAAGATTTTACAGACATTATGAATATGGAGACGGGCGCGCTTCAGTACATTATGAACCTGCTTAAGACCGAGTATGCGCCCGAAGTTGAACTTTTGAAGGTTGACATCCCCGAAATTAAAACCATACCCTGCGTAAAGTTCAAGGATGCAAAGGCGCTCTGCATGAAAAAACTTAAAAACATTACGGATATGAAGGACTTTGAGCCAGAAGAGGAAGCTTTTTTGGGCAAATGGGCTAAACAGCAATTCGGTTCCGACTTCCTCTTCGTCACCCACTATCTGAGTGCAAAGAGGCCCTTCTACACCATGGACGACCCCGAAGATCCAGAAGTTACCCTCTCATTCGACCTGCTATTCCGCGGACTGGAGATAACCTCAGGCGGACAGAGAATACACGATTACAATATGCAGGTTGAAAAGATGAAGAAGCTGGGGATGAATCCCGACGAGTTTGAAACCTATTTAATGCTCCACAAGTACGGTGCACCCCCTCACGGCGGCCTGGGCCTCGGCCTTGAGAGACTGACTATGCACCTCCTGGGATTCAAAAACGTGCGTTACGCCACGATGTTCCCCAGAGACATCAACAGAGTTACGCCATAAACAGAATTTAAAAACGCTAAAGCGGCTGCGCGAAAATATTTTTCGCGCAGCCGCTATTTATGTAAGGTAATCCTTACTCATCTTATGAAGTTTGTCATTGCCTTTTTGATTATTACGGGGCTTTCGAGCTCGGTACCCTTGGCGCTGTTTAGTAGCTTTACAAGCCAGGCCATGTTTGAGCCTATGGCGCGCATAATCGAGACGCCCTCCTCATCCTTCATTACATCTTCGGGCGTGTAGCCGTGAACCATGTTCCAGTAGGTTGAAGGAACCTGAATCATAGACGTGATGCCGATGTACTTGTTCAGAACATCATAGGAAGCCGTTGTGCCTGCTCGCCTTGCCGAAACCACCGAAGCGGCGGGCTTGAACTTCATGTACCTGCCGTGGGAATAGAAGAGCCTGTCCATAACGGCAACCATTCCTCCGGCGGGCGAGGCATAATGAACGGGCGCGCCGAACACAAAGCCGTCGGCATCCTTGCACAGCTCGCCGAGCTCGTTGACGATATCATCGTTATACACGCACTTGCCGTTCTTTCTGCAATAGCCGCAACCCAGACAGGAATGGACGGCGCCCGTGCCAACCCAATAGATCTGCGAATCAACGCCCTGCGCCTGCAATTCGTCGGCGATGATTTTGAGCGCCGTCTCGGTACAGCCGTTTTTATGCGTACTGCCGTTTATCAATAATACTTTCATATGACACTCCTTAGACATTTTTATTTATATTTTAACGCCGCGAAGTTGGACTGTCAATAGAATTGACTAATTTTTGCCCGCGCGGTATAATGTGCCTATGCGTAAATTTTGGAAAGAGGACAGATTACAAAATATTATTATCGTGCAATTTCTCAAACGCGGGGCGACGGTTCTGGCAGAAGAGCGCGGCGCCGTGCTTGTCAAGGACGATTTCAGCGGAGTTATGTGCCTTTCGGCCACCGATGAGCCGGACGGGCGCAAGGTTCTAGAGGCCTGTGACGACTACGAACTGCTGCTTTTGAGCCAGCCGCTTATGCTTGAATATGTAAAGCAAAGGTATTCGCTTGTATGCGAGCACCCGTGTTTTCAGGCAGTCTACACAAAGGGCGAGCCCCTGCCCGTTGCCGGAAGATTGGATATAGGTGTGGCAAACGACGAGGAATTGGAAAAAATTATTGCGACATATCAGTTTGCAGACCCCGAAGAGCTTAAGGAAACCCAGGCGCGAGGAATGGTATTCGCCGCGCACGAAGGCGGACAGTTCTGCGGATACATAGGCGAGCACAGCGAAGGCAGCATGGGAATGCTTGAGATCTTTCCCGAATTCCGCGGCAGAGGTTATGCAACCGAGCTGGAGAGTTTTTTGATAAACAAAAAGCTGGATACGGGCTGTACGCCCTACTGCCACATAATTTATGACAACGCCGCTTCCCTTCATCTTCAGAAAAAGCTGGGATTGGAGATTGCAAAGGAACAAATTTTCTGGGCGCACAAAAAATGATGACATATTTTAGTTCGGGGCGCATATAATAACTTATGCGCTCCGACAGGCGGCAAACGCTCCGACAGGCGGCAAAACTTTAAGGAGCGACAAATCCCCGCGCGGCGATACAGCCGCGCGGGGATTTTAATTGTTGTTATCGATTCCCCCTTTATCCCCCTTATCTAAGGGGGCATTATTGGGTAGACCGAAGTTTGCTGATAGATTTCTCCGCTGCGCTCGCGCACGCTCGCTTCGGTCGAAATGACAACCGGCGCACTGTGCACACCTTCAGTCGAAATGACCTATCCGCGCATAGCGCATAACTAACGTTTGCAAGCGAAACCACGCTTTCGCGCAGCAAGACCACATTTGTTGCGGCCAGCAACATCTGCCGTTTCCCTTCGGGAGCCTCGGCAGAGCAACGCTACGCTCGCGCAGCACAGTGAATTGCCGCGACTATATTTATGTGGGCTCTTAAGGTCGCGGCAAGAGCGCGTGGCGCTTAACTAACGGCGAAATATGCGCGGCCTCCAGCGCGTTTTTCGCGTTATTTATAAAGAAACCTGTGGCAATTTTCGCACTCGATGACTTTGCCGGAAGCGGCATTTTCCTTTTCGGCTATAGAAAGCGAGGTGCCGCACATCGGGCAGACGTCGCCGTGGAGCTGACAGAGTATGGGGAACACCCTTTCACTGCGCTTGGCCTGGTACTTTTTGAGGATATCAGCATCTATGTCCTTTGCAAGCACTTTGAGCTCCTTTGCAATCGCATCGGCTTCGACCTGCACGCTGTCCTTATAACTTTTGAACGCCGCCTGAAGCACGGGATATTCCTTCTGCGCGGCGATTACGTTCTTTTTTAAGGCCTGATACTCGTCAACCTGAGCCTTTATCGAAGCGGTGAGCGTGTTTATTTCTGCCTTTAATGCCTTGAGGTCGTCCGAAAGGGTCTGCGCGCTCTTTTTGTAGAAGGAGATTGCATTGCCCTGCTCGACGAGCTCGTCGAGATGGTCGAAGTCCTTGAGCGTTTCGGCAAGTTCGGTGTACTTTTGGTTAAGGCGGTCGATGTTGGATTTGAGTTCCTGGGCCTTAGCTTCTATCTGATCGAGCTTTTCGGAGGCCTTTGTGAGATATGAGCGAGCCTGCATATACTTTTTGCGCTCTGTACTGTTGTTGAGCTTTTGTTCGACCTTTAAAAGGCGAGAATCGGCCTCCTGATATTTTAAGAGTTTTTCAACCTGTGACATAATAAATCTCCTTGAAAATTACATAAGTTGAGCGTCCACATACACGCAGACGGGCACGCCGAAATGGGGCGCCAGAGTTTTTGCGATCTGTTTGAAGCCGTAGACTTCGGAAGCATAATGTGTGAGCTGAAGCACGTTGACGTTGTTGTAGTACAGCCCTGTTATCATATGGTGGGCGATGTCGGCCGAGACGAGCACGTCGGCCCCGCCGTTTATTGCCAGTCCGGCCGCCTCGCCGTCGCAACCTGCACCGCAGAACGAAGCCACCCTTTTGATTATTCTTTCATCGTCGCCGTAGGCAAAACAACGGCGCGTTTCAAACGTTTTGAGAGTGCGGCTGACAAACTGCTTGAAGGCTACGGGCTTGATGTCGTAAATCCTGCCGTAGCCGCCCGATGAGAGCGGGCTTAAAAGCGCCGATTGCTCCCTTCCGCCCAGGCCTTTCATCAGATAGTAATCTATGCCCCGGGGGGCGCTGTCGAAATTGAGGTGCATAGATATGACGCCTATGTTGTGCTTTGCGCACGTTATAAGCGCGCGGGAGATGAGGTCGTTTGACGGGGTTATCCTCTTCATTCCGTGATAGATTGCGGGGTGATGGGTAACGATGAGGTTGCACCCCCTCTTTACCGCCTCGTTTGCGGCGTCGGGCGTGAAGTCCAGAGAGAAGAGCGCACCCGTAATTTCGCCCTCGTTTTCGAGGATTATGCCGCTGTTGTCGTAGTGGCCGTAGTTTTTGCACAGTTCGTCGCTTAAAGCTACGGGCGCTGCGATGTCCTCAATTATTTTAAAAGCGTCAGTCAATTTCACCGCTATGTACTCCCTTTAAAAATGCAAGTCTGTCCTGAAGCTGAGAGCGATTTTTATCGCTCATATCGCTTGAAAGATAGGCTTGCGTTTTTTGTATTTCTTCGGCGAGGAAGTCCTTTAAAAGGTCATTTTTGAGGCTGTCCCTGCCGAAAGCCAACGCCGCGCGCGAATACGGGAGTGTACCGCCCCGAACGCGGCCCTTTATTATAAAGTAAAATTTGCCGTCTTTGAAGATGTTGTCCTCGTCTATGGCACAGCCGCTGCCAAGAAGGTATTCGCGGAGAACGTCTGCATTGCGCATGGGCTGAAAGACGAAGGCGGGCGGGATATAGCCCTCCCTTAAAATTTTTACAATCTCCTCGCCGCCCATGCCGGCTATAAGCACGAGGTCGGCACCGCTTATACCTTTTAAGCCGTCGCAACAGATTGCCTCCACCCGGCCCTCCGCGGCAAACGGGGCGAGCAGTTTTTGGGCCTTTGAAAGGCTTTTGGGGCTGATGTCGGAGATGATTGCGCGGCCGCAGAGGTTATTTTTGAGCATATACTGCGCGCAGTAGCCGTGGTCGCAACCGACGTCTGCAAACACATCACATTTGGAAAGGCGGGCACAGATCTGCGGAATTCTGCCGCCTTCGCCGCCGAATGTCTTTGGCCTCATCAGGTATCGAGGAAGTCCTTGAGGTGCTTGGAGCGCGAGGGATGACGGAGCTTGCGAAGCGCCTTGGCCTCTATCTGACGGATACGCTCACGCGTGACGTTGAACTCCTTGCCGACTTCCTCAAGCGTGCGGGGACGGCCGTCGTCTACGCCGTAGCGCAGGCGGAGCACCTTTTCCTCGCGGGGGGTGAGGCTATTGAGCACGGACAGAAGCGTTTCCTTGAGCATTGTAGATGACACACTGTCCGAAGGGGTGACGGCGCGGTCGTCCTCGATGAAGTCGCCGAGGTGAGAGTCCTCCTCCTCGCCAATGGGCGTCTCCAGCGAGACGGGATCCTGCGCTATCTTTTGTATCTCGCGCACGCGCTCTTCGGAGATGTTCATCTCCTGAGCGATCTCCGCGGGGGTGGGCTCGCGACCGTACTTCTGCAAAAGTATGCGCGAAACGCGGGTGAGTTTGTTGATTGTTTCGACCATATGCACGGGGATACGTATGGTGCGGGCCTGGTCGGCAATGGCGCGGGTGATAGCCTGCCTTATCCACCAGGTGGCATACGTTGAGAACTTGAAGCCCTTCTGGTAGTCGAACTTTTCAACCGCCTTCATCAGGCCCAGGTTGCCCTCTTGGATGAGATCCAAAAAGAGCATACCGCGGCCGACGTAGCGCTTTGCGATGGACACGACAAGGCGGAGGTTGGCCTCAGAAAGCTTCTTTTTGGCCTCCTCGTCGCCCTCCTGCATCTTGCGGGCGAGCTCAATTTCGTCGTCGGCTGAGAGGAGCGGAACGCGGCCGATGTCCTTTAAGTACATCTTTACGGGATCGTCAAGGCCGATGTCCGAGAGGGCCTGTTCGTAAAGCTCGTTGTCCCTTTCGGCTTCGTCGATTATCTGTATGCCCGCCTCGGCGATGGACTTATACACGTAATCCATCTGGTTGGGCGTAGTCTCGTACTTTTCCATGATGTCGCACAGGCTGTTGGTGGTTATAGAGCCCTTGGCCTGGTGATCTTCGATAATCTTTTTTAAGATGTCGTTTAATTTCTGATCGGACAGATTCATTTATTGTACTCCGTATTTAAGTTTTTCCTTTTGTTTTGCAAGCTCGCTTATTTTTGAAGCGCAGCTTATTATCTCGGCCTTGTCGGTGAGCGAGTTTGCCCTTTTGCGCAAATCGCCTATCTGGTCGTCGATATAGTCGACTTTGAGTTTTAAAACGCTGTCGGCAAAGTACTTTTCGGCAACTTCGCCCGTAAACCCCGCGCCGTCGGAATAGTCGAGTATGCGCGTGAGCTCCTCATATTCGGGGGTGTTCTCCTCGAAAAATTCAAAAATTTCACTGAGGTGAACGCGCTCCTCCATAAGGCGCTTGGATATTATGTACTTTGCCAGAATTGCGTGGATTTCGTTGGTGAAGGGAATGTCGGCTATGTCGACATCCTTTGTGTAGTCGGCGCCGAAAAGCAGGCTGGCGATGACAAAGCGCGAGGCCTTTAATGAGGCCGTGGCGTTGTCCGCCCGCTCTTCACGCTTGTCGCTGCGTATTTCTAACTGGCTGGGCGTGGCGGCGAGGTCGCGGTTGAGGCTCTCGTAGGTGTAGCCCGTCTTGTCGCGCAGTTTTTTTAACAAGTCCTCCTGCTCGGCCGCACTGTCCGCCGTCTTTATAAGCTTTATTGCCTCGGCAACGTAGCGGCGCTTGTCCTCGGCACGGCTTAAATCGTAGCCCCTTTCAAGCACGAGCAGCTTGTAGTCTATGAGCGGCATTGCCGCGTCCAGACAGCGCCGGTAGCCTTCGGGGCCCTGCTGTTTGATTACGTCGTCGGGGTCGAGGCCTTCGGGAAGGGGCACAACCTTTACGTTTAACCCCTCGCCCTTTAAGATGTCCAGTCCGCGCAGGTTGGCCTTCTGCCCCGCGGCGTCGCCGTCGTAGGAGATGAGCACTGTATCCGTGTATCTCTTGATGAGGCGGGCCTGATCCTGCGTGAGCGAAGTGCCCATGCTGGCCACCACGTTTTTGAAGCCCGCAGAATACAGCGAGATAGTATCCATATAGCCCTCGACCATAATGACTTCCCTTATAGTCTGGCTTCTTTTGAGCTTTTTTAAAAGATTGATGTTGTAGAGAGTTTTGCTCTTGTTGAAAACCACCGTTTCCTTGGTGTTTTTGTACTTGGCGAAGTCCGTCTTTTTGAGCACGCGGCCGCCGAAGGCCACGACCTCGTCGAGCGCGTTGATTATGGGGAAGATGAGCCTGCCGCCCTGCGCGTCGACCAGCCTGCCGTCCACCTCATTGACCGTGCCGCTGTCGATAATGTCCTGTTTGGAGTAACCCTTCTTTAAAAGAAAGTGGGGCAGATCGTTGAAGTTCAGGCTGGCGCCGAGGCCGAAGGAGCGCACGACGTTTGAGGGGATTTTGCGGTTTAAGATGTACTGTATGTGCGCGTCGGCCTTGCCCGAATTGAGGTTATCGAGATAGAAATGCGCACAGTCGTTCATTATCTTTAAAATGGTGTCGCGGCGGCGCTTGAGCTCGGCCGTGCGGCGGTTGTCCACCGCAGTCTGCGGCATCTGGAGCCCCGCGCGCTCGGCAAGGAGCTTTACAGTGTCCATAAAGTCGAGCGATTCAAGCTCGGAGACGAGCTTTATGACGTCGCCCGAAGCGCCGCAACCAAAGCAGTGATAGAACTGGCCGCTCTCGTTTACAGAAAACGAGGCTGTCTTTTCGTGGTGGAAGGGACAACACGCCCAGTAGTTTGCTCCCCGCTTTTCGAGGGAGAAGTAGCCGCTTGCCACGTCGACGATATTAAGTTTATCCTTTAAAGTCCTTAAAAAGTCCTGATCTAAACCCGGCATAGCGTACCTGTTAACACAAATCTTGTCCGGCATATATTTCCCGCCGTGTCATTTCGACCGGAGCGTCAGCGGAATGGAGAAATCTATCAATATAATACGGTCTGCAGCCAAGCAAGTACGGACTCACACCCACCAAATGTTACAGATAGATTTCTCGGCTACGCTCGAAATGACAAACAGAGAGTTGATTGAAGCGACAGAAAAACTTACTCTATTTCGTCGATGAACAACCAGCCCTTGGGGACGAAGATGTTGTTGAATGTGTACACGGCGTATCTGTCCGTCATTGAGGATATGTAGTCGCACACGGCGCGGTCAGGTCCCTCGCTTTCTGCAATGGCGCGGTAGAGTTCGGGGAGCTTATCTGTATGCTGAACGAAGTAATAGTACATCTCCGAAAGCATTCGTTCGGCTTTCTCCTCCTCGCCCATGGCGTATTTTGTGCGGTACACCCTTTGGAACATAAATGCGCGGAGCGCTTCGCTGGCGGCCCTGACCTCTTCCTCCATGGCGACAAACGGCTTGTCCGCGCTGTTGCGCCAGATTGAGGTTATTGCGCTGTTTATGCGCTCGCGCGAGGTGGAGCCGAGTACCTTTACGATGTCCTGCGGAACGTCTTCGGCGCGCAATACTCCCGCACGAATGGCGTCGTTGAGGTCGTGATTTATGTAGGCAATTCTGTCGGCCAGGTGCACGCACCTGCCCTCTAAAGTGATGGCATTGTCGCCGTTGTGATTGAGTATTCCGTCGCGCACCTCAAATGTGAGATTGAGGCCCTTTCCATCCTTTTCGAGCACATCCACGACGCGCACAGACTGTTCATTGTGGCGAAAACCTTCAGGCGAGAGCTTGTTGAGTATTCGCTCGCCGCTGTGACCGAAGGGCGTGTGGCCCAAATCGTGACCGAGCGCTATGGCCTCGGCCAGGTCCTCGTTTAAGGCGAGGGCACGGGCAATTGAGCGGGCTATCTGCGACACGTCGAGAGTGTGCGTGAGGCGGGTTACATAGTGGTCGCCTTCGGGTGAAAAGAATACCTGCGTCTTGTTTTTGAGGCGCACAAAGGCCTTGCAGTAGACTATCCTGTCGCGGTCGCGCTGGTAGTCTGTGCGCATGGCGCAGGGCTCCTCCTCCCGCGCACGGCCCCTTGTGTTTTCGGAAAGGGCGGCATAGCGCGACAGGGTGAGTTTTTCATTTGCATATGTCCTTGTGCGCACATTCTTTTCCATACAACAATTATATACGAAAAAACTTAAAAATTTCCTTTGTGCAAATTCAATTTGTTTGAAGAAAAATTTATTTTACGATTATTTGAATTTATTTTGCGAAGCCGCCGCCGACGGAGATGACCTCGCCGGTGACATAACTGCTTTCGGCCGCAAAGAGCACGGCGGAGGCGACATCTTCGCCACTTCCGAGACGGCCGAGGGGAATTTCGTTTATGAGTTCCTCCACCTCGTCCTCGGAGAGGTTGGCGTTCATCTGCGTATCGATGACACCCGGCGAGACGCAGTTTACGGTTATGTGCGAGGGCGCGAGCTCCTTGGCGAGCGCCTTTGTGAAGGCGATGACCCCGCCCTTTGTGGCAGAATAGGCCACCTCGCAGCTGGCGCCCACTTCGCCCCAGATAGAGGCGATGTTGACGATTGCGCCGCGGCCGTTGGATATCATGGAGCGGGCCGCCTCGCGACTGCACAGGAACACGCCGCGCAGGTTTACGCCCACAACCTCCTCCCAGTCGGCGAGGGTGGTATCCTGAATGACGTTGACCTTTGAGACGCCTGCATTGTTTACGAGCACGTCCAGCCCGCCGAAAATGCGGAAGATATCCTTGAACATCTCCTTGACCTGGCCTTCGTCGGAGACATCGGCGCGCATCAGAACGGGACAATAGTCGAGCTCGTTGAATTCATTCTGCGTGGCGAGGGCACAATCTTCGTCGTGATAGTAATTTAAAATGACCTCGTAACCCGACTCTAAAAAGCGCTGGGCGATGGCCTTACCTATTCCCTTTGTTCCGCCTGTAATTAACGCAGTTTTCATTTTTGAATTGTCCTTCTACATTGTTAACTATAATTTTTGCTATTTGTTCCGGATTTAAATCATCTGTGTCGATTATAACATCGGCAACAGTTTCATAAACACTTGAGCGCGTAGCTGTGATCGATTTAACTCTCTCTTCAAGATTTCCATGCAATAGAGGGCGACTAGTATCCCCCTCCAAACGAGAAACAATTATTTTTGGAGAAGTGCGCAAATAAAATATAGTGCCAACACGTTTAAGAGCTTCTACATTACTCGGTCTAAGCACACAGCCACCGCCTAACGAAATGACATAATTATGCCGTGAGTTAGCTACTCTTACCGTAACCTTACTTTCTATATCTCTAAAGCGTTTTTCTCCATGCCTATGGAATATATCATTTATTGATCCATATTTTTGTACAATACGCTCGTCAGTATCAACACACTTATATCCGTATTTGTTCCTTAATATGTTGGCAACAGTAGTTTTACCACTACCCATCATACCACATAAAATAATTTTTTTCATAATATAAAACTCTGTGCGGCTAAAATGTAGCTGTTTGCGCCGAAGCCTGCTATTACGCCCTTGCAGACGGCGGAGATTACAGACTTGTGGCGGAATTCGTCGCGGGCGTGAACGTTGGACATATGCACTTCGATTACGGGCGTATCGATTGAAGAGATCGCATCTCGTATGGCATAGCTGTAGTGGGTGAAGGCGCCGGCGTTTAAAATTATGCCGTCGAAGCCCTCGTCCGCCGCGGCGTGGAGGCGCGAACAGATTTCGCCCTCGATATTGCTCTGGTAGAATACGCACTCATCGCCCTTGAAGTGCGCGGCGATGTCGGCATTGATGTCATCCAGCGTGCGCGTACCGTAGACGCCCTTTTCGCGCCTGCCCGTCATATTGAGATTGACACCGTTGATGAAGAGAAATTTCATTTCAGTTTACTTCCTTTAAGTATTTTTCGAAAAGCGCCTTTGCCTGTTCATCGCTCGGCCGTGCGCCGAAGTAGATGCACTCGGCATAGTAGGCCTGATAGAAGAGCATGGCCTGGCCGTTGATTGTCGGCTTGCCGAGCCCCTTTGCGATGCGTAAAAATGCGCTTTCAGCGGGCACATATATGAGATCTACCGCAACCCCGACGCGCGAGAGTACATCTTCGCCGACGGGAGACAGCCCCTCGGTCTTGTGCATTCCCACGCCCGTGGCGTTGATTGCTATGTCGTAATCTGCAGGTTCAACGCTGTTTAAGACGGTCACCTGGGGGCAGTCATCCTTGAGCGACAGGGAACTTTTAATATTTCTGTCGTATACGCACACTGCCGCGCCGCCCTGCACGAGCTTTTTGGCCACCGCCCTGCCCGCGCCGCCCGCGCCGAGAAGCAACACCTTTTTGCCATTCGTCTCCACGCCGTTGTTTTTAAGCATGAGCATAAAGCCTAGGCCGTCGGTATTGTGGCCGGAAAGGTCGGAACACCTGACGGTGTTTACCGCGCCGAAGAGGGCGGCGTCGCCCTCGATGCTCTTAAGGCGGGGCATGACGGAGAGCTTGTAGGGGATGGTGACGTTGAAGCCGTCGTAGCGGGATATTACGCCGTCAATCCAATTTTCGAAGGCGTCTTCAGGAATGGAGATTGCGTCGTAAGTGATATCATTGCCCATGTTGCGGGCGATGAATGTGTGCATTTTGGGGCTGTCCGACTTGGAGACATCCTTGCCTATTACAGCTAATTTCATCCTATTTTCTCCTTTGATCTAACTGCTCCGCGCACTGCGCTATGAGCGCGCAGTACCGCTCCGCGGGGAGGGTTATCTCCACGCTCTCGCCCTCGCACTTGGGCACGATGAGCGAGATGAGCGAAGTGCGGGTATTCTTTTTGTCGTATTTTGCAAACAGCGCCGCCTTTTGCGCATCGGCATAGGCGGGGATTGAGGGAAGTACCTTTTTGATGAGCTTTACAAGACTTTCCGCATAATCCACATCGCACTGGCCGAGCTGTTTGGCGATAAAAATTTCGTAATACATACCTATGAGTACGAATTCGCCGTGCGACTTGCGCTTGTAGTAGAGCTCGAACGCGTGGCCCGTTGTGTGGCCGAGGTTCAAAGTCTTTCTGCGCCCGCCTGTATCGCGTTCATCGGCACATACTACCGCGGCTTTGTGGACTATGCAGTCGTAAGTTATGCCCTCGATGAACTCCTCGGAAAAGAGCGCATTGCTGTTATTTTTGAGCTTTTTATATATTTCCGCATCTAGAGCGCCGTACTTTATTATCTCGCCCAGGCCGCAACGTATTTCCCTGCGGGGAAGGGTGCGCAGAAAGAGCGGGTCTACGATGACTTCGGACGGCTGGTAGAAAGCGCCGATGATGTTCTTTACTCCCTTGAAGTCGACAGCCGTTTTGCCGCCGACAGAACTGTCTACCTGGGCAAGCAAGGTTGTGGGAATCTGCACGAGGTTGACGCCGCGCATATACAGCGAGGCGGCCAGGCCTGCAATGTCCCCCACCACTCCGCCGCCGAAGGCGACCACGGTGTACGAGCGTGTGACGCCGGCAGACAGCATAGCCGAGAGAATTTTTAACAGCTGGCTGTAGTTTTTGCTGTGCTCGCCCGCAGGCAGGATATACATGGGTGCGTTGCCGAAGGCGCCCTGGATGTGCGCCTTATACAGCCTGAAGACGTTGGAATCGGTGACGATGAACAGCTTTTTTTGGGCCAGAGCGGCCGTGCGTTCGGCAAATGCGCCGTTGCCGCAGTAAATTGTGCTGTTTGACGAAGGCGTGTCGATGACAAGACTTTTCATTTTACGGCAGGAGGGAGTACCTCTCCTTTACCTCCTTTAAATTATCACCGCCGAGACGATTGGATATAACCTCTGCAAGCGCCATTGCGACGACGCTTTCGAGGATAATTTCACATGCGCAGATGGCGGCCACGTCGCTGCGCTCGCCGGCGGCGGTTGCGGGCCGGCCGGTTGCATAGTCGATTGTGTTGAGCCCCTTCATAAGAGTGGGAATGGGCTTCATTGCGGCGCGGAGGACAATCTCCTCGCCGTTGGACATACCGCCCTCGATGCCGCCCGCATTGTTGGTGGCGCGGGCATACTTGCCGTCCTTTATATAAATTTCGTCGTGAACGGCCGAGCCGCGGTTGCGTGCGACGGCAAAGCCCATGCCTACCTCCACGCCCTTGATGGCCTGCACGCTCATCATTGCGCCGCAGAGAATTGCGTCGAGCTTGGTGGAGTACTGCATACAGCTGCCGAAGCCGCTCTTAAGGCCCTTTACGCGGATTTCGACTATGCCGCCAGCAGTGTCGCCCGCCGCCTTAAGTTCGTCGATGAGATCCATGGCATCCCTTTCGGCAACGGCATCGAGCATAAACAGCGGACGGGACTTGGCGGCGGCGAGCTCTTCGAAGGAGTACACACCCTTATCCTCAACTCCGCACACGCACTTTACATAGCCCGAAATTGAGACGCCGAGTTCCTTTAAGTAGCACATCGCTATAGAACCTGCCGCCACTCGGACGGCCGTCTCCCTGGCGCTGGCGCGCTCAAGTATGTTGCGGGCATCGGTCTGATCATACTTTATAACTCCCGTCAGGTCGGCGTGACCTGGGCGCACCCTGGTGAGCTGTCTGAGCGAGGTGTCGGCGCCTTCGGGAGCCATTACCGCCTGCCAGTTGGTGTAGTCGCGATTGACTATCTGAAAGGCGAGCGGACTGCCCAGCGTGAGACGGTTGCGCACGCCCGATAATATCTCTATTTTGTCGCTCTCTATCTTCTGCCTGCCGCCGCGGCCGTAGCCGCTCTGCCTAAGCGCGAGGCGCCCGTTGATGAAGTCGATATCTATGGGCAGGTTTGAGGGCAGACCTTCGATTATACCGACCAGTGTTTTGCCGTGCGATTCGCCTGCTGTTGTAAGTTTCATATATGCTCCTTGAGGGCTCAAATGCCCTGAAATTAAGTTAATTTACCGTGTAGCCCTGCGCCGTTACGGTTATGGTTATGTCGCCGCGGGTACTTGTGAGCATGGGCGAGGCGACGGCGCTGCCGATATCGGCCAAGGCCTGGGCCGAGGGATAACCGGAATAGTTTTCACCCACCGAGATGACGGCCACCGAGGGCTTAAGCGCATCGTACCACTGCGCAGAGGTGCAATCATCGTCGCCGTGGCCGGGGACGGAGACAATGTCGCAGTTTTCAAGTTGAACGCAGAAGTCGCCCAGCGGCGCATATCTGCCGCCCGTCTGAGTGATTGTTTGATAGTCATCTACGACGGCATTGAGCGCGTCGCTGCCCGCCGAGGAGGTGAAGGCAAAGGATGTGCCCGCATATTCGAGCCACATTATGGCCGAGATATTGAGCATATTGCTGTGCGAGGCCGTTGTTTGCAGAGCCGAATAAAAGCCCAGGGGATTATCCGGAGAGGAGGGCGAAAGAAAGGTGAAGAAGTAATCTTCGCCCGCAAAACCGGCGCCGTACTGCGAGATCTCCGTCTCGGTCTGTTCCTCCCCAAGCGCCGACACAAACGAGGCGTAAGCCTGCGTTATGCCTGTATTATTTACCTGCGGCATAAACACCTTGCCCACCTGCTTATACTTGAGTATTTCGGCCAGTCCGCCGCAATATTCGCCCAGAACGGACGAGCATACAAGGTAATCTATTTTATCTATTCCGCGGCTGTTGAGCTTTTTTAAAAGCGCAAGCGTATGAGTATAGGCGCCGTCGCCGCCGTCAATGAGCAGCACTTTGCCGTCGGGGAGCTCGCACAGCGTACTGTCGCCATAGCCGACATCGAGAAAGGTTACTGTGAGAACGCCGCTCTCCCTCTCCTCCGCCGACACGAGCCAGGCGGTGAGATATTTGACGGGGATAAAAATATTGATGATTATGAGCGACAAAAAGAGCAGAGCAACTACGGCCGCGCTTATTATGGCGGCTATGCGGCCCTTTGTAAGTTTGAAAGACTTTTTTGCAGTCAACTGCTCTCATCCCCCCGTGCTTATAGTTATACATATTACATTATACTATAGCGGCGGCGTTTTGTAAATTAAAACCCGCGGATTGCGACGACAAAACCGCGGGTTAAAGTTATGTTTTGCGTGAAAAATGTCAGACATACTCAATAGCAACGCCGCTTACTCCCTGGAAAACTTTTTGCGGCTTTATCTGGTCGCGGAGATGTTCGGGCAGAAGTATTAAAATGAGCCCCGTGCAGTTGACGTAACACTGCCTGCCAAGCCTCCTGACGCTTTCCGGCATGGCAACGCGCTTGAGGGCGCGGCAGTTCATAAACGCCACGTCGCCGATCTCCTCAAGCCCTTCGGGGAGATCGAAATCGGTGAGGGCGGTACACTCGGCAAACGCCCAGTTGGCTATCTTTTTGAGGCCGGATGAAAGGCGAACGCTCTTTAAACTCTCGCAGTGGGCAAAGGCACCGTCGTGCAGGATTGTCACGCTTTCGGGTATGGCCACGTCGGCGAGCGAGGTGCAGAAGTCGAACGCCCTGCGGCTTATTGAGGTTATGCCGTCGGTTAAGATGAGCTTTTCAAGCGAACTGCAGGCATGGAAGGCGCTTTCGCCTATGTATTTTACCGACCTGGGTATTACAATTTCCTTGAGCGCCGTACAGTTTGCAAAGGCCAGATCATCGATGAGTTCGAGCTCTTCGGGGAGTTCGACAGCGCCTAAGCTTTCGCACCAGGTGAAGGCGCGGGAGCTGATATATTTTACACTGCGGGGAATGTAAATGTCCGTTATATCGCTGTTGGCAAAGGCGTTTTCGGCTATGCGCGTTATGAATTCCGGAATCTCCACCTGGCGGCCCGTGCCGATGTACTTGACAAGCGTGGTGTCCTCAATGAGGAAGTCGGTGAGGTTTAAAAGTTCCTTGCGGCGGTTGGGCGAGAGGCCTTCGGGCAAGGGCTCTTCGGGAGTAACCGCATCGATTTTTTCGCGCAAGGTGCGGCCGTCGGCCTCCTCCGTAATCTCTTCGGCTACCTCTTCGGGAATGATATCCGCGGTCACCTCTTCCACGGGCTCTCCCTCCCCCTCGGTGGTGTTGACGTCGACAAGCAGGGTTGTGGCGCTTACAATCTCGCCTCCGGCCGGAGCGGGCTGTTCCACGGCGGGTTCCACTTCGGCCTCCGCCTTTTTCTGAGACTCCTCCTGAGGAGCAACATCGGGCTCGACAGCGTCCCACTCGGCGCCGTAGTCATCGTCGGCTTCGGTCTCCAGGCCGTTGGAAGCATAGAAACGGAAGTATATTTTCCGGGGATCGGAAAAAATCTTTTCGGCCTTTACGCGCTTGAAGAGCGCGCCGGGGATTATCACCTCGGCGAGGTTGTCACAGCCGTAAAAGGCGCGATTGCCCAGCCGCACCAGGCGGACGGGAGCGGCGACCTTTTTAATAGTTTTGCAGTTTATAAAGGCTTCGGGGGCGATGCGCCTGACCTCGGAGGGGATAACCACCTCCTCATCCCTTCCTTCATATCTGTAGAGCGTGCCCTTTTTTATATAAAAATCGTTTTGCTGCGACATATGTCATCCCCCAAAAAATTTTTTGTTTGCCTGACCTTTATCAGGCTGCTTTCTGTTATATTTTAACACAATATGTTGTATTTGTAAAGGGCGCAAACAAAAAAAGCCGCAAAAATGCGGCTTTTTTAAGTAAAGCTTGACCAAAAATCAGAAGGATTCGTGAATGGTTCTGGAAATGACGTCGTCCTGCTGTTCCTTGGTGAGCTTGTTGAAATTTACTGCATAGCCCGAAACCCTTATGGTGAGCTGGGGGTACTTTTCGGGATGAGCCTGCGCGTCGAGAAGGGTTGCCCTGTCGAACACGTTTACATTGAGATGATAGCCGCCGTCGGCGACGTATGCGTCGAGCATATTTACAAGATTGTCTACTCTTGACATAATAATTACCTCTTTTTAAAAATTCTTACAAGTAAGGAATAGCTTACTTGTTGTATGAGTCGGGGCGGAAAACTGTAAATCAGTCGTCCTTGCCGAGCGACGCGGGAGTTACCGAGAAGGTGTTGGAGATGCCGTCGCGCGAGTACTCGTAGGGAAGTTTTGCAACCGATTCGAGCGAGGCAAGCGCGCCGGAGGAATCCCTGCCGTGCATGGGGTTTGCGCCGGGGGCTAAGGGCTGGCCGGCCCTTCTGCCGTCGGGAGTGTTGCCCGTCTTTTTGCCGTACACGACGTTGGACGTGATAGTGAGAATGGACATGGTAGGCACGCTCTCGCGGTAGGTGTAGTGACTCTTTATCTTATTCATAAAGGTCTTTACAAGCCATACTGCAATCTGGTCGGCCCTGTCGTCGTTGTTGCCATACTTGGGATAGTCGCCTTCGATCTTAAAGTCGACGGCTAATCCCTCCTCGTTGCGAACGGGATAGACCTTGGCATACTTGATTGCCGAAAGACTGTCCGCCGCGCACGAAAGGCCGGCAATACCCGTTGCGAAGAAACGGCGCACCTTGGTGTCGTGCAGGGCCATTTCAAGCGCCTCGTAGCTGTATTTATCGTGCATATAGTGGATGAGGTTGAGAGTGTTTACATACAGCCCCGCAAGCCAGTCCATCATCTGCTCGTACTTGACGATTACCTCGTTATAGTCGAGGGGGCCGTCGCCCGAAACGGGGGCGAACATGGGCGAAACCTGGAGGGCTTTGCCCGTCTTTTTGTCCTTAGTGAGCTCGTCCTTGCCGCCGTTGATTGCATACAGCAGGCACTTTGCAAGGTTGGCCCTGGCGCCGAAGAACTGCATATCTTTGCCGACGCGCATGCAGCTTACACAGCAGGCGATGCAGTAGTCGTCGCCCATTTCGGGGCGCATCAGGTCGTCGCTCTCATACTGAATAGCCGAGGTTTCGATGGATGTCTTGGCGCAGAACTTTTTGAAGCCCGAAGGAAGGTTTTTAGACCAGAGCACCGTAAGGTTGGATTCGGGCGCGGGGCCTAAGTTTTTGAGGGTGTGCAGAATTCTGAAGGAGTTTTTTGTGACGAGCGTTCTGCCGTCTACGCCCATGCCGCCGATCGATTCGGTTACCCAGGTGGGGTCGCCGGAGAAGAGCTCGTTATACTCCTTGATTCTCATGAACTTGACGATGCGCAGTTTCATTACGAACTGGTCGATGAGCTCCTGCGCCTCCTTTTCGGTGAGGATGCCCTTCTTTAAGTCGCGCTCAATGTAGATATCGAGGAAAGTCGAGTTGCGTCCGATGGACATGGCGGCGCCGTTCTGATCCTTGATTGCGCCGAGGTAGCCGAAGTAGAGCCACTGAATGGCCTCCTGCGCCGTCTCTGCGGGGCGGGAGATGTCAAAGCCGTATTCCGCTGCCATAGTTTTAAGGTCGCCGAGGGCCTTGATCTGCTCGGAGAGTTCCTCGCGGTCGCGAATCTTGTCGGGCGTCATGTCGCCGTCCATGTTGAGCTTATCCTTCTGCTTCTGGGCGATTAAATAGTCAATGCCGTACAGCGCGACGCGGCGGTAATCGCCGACGATTCTGCCGCGGCCGTAGGTATCGGGCAGACCCGTAAGGATGTGTGCGGTGCGTGCGCGGCGCATTTCGGGAGTGTATGCGTCATACACGCCGTCGTTGTGCGTCTTGCGGTACTTGGTGAATATCGTCTTGACTTCAGGGTCGATTTCGTAGCCGTACATATTGAGGGCCTGTTCGGCCATCTTTATGCCGCCAAAGGGCTGAAGGGCGCGTTTGAAGGGTTCGTCAGTCTGGAGACCGACGATCTTTTCGAGATCCTTGTCGATATACCCTGCCTTGTGGCTGGTGAGCGTGGAGACGATCTTTGTGTCCGCCTTTAAGACGCCGCCCGCCTCGCGCTCCTTTGCGGAGAGGTCGAGTATCTCGTTCCACAGCTTCTGCGTGGCATCGGTGGGGCCTTCTAAAAAGCTGTCGTCGCCTTCATAAGGCGTGTAATTGCGCTGAATAAAGTCGCGAACGTTTACCTCGTCGTCGCTCCATTTACCGGGAACAAATCCTTCCCAAGCTTTATAATTCATATCTACCTCTTTTTAAGATTTAATCCTATTTTATTTATATAGATTACAATATATTTTTTATTATGTCAAGCGTTTGAAATAAATTAAATAAAGTTAATTTTTTCCTTGCCTATATTCTTCCAGTTTGGCCTCGACCCAGAGAGACAAAATTTCTTCGGGCTGATAGCCTGAGCACTTGCCGATAACCTTGTCGCCGTCGGCAATTATTATGGTGGGAATCCTGTCGACTGCGTACTTTTCGACCGCTTCGGGGGACGTTTCTATGTCTATCCTCTCGAACGCGATATTGTTCTCCGCCGCCACGGCATTGAGCTGGGGCAGAAGAGCGTGGCAACTCGCGCAGGAATCGCCGCTTATTTCAATAAGTTTAATCATTTTATCTTTAAAATTTCCTTTGCGTTTTTTACACGTTCTGGCGAAGGCGGCTGAACTCCTTTCAGCGGGTAAGGAATTCCCAGCTTTTCATACTTAACCTCGCCCATCGTGTGATAGGGCAGCACCTCCACCTTTTTCACATTATTAAGCGTGGAGATGAAGGTTTTAAGTTCGTTTAAATACCCATCGTCGTCGGTGATGCCGGGAACCAGAACGTGGCGTATCCACACGGGCTTGTCCATATCCGAAAGATATCTTGCGAAGGCAAGAATGTTCTTGTTGGAATGGCCTGTGAGCTTTTTATGCTCCCCGTCGTCGATGTGCTTTATATCCAAAAGCACGAGATCTGTGACGGCTAAAAGATTGTCAAACTTGTGCTGGTCGGCCTCGTTGAACAGGACGCCGGACGTGTCGAGCGCGGTGTTTATGCCGTTCTCCTTTAAAATGGTGAAGAGACGGGTGACAAATTCAGCCTGCAAAAGGGGTTCGCCACCGGAAACTGTGACGCCTCCCCCTCCTGTGAAGTAGCTTTTATATTTCATCGCGCGGGAGGCCACCTCTTCGGGCGTGTGCTCAGTGCCCGCAGACGCGCTCCACGTGTCGGGGTTGTGGCAGTACATACAGCGCATGGGACAACCCTGGACAAATACGACAAAGCGTATGCCCGGCCCGTCAACCGTGCCGAAGGATTCAAATGAATGAATTTTTCCCGTCATAACCAACGCCCTATAAACTTTGTTTAACAAAACTAAAAAAATGGACAAATCTATCTTTAAAGATAAGCTTTGCCCAGACGAACGACTTTACTTCCTCTCCGCGCTCCCCTGCGGTACTTCCGCTGAATTCGTCAGTTGCGCGGCGGATATGAATTTATAATGTTATTCTATCATCTATTTAATGCGTTGTCAATAGTATTCACACAAAATGTGGAATAAATAATTTTGACAACGACAATATATTGTGTTGACATTGCCAACTACACAAAATAGTAAACAAGGCCGACCAGCGCGCCCGAAAATACACCGAAAACGATTATCGCGCCCGCCACGGTGAACATCTTTGCCGCCATGCCGTATATCCAGCCCTCTGTTTTGAACTCGATTGCGGGCGAGGCTACGGAGTTGGCAAAGCCAGTTATGGGCACGATTGAACCGGCGCCTGCGTAGCGGCCTATGCGGTCGTACACGCCCAAGCCCGTGAGAAGGCACCCCAAAAAGATGAGAATGACAGAAACGGTGCCCGCGAGCACGTCGCCCGTGAGGCCGGCAAACTCCAGCATATATCTTAGAAACTGGCCTATCGAGCAGATGAGACCGCCGACGCCGAATGCGGCGGCACAGTTTTTGAAGTGCTTTGTCCTGGGCTCGTGACTCTTTACGTACTCAAGATAGTTTTTATTATAATTTTCCCTGTGCTTGCCGGTCACTTGCAGTCACCCTCCTTTTTGGGCTTTATAAAGCTTTCGCGCTCGTCGCGGCGGGTGAGGTCTACTTCCTTTTTCATATCATTATTTTGGGCG
>DVNU01000065.1 GCA_018714165.1 Candidatus Coproplasma excrementipullorum | reverse complement strand
CAAACAAAACAGTGGACACCCACTGTTTCCCGGGGCGCGCCGCCAAAGGCGCAAATCTCGCCGCCGCTTTGGCGTTGTCGTTGAATACTGGCGAGATTTGAGGGTGGAGGTGCGAGCGGGAGCGAGCAGTTTGCGTGCGGCGGTTGGGAAGGAAGAGAGTCGGAACGCAAACAAAACAGTGGACACCCACTGTTTCCCGGGGCGCGCCGCCAAAGGCGCAAATCTCGCCGCCGCTTTGGCGTTGTCGTTGAATATTGGCGAGATTTGAGGGACGAGCGCGGAATTCTCCAAACAATGGACACCCATTGTTTGGTCGCACGGAGAGGAGCAAACGCATACGTTTAGCGTTTGCGGTGACTGAGGGCGGCGTTGTCCTTGCGCCGACCGAGAAGAGGTGCGCTCGCCGCCAAAATTTAATACAACTATGAGCGGTACAACTGACGGGTATCAAAAATAATAATAGATAATTGCATGCCGCCGCTTGCCAACGGCGAAGGCGTGTGGTAAAATAGTAGTATAAAACCAAAAGGGAATATAGACTAAATGAGAATAGTGTTCTTCGGCGATTCCATAACAGACTGTGACAGGGACAGGAACGACGAAACTTCGCTCGGCAACGGATACGTAAAAATCCTTGCGGACAAGCTTCGCCCCATCTATCCCGATATGGATATCGATCTGATAAATAAAGGCGTGTCCGGCAACGAGGTGTGCGACCTTTTAGCCCGCGTTCAGCGCGACGTCATCGACTATAAGCCCGATGCCGTCGTTATAATGATCGGCATCAACAATGTAATACACAAATTCAAGTATGGCAAGGAGCTCAACCTTAACCAGTTTGAGCGCGATTTGAAATCGCTCATCAAAAAGCTCAAGGATGCGGGTATAGTGGTAATTTTCCTTGAACCCTTCCTGCTTCCCGCGCCCGACAAAAAGCGTATGCGCACCCTGTTCAACCAGGAGCTTGAAATCATACACCGCGTCTGTGTGGAGATGTGCGACGAGTTTGTCGCCTACGACGAGATGTTCAACGGCCTTTGCATAACGATGCCGTATACGGTGTATTCCGAGGATGGTGTTCACCCCACGTTCGAGGGCTCTGACATCATCGCCAACACCGCCATAAAGGCCATACGCAAGCACCTTATGTGAGGAGGAAAAATGCAAGGCAAGCGCTTTAAACTTACCCTTCTGATAATGCTCATAGTCTTTATTCTGTTTGCGCTGTTCGGCGTGATAGTTCTGTCGCTCGGCAACAATATGGGCATTGTCGTGATCGTTGTCGGCGGCGCGGCTGTGTTCCCCGTCATCGGCGAGCTTGCCAGGCAGGAGAAGAGGGTGCAAAATCCCGGCGGCGGACAGCAAAACGATGACGCCATGGAAAATAAGGAAGAGTGAAAAATTAATTATACATATGCGCGGCGCGGAAATTGTTTTTCCGCGCCGCGCGTCCATTTTTATGCCAAATTAAAAGCGGGCGGGCGCATTGCAATGCGCCCGCCCGCTTCGTTATTAATTTTATGCGCAGGTGAAAATTTATCAGCCGCATAGTCTCTTTAAGGCCAGCTTGTAAATTTCGAAGCACTTTTTAATCTTGTCGAAGGTTATGTACTCGTTGGCCTGGTGAATTGTGCTCTCTTCGCCCGCCTCTTCGGGGCCGAAGGCCGCGCCGCACTTCAAAGCGCGCGCGTAAGTTCCGCCGCCGATTGCTATGGGCTGTGCCTGGGCGCCCGTCACTTCGTTGTATACGCCCAGAAGCGTCTGGATGAGCGGGCTGTTCTTGTCGTTATACAGGGGCGCCTGGTCGTGCACGATTTCATAGGGGACGCCCTGCCTGTCGAGTATGGAGATTATCTGTGCGCGCTCAAAGGTGGCGGGGTATCTGATGTCGCAGGTAACGTAAATTTTACCGTCGGCCTGCTCAATCAGGTTGGGCGAGAAGGTCAGCGGCCCTGTCTCGTCCCTGAGTCCGTTGAGGCCCATATATTGCCCGAACAACGCATCTTCTATATGGTTGAGACCGAGATATCTGAGCATTGCCGGGATGGCATTTATGCCCTTGTCGGGAGTGGAGCCGTGTGCGCTCTTTCCGCGCGAAATCACCTTGCCGTCGCAATATTCAAGGTTGAGTTTTGTAAGCTTATCCTCGTTGAGGGCGGACTCGGCCTGACAGTAATCGCACACCATATTGGGGCGGTTTCCGCCCTTGAGTCCCGTAAAAGTTGCGCCCTGCGCATCAAAGGCGAAGCGCGCGTGGATTATGCCCTTTTCGGCATAGATTACGGGGAAGTCGGCGTCGGGCGAAATGCCCTCTTCGGGCATCTTTGCAACCTTGTTGTAATGGTCTATGCAGGCCCAGCCCGTCTCCTCGTTGCAGCCGAGTATTAATTTTATGGTGCGGCGGGGTCTGAAGCCCTCTTCCTTGAGCGCGTGCATTGCATACAGGGCTATCATAGCGGGGCCCTTGTCGTCCATGGTTCCCCTGCCCCAGATTTTACCGTTTTCCTCGTCTATCTCGCCGCCGAAGGGGTCGTGCGTCCAGCCGCTCCCCGCGGGCACTACGTCTATGTGTGCAAGCACGGCAAAGTCCTTGCCCTCGCCCCACACAACTTCGCCGACGTAATTGTCGTAGTTTTTCGTCTTGAATCCCATAAAATCGGCCAGAGAGAGGTAGAAGTCGAGGCATTTTGCAACACCTTCGCCGAAGGGCATACCCTCTTTTGCCTCTGCCTGCGAGGAATCGTAGGTCACTGCCTGGGCAAGATTTTTAACGATGTCGTCAAAATAATTTGTCATATTAATATCCTTATATTTATTTTGGCCTGTTTTTATTATACACTTTTTTAAAAGTATGGTAAAATGTTTTAAAGCAGTTTTACTAAATTTGTTTTTGGGAGGTTTTTTATGCACGAAGGCCATCGCCAGCGCCTGTGGGAAAAACTTAAAAACGGCGACAACCTGTTCGAACACGAGCTTCTGGAAATTCTGCTCTTCAACGCCTATCCGCGCAAAAACGTAAATCCGCTGGCGCACGAGCTTTTAGAGCGCTTTGCAAGCATAAACGAGGTTATAAACGCCGATGTCGACGAGCTGATGTTGGTGGAGGGCGTTGGTGAAAACGTCGCCCTCTACTTAAAATGCATAGGCGAGTGCATGCGGCTTAAAAATAACTGCGAAAGCTTTGCAATAATTAAAAACACTTCCGAGTTCAAACAGTTTATCTCGGCGCGCTTCCGTGGCAAGCTCCACGAGGTGCTTGAGTTCTACTTTCTGGACAGAAGCGGAAGGGTGGCGCGCATATGCTCCTTTACAGACAAGGACCCAGACAAAGTGGACGTCAAACCCGAAGAGATAATAAAGCTCATCTCCGTTTACCGTCCGCGCGGCGTGTATATGGCGCACAATCACATCGATTGTCCCTGCGAACCCTCAGTTGCCGACGATAATATAACAAAAAAGGTGCAGATGATATGCAACATCAACAATGTCCGCCTGTACGACCACTGCATCTGCGGGCCGGACGGCATCTATAGCTATTTTCTTACAGACAGACTGGATAAAATAGCGGCAGAGTATTCCGTCGCAAACATATTCAAAGATAATTTATGAGCCCATTTTATGCACGGATTATAGCATATATATAAAAATATACGCTTTTTCGCGCATTTATTACTAAATTTTCACACAACCGTTGTTTAGCTTTTACAAATATGGGGTATATTATAAATGTAAACGGAAGGTAAATTTCGTTTGCGGCAGAGCGTAGCGTTAAAGGGGGAACCTTAAAACTGCGCTCAACTCCACCGACTATCCTATACATTGAGTTTTCAATATTTTTCTCTCCATATTAAAAGGCGTTGCGCAGAAATGCGTGGCGTCTTTTAATATTTGTTGTGCATATATTGCACGGTGAAATGCGCGGGCTTTGCCCGCGCACGGAATACACCTTCGGTGTGTGAAATACCGCCTCAACCCATCACCAGTTCTTGTTGTCACGCACGGCGGTGTGAAATGCAACCATTCAGGTTGCGTTGTGGTGAGAATAAAAACGCCTTCGGCGTTGCCGGCCGCAAGACCAAACGTGATAATGTAACCCGACGAGATTGCGGAGTAAGGCTACAGCGACACGTTGTCTGGTATTATAAAATTTTATTAAATTGGATATTTTATTAATGTCAGAGCAGTATTACAATATACCGCGTAATGAAATTTTAAACTGAGGCTATAAATATGAACGGAAAAAGAATTTTAACCGTGCAGGATCTGTCCTGCGTGGGTCAGTGCTCTCTCACCGCTGCTCTGCCCGTGCTGTCGCACTACGGTGTGGAGGCGGCCATTCTGCCCACGGCAGTGCTCTCCAACCACACCATGTTCAAAAGCTGGTCTTATCTTGACCTTACGGACGAAATTCCGCAGATATTCGCAAAGTGGAAGGAAAACGGTATCAAATTTTCGGCCTTCCTTTTGGGGTATCTCGGCAAGGTCTCCATTATGGAATTGTGCAAGCGCGCCTTCGACGAATTTTCTGAGCAAGGTGCGCCCATAATAATCGACCCCGCCTTCGGCGACAACGGCAAGCTCTACGGCGGATTCGACAGCGAATATGTGGCCGCAATGCTCGATCTTTTAAAGCGCGCCGACATAATTCTGCCCAACCTCACCGAGGCTACTTTCCTGCTCGGCGAGGAGTATAAAACGCAGTACGACCGCGAATATGTTGAAGATATCGCCAAAAAGCTTTACATCGCCACGGGCGCGACGGTCGTGATCACGGGCGTGGAGCAGGACGGGCTGATAGGCGAGCTGATATACGACGGCAAAAAGAACGAGTACGTGTTGATGGAAAAGGTGCCCAAGTTTTCGCACGGCACCGGCGACATCTTCGCCGCCGCCTTTACGGCAAAATATCTCAACGGCGGCTCGCTTGCGGACAGCTGTTCTGTGGCGGGCAAACTTGTCGCCGACTGCCTAAAAGCCACCGCCGACTGGCACGGCTACGGCGTTCAGTTTGAGGACGTGCTGTACTCACAGATAAAAAAATAATGTAAAGTCAGGCCCGCTGAGGGGAGTAAAAAAGAGGCCGACGGCTTGCGCCGTCGGCCTCAAAATTTTTATAAATCAAAGGCAATTGCCGTTATGTCGTCGTCGAGTTCTCTGCAGAAGTTCTTTAAATTGGCCTCCAGATCCTTTATGAACTCCTCGCCCGTGCGCGCATACGACAGCGTGCGTATCGCACCCTCAACGCCGAACATCTCGCCCGCGGGGTTGCGGCACTCGGTCACGCCGTCGGTGAGCAGGACGAGTATGTCGCCCTTTTTGTAGGGTATGGCGTCCTCAAAGTACCTGGGGTCATCGAACCAGTTGGAGACGGGAGGGGAGTTTAACATTATGCGCGTTATGCCGCCGCCCGATTTTAAGAGTATGGGCACGTTGTGGCCCGCCATTGAATAGGTTATGGAGTGCTCGTCTATGCGTGCCGCGGCCACGGTCACGTAATTTCTCTCGTCCAGGCCCAGTTCGCGGAATCTTGCCGACAGCGCGCCTATGGCCTGCGCGGGGGAATATAAAGTCTTGTCATATGCCGCCTTTACAAATGCGGTCAGCATGCCCGCCGAAATGCCCTTGCCAGATACGTCGGCTATTACGCCGCAGGCCGAATTGCCAACCGAAAAAATTTCGGGCAGATCGCCGCCTATGTCGCGGCAGGGAATGTACATATACGAATATCTTTTGCCTGCCACCCACTTGCCCGCGGGCAGAAGTTTTTGCTGTATGCTCCTGGCTGAGCGCAGTTCGCTGGCGATCTCTGTCTCCAGCGCGTCGTCTATAACGCCCATGCACAGCCCGTCGCCTATGGGCTTTACGGTCAGCACGAAGGATATTTCCCTCTCGCCCTCCTCGCCCGAAACGGACAGCTGTATGCGCTGCATTGTGGGACGGTCGGAGTAGAGCGCGTCCTCAAAGGAGTGAAAGAGGGAACACGCCTTTACACAGTCGGCCGAACCGCAGTGTTTTACGTCGCGCACGCAGCCCGTAACGGCACCCAGGCTTCCCTTTCTGCACTGTGCGGGGAAGAGCGCCCTGAACGCGGCGTTGGTGTAAACGACTTTTAAGTTTTTGTCCGTCACGACCAGCCCCGAAGGCACTCCGTCGAGCAGTCGCCTGTAATATTTTTCTATCATAAGATGTTGTGGTATGTGCGCCGCGGCAAAGGTGCATGGAATTGGGGGGTAATCCCCGCCTCAATTCTTCATTATTCACTCGATTGATGCGGAAGCGTCAATCGCTGTGCGGCAGGTAAAAGCGCAACTTTCCGCTCACAATTTCGGCTGTCACGCTCTCTCTGTTGGCCATATCGTACAGCTCGCCTTCGGCCTGAATGGTGAACTTGTCGGAGCTGGGGTAGATTACCGCCTTTTTACATTTGACGGCGGTGACTTCTTTAATCGTGTCAAGTTTTCTGAAGAACAGCTTGGCGAATGCCACAAATGTTTTGAAGCGTGAGAGGTAGTCGATTATGAGAAAGTCCATATATCCGTCATCGACGCGGGCTTTTGGGAAGAGCTTTATTCCACCGCCTATCTGCTTGCCGTTGCCCAGGCATGCGAGCAGGCCGTTGAATTGCTTTCTTTCGCCGCCGTCTATCTCTATGGCAAAGCGACGGGCCTTGTAGCCGAAAAAGCTCATAAAAAAGCCGTACATATATTTACTCTTTCCGTTTAATCGGGCGGCGTAAGCGCGCTTGAGCACGTCTACGTCCATTCCGCAGCCGACGGCGTTTACCGAGCGCAGGCCCGAGGACAGCTGGATATAGTCGATGAACACGGGGGCGCGGAAGGCTATTATCTGTGCGGCGTACTTTATGTTCTCTTCGGGTATGCCCACGGCGGCGGCAAAGTCGTTGCCGCTTCCCACGGGGATCACGCCCAGCTTGCATCTGTCGGGATATGTAACGCCGTTTAGTACTTCGTGCAGCGTTCCGTCGCCGCCCATTGCAATCAGGCGCACCTTTTCGCCGCTCTTCGTAAGCTCTTCGGCGATCTCCCTTGCATGTCCGTGGTGTTCGGTGAAGTGTAGCTCGTACTGTTTGCCGGCTCTGTCAAAGACTTGTCTGACGGTTACAAGGTTTTCATCGTTTTCGCCCTTGACCCGCTTGGAATTGACTATAATGTGGTACATCTACGTTTTCGCCCCCGGGTACGGCGCGGCGCATTCTCCGTCCGTCCCTTTTGTGTGTTTGCAACTATTATACAATATAATTGTAATAATTGCAAACTAATTAAAAGTGTGTTATAATTAAATTGTTAATGAAATCGCATATTTACGGTGTATATTGCGGCTTATTGGGGCGGATATATTATGCAGACACTCATACCTCAAAAACTAAAAGAGCTGGCGGCAGCCTGTCCGTTCAAACTGTATGCGGTCGGCGGGGCCGTGCGCGACCATATCGCAGGGCTCAGGGCGAAACATATCGACTGGGATATCTGCGCGCCTGCCTTATGTGAGGACTTTGGCAAGGTTGCGCGCGCCCTCGGATTTGAATTGACTGCGGGATATGCTTCAACGGGCAGTCTAAAACTGCGCTGTGAGAATGTGAGCTATGAATTTACATCCTTCCGTACGGATGAGTATGGCGGGGAGGGTCACGCGCCCTCTTCCGTCTGCTTCACAGACGACATCTGCGCCGACGCCCGCCGCCGTGATTTTACCTGCAACGCCGTTTACTACAACATATATGCGGGTCAATTTGTCGATCCGCTGGGCGGCATTGCCGATATTGCGGCCAGTAGGCTTGTCCCCTGCGCGCCGCCAAAAAAACTCTTCTGTGAGGACGCCGTGCGCATACTCCGTCTGGCGCGCTTCTGCGGCGAACTGGGTTTTGCGCCCGACGGCGCCTGCATTGAGGGCGCGCGGAGTGCGGCGGACAGACTTTCGGGCATTGCCCCCGCAATATTGTGGCGCGAACTGTGCGGAATTTTACACGCGGACGAAAAATACGGCCTCAATGGCGGGTGCGGCAGGGCGCTGAGAGTGCTGAACGCCGTCGGCGCGCTCAATTTTCTGTTTCCCGATCTTGCAACGCTGGGTGAAGAGTGCGTTGAGCGGGCCATATGTGCCGCCGGACGCGCGGATAAGGAGGTCAGGTTGCCCGCCCTCATGTTTGCCCTGGGCGGCGACGGCGCGGCGTGGGAGCTTAAAAGATATCCCTTGTCAAAGTCCGAAATTGCGCGCTGTGCGCGTCTCATCGAGCTGGCGCATTTTGAGGGGGACGAAGAGCAGACGCGGCTGTTCATCGTCCGCAATTACGACTGCTTCGGAGAGGTCTGCGCGCTGCGCCGCGCCGTGTACGGCAGGGACTCGGACGGCGGGCTGACCGCAACTTTGAACGCGATGAAGAAGGAGGGCGCGCCGCTTGCGCTCTCCCGGTTGAATGTGCGCGGCGACGAGCTGATCGCCGCCGGAGTACCGCCGCGGGCGGCGGGCAAAACGCTGGCGTATCTGCTGGAGAGGTGCGCCCTTGACGGCGCGCTCAATAAAAAGGGAACATTGCTTGATATTGCCAAAGAATATTGTAGCGGAAATTGACGGTTTTTTTGCGCGGACAGTTGATTTTAATCGCGCAATGAGTTATAATAAAGTAGGCGAACGTTCTAAAATATACAGAACTAAAATATTTTTCGTCGGCGCGGCTGCCGCGTGGAGGATATATGGCAAATACAAGCAGTAGAAGAAGCGGTAAATTACTGACGGGCATAGTCGCATTTTTGCTCGGTTTTATATTTGCAATCGTTGTGGAGGTCGGCGTCATCGTCGGCGCGGGGTATTTTATAATGACTCAGCCGCTTGAGACGATTTTTGCGACCATAGGCTTCACCAATGCCGACGAGGACGGCAATAAATTTATAGATACAGACCAGGTTACAACGGTTATGGATCTCGTCAACGAGCTCAAAGCCATTGCCGGCCTCGGCTGGGACAATATGAGCATAGGCGATATCACCGTGCTCTCGCCCGCGTTAGATGCCAAGCTTCGCGAGTGGTGCGGCATGGCTGCCGATTACGGCATAACCATTGATTTTGACGACCTCAAGGCGACGCCGCTCGGCGACTTCGAAGCCTATGTGCGCAACGATCTGATGTACGGCATCAGCCTGTACGACGTTGTGGAAGCAGCTGTGGGCGACGGCGGCGGAATGACTGACAGCTACATAATGACCACCCTTCTGCGCGGTCAGGAGGCGGCCACCGTTTCAGATTCCTACGGCAACGAGTATGTTGTTTATTACGACGAATATGTGCCGAACGCCGACGGTACGTATATGCGCGTTGTCGACAATGCCGTCTCTGACCAGGTTTATCCGGAAAACCTTACCCCCGAAGACTGGGTTGTTGAGACAAGCGCAATGATAGACGGCGTAAACGTCTGCAGGCAGTACTATTATTACGATAGCACGGAAGGACGCTGCACAGCCACTGCGAGCAATGCGGATGGTATATTCAGTTACAACACGCCCGCAGCAGATAACCTCTATTCCGCCGAATACGGCGCCGATCCCCAGCGCTACACGGGCAACTATACGCTCGACGAAAACGGCGAGCCCGAATATCTCACCTACGTTGACGACGACGGCGAGGAGAGGTCGCTGGAGGTCTCCTTAGGTTACTTCCTCGATTACAATACCTCGATGGTGACATTCTACTTTGTGGACGTGCCCGCTCTGCTTGCAGATTACATGGGCGAGAGCGATCTTGCGCAGTCGATGTTCGAGGGCATAACGCTCGGCGATTTCCTCAACAATAGGGTCGAGTTCGACGCCCAGGTCGACAATTTCGAGCTTGCCGCCATTTTAAATCCCACGCCCGATGAGGACATAACTGCATATCTGTGCTATCATATCAGCAATATTCAGCCCGTCACAGGCGAGGAGTATTCTCATACCGCAACATACAGATACACCGACGAGGACGGCGTTGAGCATGAGGGCACGGCTTATATTTATGTTGACGAAGACGGCGCTATAGACAGGGTTGTCGACAGCGTCACGGGTGAGGACATTCCCGCTTCCAAGGTCTCCGAAGTCAACGACCTCATAGAAAATGTCGATATCAGCGTGCTCACCGGCGCCGTAACCGTGGACGATACACTCATGGCCTATATGGTCTACGGCATAACCGACATAGTTGACACGGGCGACGGCTATACTGCAGTTTATCACGGCGACGATGCGACTTATAACTGCACCATTGAAGTCAACGAAAATAACGAGATCATGACCGTAACTCTTGAAAACGGCGACCGCGTTTACGGTGCAACTCTCGACCAGCTCACCGAAAGACTGGACGACGCCATGACCACCCTTTCTTTGAGCGACTTGCTTACCGTCGGCCCCAGCTACACGGACGCTGACGGTACCGTACACAACAACAATATAATGATGTTCATAACCTTCTCGGCGACGATGAAGGCAGACGCGGAAATAACGGCAGATGGCTGGTATGCCGGTACCTATTACGACGAAAATGATCAGGGCTATGATGCGCGCATCTATGTCGATGATCCACTGGCTGAGCCTGCCGACCGGAAGGTAACGCGAGTGGAATACACGACCGACGGCGGGCAGACCTGGCAGGCAGGACAAAAGACGGTTGTGGACAGTGTTTCCGACCAGGTCAGCCGCCTTACAAACGTTCTTACAATTGCGGATATAATAGACATCGACCCCGACGACAGGTTGATGAACAAGCTGGGCGACTACACCATAAACACCATCGGCGAAGCCATAGATAACATTTGCATATCAGATGCGGTGGACGTTACCCCCACGGACGAAATTATGCTCTATGTCGCCTTCGGCGTTACAGACGTCTATGAGCAGAACGGCGAATATTACGGCACCTATCATCCCCTTGACGGCAGTGAAGAGTACGAAGTTATCCTCAATACTCAAACTGCAGAGGACGGGCAGATAATAGTTATAAGCCTGACCCGCACCGATGGCAGCGGTGAGGTTATCGAGGGAACGAGCATACAGGATGTCAGCGATAGGGTGGAAAACCTGCAGAACGACCTTGCCATCACGACTGTCATAGACATCGAGCCCGACAATGAGATAATGATGTATATCGCCTATGGTGTGACGGATATCTCGGTAGATGAAAACGGGCAATATGTCGGCACATACACCGACGACAGCGGATATACATATACCTGCTATATCGAAGTAACAGAGGGCGTCGTTGAGCGCGTATACTACACTGATACTCAGGGAAATGGCATCGAGGTAAAGGGTACGCCCATCGGCGAAATCGGCAACAAGGTGAGCAGTCTCACCGAGGATATGTCCATTACCTCGATTATAGACATCGAGCCCGACAGCCCCATTATGATGTACATAGGCTACGGCATAAGCAATGTTCAGGCAGTATCGGATCAGTCCTACGCTTACACGGGTACTTATACCGACGAAAACGGAGTTGAGCACACCGCTTATATCGAAACTGTAACTGAGAATGGCCAGACTGTGGTCGGCCGCGCTTACTATATTGATAACGGCGAAGAGGTTGCCGTTAGCGGCACCAAGATTGCCGATATCGGCGATCAGGTAGACGGCCTTACCGCCAACCTCACCATTGGCGAGCTTATCGATATAGAAGAAAACGATAAAATTCTTTCGCTCGTTGCCGATTCCACGATAGATAATCTTTCAAGCACTATAATGAACATAACCGTTCAGGATATGTATGCCGACGAAATTTACGGCGACGACCAAAACGGCGCCGAGTGGATTGAGGTCACGGCAGATAACTTCAATTCTGCATACCTTTACTACACGTTGCAGGACGGCAATTATGTGCTTGTAAACAGCAGCGACGACGATAAAACAAACGACGGCCGCTTGGATGCGTTCGATACCGCATATACTTATTATACGCGCGGCAAGGCTAGCGGATTGTGGTATCTGCTGCTTTACAGCGACGGCAAAGAAATTTGCTATTCGATAAACGAAATGGGCGACATGATGTCTGCATCGGTATCTAACATGACCAATTCTACTTTGTGGGACTTCTACGAAGCAGGAATAATAAGCGAACCTGCCGATAAAGACGTTCCCATAGAGGAAGCTGCAAGCGAACCTGCCGGAGACAATAAGTTGCAGATAGGCCAAAAATGGTACATAACAAAGCCCATAAAAGATTGCACGATAGACGAAATTCTTAATGCGGTAAATATTCTGGCCGGCCTGTTGCCGTAATCTTAGGCTGTTTGCTTTTAAATGTAATGCAAAACATTTGACATTTAAAAAAAATTAATGTAATATAATGTGGTATTTATGGCGGCCGCAAGCATGGCTTGCGGCCGCCTATAAATGGCTTTTGCCATTTTACACCTTGCGCGCCGTTCGTCGACGCGCCGAATAAGTCCGGGAGGTGAACTTCATGAAAACTTACGAGATGCTCTATGTGTTAGACAGCGCGCTCGCAGACGAAGCTAAAGACGCTTTCGAAGCGAGGTTCTCCGCTATCGTCGCAGACTTCAACGGTAAGGTTATCTCCACCGATAAGTGGGGCGTGAAAAAGCTTGCGTATCCTATCAGGTACAAGAACGACGGCTATTTCGTGCTTTTAACCTTCGAAGCTGAAGGCGGCGTAGTTAAGGAACTCGACCGCGTTGCAGGTCTCTCTTCCGAAGTTTTAAGAAGAGTTATTACCGTAAAAGCGTAAACAAAAGGGAACAATAAGATGAACAAAGTATTTTTAATAGGCAACTTAACCCGCGACCCCGAACTGACGGAAACTTCTTCGGGCGTGGCCATCTGCCGTTTTGCAATTGCCGTTAACCGCAATTACACTTCGGGCGGTGAGCGCCAGACAGACTTTTTTAACTGCACTGCATGGCGCGGCTTGGGCGAAAATGTTGCCAGGTACGCTAAAAAAGGTAATAAAGTCGCAGTAGTAGGCTCCGTTGAGCTTCGCAATTACGAGGACAGCCAGGGCGTAAGGCGCACCGCAGTCGATATCAACTGCAACGACGTTGAATTTTTAACGCCCCGTGCGCAGAGTGGCGACAGCGGCTACGAATCGGATATTCCTTCGTCCGCTCCTTCGCATAGCGAAAGGCGCAAGCCCACTTTGCAGTCCTTCGACGACGACGGCGATATACCCTTCTGAGACAGGCCTTTTTTTGGTGTGACATTCTAAAAGGAGATTTAAAATGGAAGATAAACCCGTAAAGAAGAGCTATAAAAAGATGCCCCGCAAAAAGGTGTGCGTTTTCTGCCAGGAAAAGGTGGAGGTTATCGACTATAAGGACGTTAACCGCCTTAAGAAGTTTGTAACCGAATCCGGCAAGATGCTTCCCCGCCGTATGAGCGGCACCTGCGCAAAGCATCAGAGGGAGCTTTCCAAGGCAATCAAGCGCGCCAGAGTTGCAGCTCTTTTGCCTTTCAAAGGTGAATAATTAACTAACAAAAAAGCCAACCGTATCGGTTGGCTTTTTTTGCGGAGTGCCTCCGCTGTCGGGCTCCGCAATATAGCATTATCGCACAGTATTGACTTCCCTTGCGGCCAACAATCTTGTGGCGTGTCGCCACAGCCGTACTCCGCAAAATTACATTGCTGTTAATTTCTGCCTCCCTTGCTACCAACAATGGTCGACTTCTTTGTTTGTCATTTCGACTGGAGCTTTAGCGGAATGGAGAAATCTATCTTATATTTGGGTCGAATTGAAGAATATAAAAGTGCCCATTGTCCGCGCTTGTTGCGCAAGATTCTTCGACAAGCTCAGAATGACAACGGGGCGGTGCGGCTGTACTGCTAAGCTGTCCCTTGGATAAGTGGACAGTAGATAAATCGAAATTCGTTATATAGTGTCGACATCGGAGTGTTTGCCGATTGGCCTTCCAACACAAAGGAGCCTGCAATGCGGAAAGAAATGCCCGCTTTTGTTCCTGTTATTTTGCAAAATACTCTCCAGTAAGATAATCTGCCCACTTGTTTGCTTCAATCTCAAGGCTTCGTCCGCTCCTCTTTTCATCCTCCAAAAAGTACCATTGAAAATAGTGTGTCAGTTCGTGAGCAATTGTATAGCACACATCAAGGAATTGGTTCTCGTTATCAAAGTGTGCCGCTACACATATGCGCGGATATGTCTTGCGCCTGCAATCGCCATTATCATAAAATATTCCGCTGTAAAGGTGCCCATCGTCAGGGTCTTTAAATTTTTGCGTATTGCATAGAAGCATATAAACACGTATCGGAAAGAAGTATTTTTTGCGTAGAAAATTGCAAAACTCTTTAAGGCTACTCTTCTGCGCGTCAGAGAAGTCGTTATAAAACTTCAGACGCAGACCCTGTGCTGGGCAGTCTTTATAATTTTGTGAGTATTCTTTTTCTATCCACATAACTGCATTATATTAATTTCAGATAAATTTGTCAATAAAAGTTAACCCAGGCCGCGCACAACTGTGCGCGGCCTGGGTTATGGGTAAGAAAATGGTGATTGTAGGATTAAAAACTTATTGCTCGTCGCCTTGCCCGCTTTCGGCGCTGTCGTCAGCTACAGCAGTTTGAGTTTCGTCAGCCACAGCGGCTTCGGATTGATTTTCGCAATCGGTGATGGTAACTGTCGCGCTTCCGTCCGCCATAAGTGCGATTTTGCCGTGTTTGCGCTCATACTTGCGTATCTCAAGGTAGCCTATTATGAACACCACAAGTCCAACGCCTATCAGGCAGGAGATGGGGATGACGCCGTAGTTCGAATTGTCGGTGGCGGCAGTCACTATTGCAACCAGCATCGTGCCCACAAATGAGGCGCCCTTGCCGAATATATCCATTATGCCGAAGAATTCGCCGCTCTTATTCACGGGGATTATCTTTGCAAAGTAGGAGCGGGAGAGGGCCTGCACGCCGCCCTGCAGAAGTCCCACGCACACGGCCAAAAACCAGAACTGCCAGGCCTGCGTAAGCCATATGGCGAATATCGCAATGCCGAGGTAGCCCGTGATAAATGCGATTATCAGTTTGCCGTTGTCGTACTTTTTGGCGAGTATGCCCGAAATTATCGCGCAGGGGAAGGCGATTATCTGCGTTAAAAGCAGGGCGAGAACGAGTTGAATCTGGTCAATTCCCAGGGCAAGGCCGTAGGTTGTGGCCAGATCTATTACGGTGTAAACGCCGTCGATATACAGGAAGAATGCAATAAGGAATATAAGTATTCCCTTTTTGTTGGGAACGTCGTCCTTGAATACAGAGAACAGCCTTTTGAACGAGTTGCGTATGGCCTGGGGCTGGCGCTTGATATAGTGCACCTGCTTGAAGCTCTTTGTGAGGGGAAGGGTGAAGCACAGCCACCATACGGCGTTGAGTATGAATATTATGATGTATGTAACTGTCGCGTTTAAAAGGTCGTACAGCGAGAGCGCGTACAGTCCGATGCTTATAATAAAGGGTATGCAACTGCCGATATAGCCCCAGGCATAGCCGTGGGAGGATATCTTGTCCACGCGCTCCATGTCGGTTACGTCGGTGAGCATCGAATCATAGAACACAAGGCTGATGTTGTATGACATTCTCGTTATGATGAATACGGCCACAAATCCCGCCAGCGGCAGGGGCATACCCAACAGCACGCAACCCACAATGCCCACTAAGGCCGAGGCGAGGAAGAGCGGTTTCTTCATTCCGTCGGTGTCGGCAAAGGTGCCGACGATGGGGCTGATTATGGCGACGGCGAGCGTTATGACGGACGTCACTATCGACCAGAAGGTCTGGTATTCGGTGTTGGACATTCCTTCGGCCTCGCACAGCGCCTGGACGATTATGGGAATGAACACCGAGCACAGCAGGGTGAACGCAGAGTTGCCCACATCGTACATTATCCACTTTTTTTCAATGGGGGTAAAGTCGCTTTTTTTCTTAACTTTTGTTTGCATATACAACCTCTTATCGCCGCGCGCTATGCGCGCGGCGCAACAAAATTATTCGTAATTTGCGTCGAATCGCTCGCACAGCCCTGAGCCGTTGAGGTTTTCTATAAAGTTTTCAAACAGCTCCTTTGCAACGGCCTTTGCGCTTTCAAATTTTTCGCGCATTACGGCGTTGCTCTCGGCGCACACGGGGTCGGGTTCAAGACCCATCACCTGGTCGGGCAAATCCTTGCTCACCATTTTAAGTACACCCCGTACTATGCCGTGTTTAACGGCATTTGGACAGACGAAAAGATTGCAGATCGTCCGCATATCTTTGAGCGAGCGCTCAATTTCCTTCGCCGCGAGGGAGAAGAAGGGCGCGATGACGGCGGCATAGCGTTCGTCAGGCAATATGTGGGCGGTAAGCTTTTGTTTTACAGGGTCGTTGCCGTCCTCGGTAAGGAGCGAACGGTCGAATTCAACCTCAAGTTTGGTATGCGTGATGCCAACGCGCTTGCGCTGTTCTTCAACGTAGCCGTGGCAGGTCGAGTCGAGCGCAAAGTGGGTGATAAACCCCATAGTATATGCCAGCGAAGGCGCTCCGCCTTGCTTTATAAGCTCCTTTGCCCGCTCAAAAAAGGGTGAGGCGCTCCGGCCGTGCATTGCATAGCCCAGGCGGTTGACGGCGTTGCTCTTTATTGCCTTGTAATAGAAAAGAATGTCGGGCCCGTGACAGCCGATGAGGTAGAGCGTTTTGTTCTCATCCACAGCCTTTTTGGCCTCTTCGGGGAGCAGGGGCAAAACTTCATTTGCAAATTTATAGTGCGCGTATGTAGATGGCATATTAAATCTCCATATACTATTATACCTGCGAAATGTAATAAAATCCGCACGATAATTTAATAATATTGTAAAATAATTCAGTTGATTAGTCAAGTGTATAGCGTTATCTTTGGCGATAGTTAATACAGTCATATGTTAAAGCCGCGCGCCCGACAGGGCGCGCGGCTTCATACTGCATTTTAATTATAGTGTCTGGGGCCGAAGATAGATGTGCCGAGGCGGATCATATTGCTGCCGCACTCAACGCACAGCTTCCAGTCGCCGCTCATTCCCATTGAGAGATGCTCAAACTGCGGGTAAACGGCGCACAACTCGTCGTATTTTTGCCTCATCAGCGTCGCCAGGCGGCGAAGCTCACTCTCATCGTCGATGAAGGGCAACATTGCCATAAGTCCCTTAATATTTAGGGCGGGCAGGGCGGAGATGTTTTTACAGGCCTCCGCGGCCTCGTCAAGCTCAAAGCCGCCCTTGGTCTCCTCGTTGCCGATGTTGATCTGCACGAGAACGTTGCTCACAACGCCCGCGGCGGCGCCGCGCCTGGAGAGCTCTTCGGCAAGGTTGTAGCGGTCGACGGAATGGTACAGATCGACTTTGCCGATGAGGTATTTTACCTTGTTTGTCTGCAGATGGCCTATAAAGTGGTGTTCGGGATTGCCCTTTATCAGGTCGTATTTATCCCTGAACTCCTGCACGTGATTGTCGCCTATGGCGCGTATGCCCGCACATATGGCCTCGTTAATGGCCTCCGGCGTCTGCATTTTAACGGCGGCGACCAGGGTCACCGCCTCGCCCTGCGGATTTGCCGCAGGAATTTCTTTTAAAAGTTTTTTAACGTTTTCTTCTATCATAATTTTGGTGCGCTTTGCGCACATGAATCGAACGCATACTGCGTTCATGAATTGGCTTTGCCATGAATTGCGGCTTTAAGCCGCACGAATTCTCGCAATTTGCGATTGCTCCATTAAGGTGATACTTATTAAAATATTTATCGCCACAATGCACACTCAGTGTGCAATTCATGGAGGAGGTGTTTGCCGACGAGAATTCATTGAACCGCCTATGCGGTGAAAATTCATGCAAGCGAAGGTTGCAATTCATTGATTTAAATTTGTTCGGCTATCAACCTGCTCATCTCTCTGCAACCAACTTGCTTTTTGCCGTCCTCCATTATGTCGGCGGTGCGCCAGCCCTCGTTAAGTACTTTCTGCACGGCTATTTCAATCGCCGCATATTCCTGCACCAGGTCAAAGCTGTCGCGCAACATCATCGCCGCGGCCAGAATGGTGGCTATGGGGTTGGCTATATCCTTGCCCGCAATGTCGGGCGCGGAGCCGTGTATGGGTTCGTACAGCCCCCTCTTTGTATCGCCGAGGGAGGAGGAGGCCAGCATACCGATAGATCCCGTCACCTGTGCCGCCTCGTCGGAGAGTATGTCGCCGAATATGTTGGAAGTTACCACCACGTCGAACTGGGCGGGGTTCTTTACAATCTGCATGGCCATATTGTCGACGAGAACGTCCATAACCTCAATCTGCGGGTAATTTTTTGCGCAGTATTCGTGCACAGTCTTGCGCCACAGCCGGCTGGATTCGAGCACGTTTGCCTTGTCCACGGATACCAGCTTTTTGCCGCGCTTTACGGCCAGCTCGCAGGCGATCCTCGTTATGCGCTCAATCTCCTTTACCGAATACTTTTCGGTGTCCCAGGCGTAGTCGCCGTCCTCGCCGGTGCCTGTGCCGCGCTCGCCGAAGTATATGCCGCCCGTCAGCTCGCGCACGATGATGATTTCAACGCCGTCCTTTACCAGCTCGTACTTTAAGGGCGAGGCCTTGGCCAGCGCCTTCCACAGCTTTGCGGGGCGGATGTTGGAGTACAGCCCCAGTTCCTTGCGTATACGCAGCAGGCCCTTTTCGGGGCGCTTGTCCACGGGCATATTGTCCCACTTGTAGCCGCCCACCGCGCCTAACAGCACGCTGTCCGAGGCGAGACAGCCGTCAATCGTCTCCTGCGGCAGGGGATCGCCGCATAAATCTATCGCGCACCCGCCTATGGGGTAGTGGCTGAATGTAAATTCGTGGCCGAATTTTTGGCCTACCTTTTGCAGAACTTTAATTGCGCCCGCGCAAATTTCGGGGCCTATTCCGTCGCCGTCTAAAACGGCAATGTTGTATTTCATTTGCTTTCCCCCTTTTTGGCAAGGTTGTTTAGCAGTCCGCCCGCCTCGATTATCTCCTGAATGAAGGGAGGGAAGGGCTGGGCCTTGAAGACGGCGCCCGTCGAAAGGTTGGTTATGACGCCTTCGGAAAGATCAACCTGCACTTCATCGCCCGCGTTTATGCCTTTGACGGCTTCGGGACACTCCAAAATGGGCAGACCGATGTTTATGGAGTTGCGGTAGAATATGCGCGCAAAGCTGTTGGCAATTACAATACTTACGCCGCTCGCCTTTATGGCGATGGGCGCGTGCTCGCGCGAGGAGCCGCAACCGAAGTTGTCGCCCGCAACTATTATGTCGCCCGGCTTTACACACTTTATAAAGCGGGGGTCTATGTCCTCCATACAGTGGCTGGCAAGCTCGCTTTCGGAGGTGGTGTTTAAATACCGCGCGGGAATTATCACGTCGGTATCCACGTCGTTGCCGTATTTGAAAACTTTACCTTTAACTATCATTTTAAAGCTCCTCAGGGGATGACAATTTTCCCGTCACGGCCGAGGCGGCCGCAACGTAGGGCGAGGCGAGGTAAACTTCGCTCGTCACGTGTCCCATTCTGCCCACAAAGTTGCGGTTTGTGGTGGAAACGGCCCTCTCGTTTTCGGCCAGAATTCCCATATACCCGCCCAAGCAGGGGCCGCAGGTGGGGGTGGAGACAATGGCGCCCGCATTGATGAATATGTCCACCAGCCCTTCGTGTATGGCCTGAAGGTAAATTTCGTTGGTGGCGGGGATTATGATTGCGCGCACGTTTTTGGCAACCTTTCTGCCCTTTAAAATGTCTGCGGCGATGCGCAAATCGGAGATGTGCCCGTTAGTGCACGATCCTATCACCACCTGGTCAATCTTTATGTCGCCCCACTCGTCGGGCGTCTTTGTGTTTTCGGGGAGGTGAGGGAAGGCGACTGTGGGTCTGAGCGCCGACAGGTCGATTTCAATCACTCTCTCGTACTGCGCGTCGGGGTCGGATTCGAATATTCTGGGCGCGCGCTTGAAGCGTCCCTTCATATAGTCGAGCGCGATATCGTCTACGGGGAAGATGCCGTTCTTCGCGCCCGCCTCTATGGCCATGTTGCATATGGTGAAGCGGTCGTCGATTGATAGGTACTTTATGCCGTCGCCCGTGAACTCCATAGATTTATACAGCGCGCCGTCGACGCCTATCAGGCCTATTATATGCAGAATTATGTCCTTGCCGCATATGTATTTTGCAGGTCTGCCTTTGAGTACGAATTTAATGGCGGAGGGCACTTTGAACCAGCACTTGCCGCTCATCATTCCCGCGGCCATATCCGTCGAGCCCACGCCCGTCGAAAAGGCGCCCAAAGCGCCGTATGTGCAGGTGTGACTGTCGGCGCCGATTACTAAATCGCCCGCGCCTACAAGGCCCTGTTCGGGCAGAAGGGCGTGCTCTATGCCCATTTTGCCCACGTCGAAAAAGTTGTCTATCTTCTGTTCTGCCGCAAACTCACGGCAGATTTTACACTGCTGTGCGCTCTTTATGTCCTTGTTGGGCGCAAAGTGATCCATTACCAGCGCAATATTGTGCCTGTTCTTTACGCTCTGTGCGCCCGATTTTTTAAATTCCTTTATGGCCACGGGGCCCGTGATGTCGTTTGCCAGCACCAGGTCGAGGTCGGCCATTATCAGCTGGCCCGCTTCTACACTGTCCAGCCCCGCGTGGTATGCCAGAATTTTCTGGCTCATAGTCATTGCCATTTCAATTCTCCTTGTCGTCTACAAAATCGACGAAGATATTGCCCTTCTGCACATAGGCTTTAAAGGAGCACTCGTTGTTTTCAATATTTAAACTTTCCTTGTTGCACGTGCCCTCCTTGGCGTTGACGATTACGTCGAACGTGCTCTCGTCGCCAAGCACGGTGGCGGTCACGTTGCCCTCGCCCACTTCGAATATTGTGTCCTTGCAGTTGAGTTCAACGGCGCCTATGTTGCCGCTCTTGGTGCGGCAGGCGGTGTGCGTGGCAAAGGTGTGCTCCAGACTCACGTCGCCCTTTTCTGTGTTGGTCACAACGTTGCCCTTAACCGTGCAGTCGGCAAGGTGGGTGTTGCAGTCGGCCGAATTTATTGCGCAACTCTCCATTGCGGCGCCATCGGCCTTGAGGCTTCCGCCCGCGGCGGCAAACTCCACTTCACCGTATATACCGCCCTCTATATAGCACTCAGCCCTGGTGCCGCGGATGAGTACGCGCGGCACTATGTGGCCGGGAACGGCGATTTTTACCTCGCTTTCATTGCCGAAGATGATGCGCGTTATAAGGCCGCGCTTCTGCCTGATTATAAGTTTGCCTTCGGCCTTGTCGGTGTATACGCTGACGCCGCGCGTGTAGCGCACCTCCGCGCCTTCGCCTTCCGAGTGCTCGAAGGATATCTTGCAGTCGTTGACGGTGCACTCGACGGCGCTTATGTCATTCTTTAATTTAGTAGTTAAAGTACCCATAATCTCATCTTTTGAAAACCGCGCCTTCGGAGGCGGAGGAAACGCTTGCGCGGTACCTCTTCAGATAGCCAGTAACGGGCTTTCCCAGGGGTTTGAAAGTTTTTTTGCGCTCCTCAATCTGCTCATCTGTCAGCCGCACGTTGAGCGTGCAGGCAGGTATATCTATATCTATTATGTCTCCGTCGCGCACAATGCCTATAGTGCCGCCCTCGGCCGCTTCGGGACAGACGTGGCCTATGGCCGCGCCGCGCGTCGCGCCCGAAAATCTGCCGTCGGTTATCAGCGCAACTGTGTCGCCCAGGCCCGCGCCGACGATGGCGGAGGTGGGGGTGAGCATCTCGCGCATGCCGGGGCCGCCTACGGGGCCCTCGTAGCGTATAACAACTACGTCGCCCGCCTTGATTTTGCCCGAAGATATTGCGTTCATCGCGTCCTCTTCGCTGTCAAAGCACCTCGCGGGGCCGCTGTGTCTGAGCATCCCGGGGTCAACCGCACTCTTTTTTACGACGCTTCCCTTCTCGGCCAGGTTGCCCTTTAAAATGGTCAGGCCGCCCTGCTTTGAGTAGGCGTTGTCAATAGTGCGCAGCACTTCGGGGTTATAATTTCTGGCATCCTTGACAAGCTCTGCAAGCGTCACGCCCGAAGCCGTCATAACACTGCCGTCTAAAAGGCCGGCGTCCAAAAGCTCCTTCATTACGGCCGAAATGCCGCCCGCCTCGTTGAGCTCCTCAATATAGTGCTCGCCAGCGGGTGCAAGGCGGCACAAGTTGGGCGTTCGTTCGGATATATCATTGAGCGAATCGATGGAGACCTGCTCTTCAGTCAGTCCCGCTTCGCGCGCGATTGCAATGAGGTGGAGCACCGTGTTGGTGGAGGCGCCTATGGCCATATCCACCGTTTCGGCATTTTTGAATGCGGCGGGGGTCATTATGTCGCAGGGCTTAATGTCCCTCTCCAACAGTTTCATCACTGCCGCGCCCGCGCGCTTTGCAAGCGCCAGTCGGGCGGAGTAGACCATAGGTATGGTGCCGTTGCCCGGCAGGGCCATTCCCAGCGCCTCGCACAGGCAGTTTAAACTGTTTGCCGTGAACATTCCCGAACACGAACCGCAGGTGGGACAGGCGTTACACTCGTAATTTTTGAGCTCATTTTCGTCAATGCGCCCTGCGTTGTAGGCGCCGACCTGTTCAAACATTGTCGAAAGGCTGGTCTTTTTGCCGTGCACGCGGCCAGCAAGCATTGGCCCGCCCGAAACGAATATCGAGGGTATGTTGACTCTGGCCGCCGCCATGAGCATGCCGGGGATTATCTTGTCGCAGTTGCCCACAAAAATTGCCGCCTGCATACCGTGTGCGCGCAGTAAAATTTCGGCGCTGTCGGCTATGATTTCGCGCGAGGGGAGGGAGTACCTCATCCCCGCGTGGCCCATTGCAATGCCGTCGCACACGCC
>DVNU01000064.1 GCA_018714165.1 Candidatus Coproplasma excrementipullorum | reverse complement strand
AATATACTGCGCGGCGCGCATTAAAATGACGCCAGGCATTTTAATGTTCTTTTGCGCCGATAGCCGTATAAAGAAAATTTTTTGATTGCTTTGCCATGCTTTTAATATACTGCGCGGCGTGCATTAAAATGCGCGCCGCGTCGACGGGGATTATTTTCAGACAAAAAACGGGCGGGGATTGAAAACCCCGCCCTTATTTTAAATTTCTTCGATAAAATGTTCCGGATACATATACCAATATTTTTTGAACACGCCGATATCCGCGTCAAAATTGAGTTGGTACATGCGGAACAATACAGAAATATTTTTGGGTTGCCACTGTTCTCTGTATGAATACGTGTACCGCATACCCAGTTTTTTCATCACTGCTCCACTGGCGGGATTGTTGACGTCGTGCGTTGCCGTTATAAAAGGGACGCCGTCCAATTTGAGACGGTCAACCACGGCGCGACAGGCTTCAGTTGCAATTCCCCTGCCCCAAAAAGGGCGGCGCAATCCATAGCCAAGATCAAACGAATCGTCATCGGCCAAATGGATATATCCTATCGGGACATTGTCGTCTTTGAGACAGACGGCGTACCTGTAACCGGAGCGCCTGCGATAAAATTGCGCATATTTTTGCCGGTACACCTCCTCCGCCTGCGCAAACTTTGTAAGAGCGTGCCACGGCAAAAATACGTTGGCGGCCTTGTCCGCATATATTTCGTATATCGCGTCGATATCGTCTGCGGTAAACTTGCGCAATATCAGCCGCCCGGTATAAAGCTGCGGAGTGTTCACTGCCATATAAAATCAAAGTGTTCTCTTTGTGGTGCTGAAAAAGAAGATCGCCACAGTGCCGGGGCCGGTGTGCGAGCCGATAACCGTGCCGATGTTGTTGATTTCAACCTTGCCGTTGAGTTTGGGGAAGCCGTCCTCCACCATTGCGGCCAGCTCCTTTGCGTCGTCGGTCACGCGCGAGTGGCATATATAGCACTTGCCATTATAGTCGCCGCCGCCCTCGGCCTGGACGAACATCTGGTCGTACAGTGCCTTGATGGCCTTCTTCTTGCCCAATACCTTTTTGCGGATGATGAGCTTGCCTTCGCTGTTGACATCCATTACGGGACAGATTTTAAGGGCGGTTCCTATGGCCGCGGCGGGGCCTGAAATTCTGCCGCCGCGCTTGAAGTGCTGTAAATTGGTGGAGAAGAACCAGTGCCTTAGGCGCAGTTTATTCTCCTCAAGCCAGGCGGCAAGTTCGTCTATGCTCATTCCGCCCGCCTTGAGTTCGGCCGCCTTGTCGACGAGCAGTCCGTAGCCGGATGAAGCCGCGAGCGAGTCGATAACCACCACCTTGCCGTCGGGATAACTCTTTTTGATCTCCTCCTGCGCGAGCAGGGCCGAGGTATAGCCGCCCGAAAGGCCGGACGAAAATTCAATGTGCAGTATGTCGTACCCCTCCTCTAAGATGGGCGTCCAGAGCTCGATGAGCTCTTCGGGGGTGACCTGCGCGGTTGTGGGCATTGCGCCCGCGTCTATTGCATCGTAAAACTGTTCGGGCGTGGACGAGACGAAGAGATCGTCCTTATGGTCTACGCCGTCTATGATGTAGTGATACTTTGCAAACTTTATGCCAAGCGCAGCGAGATGCTCAGCGGTTATGTCGCAGGTAGAACAGCATGTAATTTTATAATCTTTCATAAATATGCCTCCGGATAGTCCCCCGGCGCGCGGATACGCCGCGGGACACAAATTAACTTTGATTTACATTTTAATATATGCGGGTTGACATGTCAACAATCTTTTGCGATACGCCGTTCTACACTTGAATATTGCACTCTACCGTAAAAAAAGCCCACTCTACCGTCGGTAGAGTGGGCAAACAAAACCTTCATTAAAGCATTGACGCGAGAATGGCGAGGTTGGCCGCCACATCTATATTTATGACCTTCACATCATCGCCGGCCGTTATCTGCACGGGCGCGAAATTTAAAATGGCCTTTATGCCCGCCTTTATAAGCAATTCGGCCGTCGTTTGCGCCGCAGCCGCGGGCACGGCGATTATGGCCAGCACGGCGCCGTATTTTTTACAGCCTTCGTTAAGCTCGTCCATCGGAAGGACGGGCTTGCCGCCTATATATGTGCCTATCTTTTTGGGGTCGTTGTCGAAAGCACAACTGAGCTCTATTCCATAATTGGTAAAGCCGCCGTAGCTTAAAAGGGCGCTGCCGAGACCGCCCGCACCGACGATCACGGCGCACTTGCTGTCGTTTACGCACAAAAATTTTTCAAGCGCGGCAATGAGCTCGACGCGGGGGTAGCCGACTTTGGGCCTGCCCGCACAGCCTGTGTAGGCCAGATCCTTCCTGACCAGCACCTCACCCAGACCCAGGGCCTGGGCTATCGCACCCGAAGATATGTAATTATATGTGCCGTCGTCGGGCAGAGTGCGCAGAAAATTGAGATAGATAGGCATTCTCTGCAACGAAAATTCGGGTATGTCCCTGTTCATAGCTGTCGGCTCCTTATTATTTATTGAAACACAACGCCGCCGCGCCGATTGCCCCCGCACCATTGCCAAGCGAAGCCGTGACAACGGTGACGGGCGCGTAGTCGTTTCCGCCAAAAATTTCCCTGTCCATAATGGCCTGGAGGGGTTTTGTAAGCCTTTCGCCCTGCGCCGCAACGCCGCCGCCGAGCATGATGACTTCGGGACGGAAAATGTTGGCAAGATTTATAAGCCCGCATGCGAGATATCTTATGTACCAATCGACGACTTCGGCCGCCGATTTGTCGGTGTCCATAAATTCGAAGGCCGTCTTGCCCGTGCACGTGGCCGAGGTGTACTTACCCCACATGGCCGAGCCGGCGTCCTCCTCCATCGCATATTTTGTGCGGCGGGTGAGCGCGGAAGCCGAAGAATAGCGCTCGAAGCACCCCCTTCTGCCACAGGTGCACATCTCGCCGTAGCGCTCTATGACCATATGGCCTATTTCGGCGCCGGCGGATTCGCCGCCCTCGAAGAGCTTGCCGTCGATTATTATGCCGCCGCCCACACCCGTGCCGAGCGTTACGAGGATGGAGTTTTTATAGTTTTTGCCCGCGCCGAAGAGCGCTTCGCCGAGGGCTGCGGCGTTGGCGTCGTTGGTGACCTTTACGGGCACGCCCAGCCGCTTGGAAAGTTCCGCGCTGAGGGGAAAGTTTTTGAGGCCGAGGTTGCCTGCGAACTTAACCACGCCGTCACTGCTTTTTATCATTCCGGGACAGCCTGCGCCTACGCCTGCAAGCTCGCCGTTTACCTGAGCTTTAAGCTCTTCGCAGAGGCGCGCGATATTGTCGCACATTGCCGCGCCGCCATTTTCACAGCCGGTATCGCACTTGCCTTCGGCCAATACTTTGCCGTCTGACGTGACGCACACTCCCTTTACAAAAGTTCCGCCTATATCGAGACCGAGATAATACTTCATACACCGCCTTCACCCGCCCGCATTTATGCGCGACGAGTCTGCATTGTCGGAGGAAACGACCTGCAACCGCAAAGAGCCTTTTACCCCGATTATATCGTTATAAATCTACTTATTATTCTATAACAATTGCGGCCATATGTCAACCCCATTTGCAAAAAATAGGGCGCGCGAAAACATTTTCGCGCGCCCGAAGCCTGCAAAAACTTATTTTGTGCCCGTAGAGCCGAATCCGCCCTCGCCGCGGATTGTTGAGGAGAGCTCCTCCGCCTCCTCGAACTGCGCCGTGACATAGGGCGCGACGACGATCTGGGCTATGCGTTCGCCGCAGGATATTGTTTGGGCAACCCCGCCGTGGTTGTGCAGGGCGACCTTTACTTCGCCGCGATAGTCACAGTCGACAACGCCCACCTTGTTGGCGGGAGCAAGGCCCTTTTTGGACGCCAGACCGCTCCTCGCGTAAATAAATCCCGCATATCCCACGGGCAATTCCATTGCCAGCCCCGTGGGGATCATGACAGTTTCGTGGGGGGCAATGGCTACGTCGCCCTCAATGCAGGCGAAGAGGTCTGCCCCTGCGGCGTACTGACTGCCGTACACGGGAAGTTTTGCATCGGGAGAAAGTTTTTTAATCTTTACGTTCATGGGAAAATTCCTTATTATGTTGCGGTTCTATATTTTGCGCCACAGGCGCATAATTACATTTGCAAGCGAAACCGCGCTTTCGCGCAGCAAGTTCGCAACGGCAGTAATGGAATCTGCCGTTTTGGTCGCCGTTCGCGCGTATAATGCGCTCACTGCTCTCGCAAGGCAAAACAGTACACTGTACTGTTTT
>DVNU01000063.1 GCA_018714165.1 Candidatus Coproplasma excrementipullorum | reverse complement strand
CGCGTTCGACCACTCCGCCATCTCTGCATAATACCTTATTATTTTAACAGAGCCGCGCGCAGTTGTCAACTTGTTTTCAGGTCATCAACATTATTATAAAAAATTAGGTTGCATCCCAATTAGCTCAGCGCTCATTTATTACAGTTTTATGCGAAATACGGAATGATAATTAAGTTATTTACAAAACTCAGGAGCAAGAGGCGCGGGCGAAATATCCGCCCGCGCCTCTCAAAACATTATGAAGGAAGTTGATGTTGATATGTGGGAAATCAAATTTTATTTTGCGCAGTCAGCGCCCAGGGCGCGGCAGGCTTCAAGGCCCGAATCATCGGGCGTATTGTTGACTGTAAGGCCGTCGGCAACCATTACGCCGCCTGCACTCTCGACGTCTGCCTGCCAGTTGCGCATCCATTCGCCGTCGCCCCAGTCATAAGAGCCGAAGAGTGCGACCCTTTTACCCGCCAGCCTGGGTTTAATCGAGGCATACCAGGGCTCGAACTCGCCGTCCTCAAGACTTTCGGCGCCCATTGCGGGACAGCCGAGAGCAACGACGTCTGCATCAACCGACGATGAGTCTGCCGCCGCCACGGGGATGACGCTTACCTGCGCACCGGCACCCTCGGCGCCCTCTGCAACGGCCTCGGACATCATCTGTGTATTGCCGGTGCCCGACCAATAAATTATGTTTACTTTCATAATATCTCCTTATAAATTTAATATTTAACTTGCCGCACAGCTAATTAGCTGACGGCGGACAAAGATTTTTACAGAATATACTTTCAAGCGAGAACCCGCAGGACATTCTGTGAAGAATTTTGCGGGTGCAGCGCTCGTACTTTTCAAACAACCGCCTCTTCTCCTCCTCATCCGAATAGACCTTCCAGTAGCCCGTAAGCTTTACACCGTCGGAAGGATGGGCGATAAAGGCCTTTACGTCATCGAGCGTATAATTTAAAAACACGCCGATTTCATGCGGGAATGCACCGCCGCGCATGCGGCTCTTCAGGATGGTTACGGCCTGTTCGGCGCCATCGTATTCATACCCGTAACCGCGCAGAAAGTCGCGCACTTCAGGATCTGACAGAATGGCGTTGAGCCTGGCGCGGTTGTATATGTACAGAAGTACGCGGCGGCCCTCGGCGAGTATGACAAATGTAAAGCCGCGCTCGCCGAAGTGACGGGCAAACCTTTGTATACAGTCCTTACACTCCCTCTTCAAGCTGACAAGGCTGGCCGCCTTTATGCCCGCAAAGGTTATGCCGCAGTGCGCGCCGAGCGCGTATTCGGTCTGGTTCATTGCCACCTCCTCATTCAAATCAGCTATTTCCGGCTCAACACTTCAAGTTAAGTTCGCATATGCGAACTACATAATATATTATATGCGCCCAAATTCGTTTGTCAAGCATTTTACATAAAAAATTAACTGCGGTTTATAAATTTATTAAAAAACGGGCGGCGCGGAAAGATTTCCGCGCCGCCCGCATGCTTTACATAATTAAATTGAGATTATACACATTCGTTTCAGGCAGATTGCCACCTCCGCCAAAAGGCGGATTGATGCGACAATATGCCGCGGTTACTTTGAATGTTTGCGCTCGTAGCGGACGAAAAAGTACGCCGCGGCGACGCCGCCGATAAACAGAACGATGCCCAAAACGAGCTCCCACCACATAAAGCCGACGCCCCAGCCCGAATATACGCCGAGCATATCGGTGTTGTAGAACATAGTGATTATGGAGCCGAGCGACATGCCCGCCACCGTGAAGAAGGTGGGCGCGCGCCGCTTTTCAAGCAGTTTGGACATGCCCTTGGAGACGGTTAAAAGCCCCGCTATAAAGCCGACCGCAAGGCAGGCGTAAATTATGAAAACTGAGGGGTTGGTGCCCCAGTATGTTATACTTATTGAGTTGACGAGGGGCGTGAAGTAGCCGAACATCATCAGTATTGCCGTGGCCGACAGGCCGGGCACCAGCTGGGTTATGGCCACCACGTAGCCGAGCACAAGAAAGAGAATGTAGTGATACCACTGTGCGTTCTCCAGCACGGCATCGCCCGTGGCTATGTTGCAGGATATGGCCGAAAAGGCGATGGGCACCGCCAGGCCAATTAAAAAGAGGGCCGCGCGGGGCACGGTAATTTTTTCGCCCTTTATCTGGTCTGTCACGGCGGGGAAGGCGCCGAGCATCAGACCCGCAAAGAGCGCAACAATGGCGAAGGGAATGATATTGATGAGTGCCTGCACGCCGAGGAAACCGACGATGAGGCCGATAACCGCGCCGATTAAAATGGGCACGAGGAAGCGGATGCACTTTTTGAACTGCTTTATTATGTTGCCGAAGGCGTAGAGCAGTTTTTCGTACAGCCTGAAGATGATTGCCACGGCCGAGCCGCTTACGCCGGGGACAATGATTGCAAGGCCTATGAACAGACCCAGCACTCCCCCCTTTGCCACTTCCTTTTTGTCGGCATAGGCAAGGGACATCTCCCCGTCCTGAACGGGTGCCTGCTCTTCCGCCGTGTTGGGTTCCGTCCGGTTATCCTGCATATGGTCAACCTCCCGTTGCGGATTATTTTTATTCATTGTAACTCACATATGCGCAAAAGGCAAGCGTTTGAACTACACTTATCACTCAGCGCCCGCCTGCGCCTCCGCGATGCCTTCGGCCTCGTCCACGCGCTTTGAAAGAGGCTTTGGCGTAAGCGTGCCGCGATAGAGCCTGCCGCCCGATTTTACGTCGATAAAGAGGGTGACATAGAAGACGGCGACGCCTATTGCGGCGACGATTATATCCCACATCGTATCTGCAAGCGGGTGGTAAGAAGGATTATTGAGCACGGCCTTCCACAGCTGGGGGTCGGTGCCGAAGATTAAAGACATTGCGTATTCGGAGACCTCCCATACGGCGGCGATGCCGAGCACGCCGAGCATGGTGAACAGCAGCTTGCCCCACTCCTTCATCCTTCCGCCGCCAAGAATATGAATGAAATAATAGATAATCTGCGCGCCCCATACACCGAAGTATGTGTGAAGAAGCTTATCATAGTGGGGAATAAAGGCGTAGAAGTTGAGCGCCGTGCCCAGATCGACGGAGATTATTATCTGAATGGTGATGACGGCAATCAGAAAGCCCGGCACCTTTATATGCGCCCACTTTTCGAGAGCGGGAAAGATGAGGGGCACAAGGGCGTATGCCGGGGCCTGGATATAGACGGACGGAATGACGGTTGGGCAGGCAATATGGTGCAACGAAACCGCCAGAATACAGAACACCAGAGTGAAAGCGAAAGGCAAAAACTGTAAAATTATTTTCTTTTTGTTTTTCATATATCTCCTTTGCGCAGCATTTTACATCAGTGGCGAAACAAGGCGCAAAAGCGCAACCGCAACTGTGCGGACGAGACCGTTTTTGGAGGCCTTGACAGGGTTGTCGCAGTCGGGAAAAGTACGCTCGAAATCCTCGCATATCTCCGCCACGACGCTCTGGTCGTCGGTGAGGACAGCGTTTTCAAACTGCTGGTAGAAGGAGCGCATGTCGAAGTTTACGGTGCCGACGACGGCGCAGCTTTCGGTCATGATAAGTTTGCTGTGCACGAACGAATCGCGCAGATAATATATTTTGACGCCGTACTTTATCAGTTTTTCGGCATTGTCGCGCGTGACGAGATAGACATAGTATTTATCGGGCACGGAGGGCAATATTATGCGCACGTCGACGCCCGACAGCGCCTTGTTTATGAGCGACTGCACGACGCTGTCGTCGGGAATGAAATAAGGCGTCATTATATACAGTTTGCTCCGCGCCGAGGAAATTACGCTTTCGAACACGCTTTTGCAGACGGTGAGCTTGTATTCGGGCCCGCCCACGTAGGGCACGGCGACGTAAGGGCTGGAAATTTTTTCGTAGTGACCGAAATAGGGAGAATAGTCGAATTTTTCGTTAGTGATGAACTCCCACTGTCTGAGGAAAAACAACGTCATAGAATCGACCGCCTCCCCTCTCATTTTTAGGCCCGTGTCCTTCCAGTAGCCGTGCATATGCTTTTCGTTTATATACTCGTCGGCGATGTTGCTGCCGCCGGTGAAGGCAATCTTTCCGTCGATGACGATAATCTTGCGGTGGTCGCGGTAGTTCATTGCAAATGTGAAGCGTGACAGCAGACGGCTGAACACCCGCACCTGCGCGCCGCAGGAGCGCATCTCCCTGCGCATTTTATGGGAAAAGGCGCGACTGCCCACGTCGTCGTAGATAATGCGCACGTCTACGCCGCTTAAAGCCTTCTCCTTCAGCACGTCCCATATGCGGTTTAAGAGAACGCCGTCGGCAATGGCGTAATATTCAATGAACACAAAGGACTGAGCGGTCTTGAGGCAATCGATAACCTCATCGAACAGCTGCGCGCCCGAAGGGAAATATTCAAGCTCGGTGTTGTTGTATGAGGCAAACCCGCCCGCATTTTGCAGGTATGTGCAGGTCTGGCGCATTTCCTCTGTGGCATTTACAGCGGTATGTTCGGGAAGGAAGTGCTTGCTGCGTTCGTGTATTCTCCGATGGCGGCGGCGCGCACCGGCGTACATATACTTATCGTTGGACATGAAGTATATGACAAACCCGCCGAAAAAGAACACGAGAATGAACAGCACCCACACGGCCTTGGCCTGGTTGTTGCGGTGAGACGACAGAACCGACAGCGCCGAAATGAGGCTGATGATTACGAGCACGAGCAGATACCAGCGCAGGACGAGCGCGGGCAGAAAGCTCAACCCGACTATTATGGCCAGCTGCGCGAGTATCAGAAAGGCGGCCAGAAGGGTTCTGAAAAGGCCGACATTGTTGTGCTCGGTGCGGATTTTTACAAGTTTTTCTTCGGTAAAGCGCCTTCTTAAGCGGCGCGACCTGTCCTCAAGTGAGCGCATGGGGCGCATAGAGTTAGCCATTATTCGCCTCCGGTTGCGCCGCCGGCTCGTCCAGTCCGTCCGCTACGCCTTCCTTGGCAGGTGCAAGCGAGACGGCCTCCTCGATGAGCGACTGCGTCAGGCGCAGTTTTTCCATTATTTTGCCGGAGGCCACCTTGCGTTCGCGGCGACGCAGGCCTGCACGTACGGCCACTGCGACGACTATCAGTGCACAGCCGACGCCGAGACACACCCAGCCAAGCACGCGGATTGCAGAGGTAAAATATATTACAAGCCATACCGCAAGCGCTATCAGACCCGCCGCGAGCAGTCCCAGCCCGCCCGCGGCCGCATTGCTCTTTAAGTGAGCCCTGTTGACAATCTCCACCAAAGAATTTATGGCTCCCTCCATGCGCACCTGGAGGTACTGGAGCCTGTCCTTGTTGGCAATTTTGTGAGGGCGGCGCAGGCGGACGTACTTCATATTGTAGTACTCCCTGTCGTCCACCGTCTTGACCTCCGTCCAGCCCAGTGCGCGGTAGCAATGAAGTATTCTGTTGAGCTGATCGCTTTTGACCGACACGGCCAAATAATCATAATTGTTGTAATCTCTTGCCATATCAATCCTCTTTTTTTAGGGCACGTCTGCCCGTAGCTATCATATATGCGCCCATAAACACAATCGCGCCGCACACAATGAGGCCGGCTGCAAGCGAGAAGGCTCTGCCGAAGTCCTCCGCGCCGCCGAAGGAGGCGTTCATTGCCGCCTGAAGGGTGAACAACGCAACGATTGTATCTGCAAAGTTGATGTTGCGCAGAGCCTTGGTCACATAGTCGTCCCACCGCTTTGCCTTGCGGATGTTGTGAACGGCAAAACCGAAGCGTATGAAGGTATACAGCGCGGACGCATAGACGAGAAACTGCGACTGCCTTTCCCCACCGCCCGAAACGGTTATGCGCACTATGGCGGCAACTATTAAAAATGTGAATACAATGAGCAATATGCCGCAACGAATGTAGATATTAATATCGCGGACGCGGCGCTCTTCGGGCGACAGGTTTTCGCCTTTTTTGCGGCGTGTACCCGTCAGCAATCCGCCGCGCAGCGCGCACAACAGTACATAGTATATGGCGAACAATCCGCTCCACAGCGAGGAATAATGAAGCGCAACGGCGGCGTTATATATTGAGTATATTGCATTGAGCGCCAGCGATACGCAGGCCAGCACTATTGTGCGGAAGCCATAATTTTTTACGAGATTTTCAGTGAATTCATATCTTGCGGCAAATTCAAGCGTGCGCTGTTTGACGCGCGGATAGCCGTAGTAAACAATGTATCCGATGTATACGAGGGTGAGCAGGGCAAAAAAGTAGCAAAACCATGCCCCCACATCGTTTTTGCCGCTCAGCGACAGCACCACCGCGACAGCTATGAAAGCACAGCAGATGACAAAGGCCATAGCAGCCTGTATTATGGAGGGATTTAGCAACCTGTACCACACAAGTTTGAAAAACCTTTTTATTCTGCCCATTATTTAACCCATACTTGAATATATTATATTAACCATATTAACAAACTATAAATTTTATGTTAAATATTTGTAAATTTTGTGTTTTGAATAATTATAACACATAATGCGGCAAAAATCAATACCATTAACACGGGCATTGAAAAGTTGACTTACACCCAGGGATATATTATAATGAACGTATGAAAGAAGTTTACATAAAGCGTGCCCTGGCGACTTTGGCCGCGGCAACGCTCGTCTGCGCGTTTTTGCTGACATTCACCATATCGGACTACTACATATTCAACAGAATAAGTCAGTTCGGCGCGGCGTTCGTCATAAGCCAGTGGATCAAAAAGAGCGCTCTTCTGCTCATCCCCCTTGCTGTATTCTACAGGCGCCGAAGCTGTGCCGACGCCGTAAAATACATACTGCCGGTATTTGTGATAATAAGCTGTTTTACCTTCGGGGGCTTTTTCGACATCACAAAGGACGCAGGAAATGACAAGGCACAGGAAATTTACAACAGCATAAACCTGTTCTTCCCCAGATGGCTGAACATAACGTTGTTTTTTACGCAGAACGCCTTTATGCTGGCCATATGCGCGCTGATATTTGTGCGCGACGGGCTTAGCGTTCGGCCCAAGAGCTTTATTTACATATTACCCGCAGTCATAGCGTGCATACCGCTGAACTTCTTTGAGAACTTCTTCGACATAGACGCCATTCCCGCCGACAGCTTTCTGCGCTTTAAAAACTTCACCGTATGGCACCTGCTGGCAATAGTAATTTTAGCGGCGTTCACCATATCGGCATACTATTTTCTGCGGCACAAAAGCGAGCGCGACCGCAACGCTTACCTCGGCGCGATGGCGATAGTACTGCTCATACAATACCACTCCAAGGACAGTATGGTTATAGGTGACGGATATAACGTATATCACTCGCTGTTTGCCTGCATTCCGCTGTTTATCTGCAATATAGGCGTATATATAGCCTCGCTTTCCGTGCTGACGCGCAAAAAATTTTTCTACCGGACGGCCTTTTTCGTGCACGCGGCGGGCGCGCTGAGCGTGTTTGTCTACTTCGGCAAAGACGAGATGAGCAACTACGGAATATTCTGCAGTTACTCAATACTCTACTTCACCCTCACCCACGCAATTCTCTTTGCACTGAGCGTTCTGCCCTCGGCGCTTGGGCAGTATAAATTTAAGTGGAAGGACTGCATCGTCCCCCTGATATATTACTTTATCGTCATAATTCTGGCATCGGTATGCAGTGCGCTGGTGACTTCGGCCTCGATGACCTGGCACACTGACGACGGCTACTACCTTCAGCCAGACGAGCTGATAGTACCCAACTACGCCTTTACGCAGATCAATCCCCTGCCATTTGAAATCCCGCCCGTATGGACGCTGAGAATATGGAATTACGAGCTGAATATGATTTACATACTCGGCCTGTACGCCGTATATGTGGGGTTGTTCTTTGCCTTCACGGGCTTCTACTATGCCTTTCTCGCCATACGCAAAAAGTGGCTTCAACGCGGCATATATGCGGGTCAACCGTCCGCAATCGGCGAGACTGCCGCCGCCGATTGGGTTGAAGAGAGCAATGATGACAGCCCCGAAGACGGGGAGTAATTCAATTATATGAAGAAGCGCGCCGCGCGGCCATACTGGCCGCGCGGCGCGCCTGTCGTCAAATAAATTCAGTTGTCCTTTGCAAGACAGTCGGGACAGAGCCCGTTGAATTCTATCTCGGTGGAGAGAAGCTTATATCCAGCCACCTCCTGCGAGGAGAGCACGGGGACAAAATCGCCTTCGAACACGTCCGTCACCCTGCCGCACTTTACGCAGTGGCAATGTGCGTGCGGAGTCGTGCGCGCGTCGAAACGGGTGTCGCTGCCAAGAAGGTTGAGCTTGCGGATGACTCCGTCGTCGGCAAACTGCCCCAGCACCCGAAATACCGTTGCACGCGAAAGATGGGGATTGTCGTCCCTTATCCTCTCATACAGTTCAGACGCTGTGGGGTGGTCGGCGAGCATGAGCGCGTTTAAAATCACGCGCTTTTGTTCAGTGTTGCGCTTGTTTTCCATATTGATATTATATCTTAATAATATCGCTTTGTCAACAATTTTATTACATTGCGGCTTAGTTTTGATTTGTTGCCGCCTGCAACCTGCCCATTTTCCGCCAATTTATAAAGCCGTACAGATCGTTGACTAGAAACATTACAAAACAGATTACTACGGATATGTACGACCTGTCCTCCATTGAAGCCAGCACCCACAGGACGATGAGAACGACATCGTTTGCCGCATAGCCTGCGGCAAAATAGGGACTGCGGCGGAAGGTGAGATACACTGCAATAAAACTGGTAGTCACCGAGATCGTGCTGGGTATGATATTAGCCGTGTTGAAGGCGCGCAGAATAAAGTAGAAGCCCGCCGTGACGGCTGCGGCCAGCACAAGCATTATCACCCACTCCTTTGCGCTGATCTTGTTTACCCTGACCTGCGACCGCTTGCCTTTATACGGATTTTTGAGCCAGGTTACAAGGGCGACAATTGCCATAGGCGCTGTCATGCCGAGGTAGGTTATCATTTCGCCGTAGTAGGCAAATCTGTAGGAAATTATGCCGTACAACACGCTGAACACAATCATCAGAGCCTGACCGAAGGGATTACCCTTGGCGTTGAAGATGAGCGAGGCGGCGCCTATCAGCGATGCGCACAGGGTGAGATAGTTGACCCTGTCGAATACGCAGAAGGATACTACAATGAGCACTGTTGAGGCGCCCCAGAGCAGCCACTCCCATACAGAAAAGTAGTTGAGTAATTTTTTCATAAATGCCTCCTTGGAGGCGCCCTGATTTTTTAACATAAAAAAATCCGGACGTGTCATCTTCTAAGACCTAACGATGACAGTTCGGACGCTCTCCTTCTACCCGGTGGCAGATTATTATTTATTGTCGTATCCATATTATCATAAAAACAGGTACTTTGCAAGCATTTTGCCGCGGTTTAAACAAAAATTGTAGTAAGGAAAGTAAGGATATTAAGCTATTCCTGTAAAGATTGAGCAAAACGAGTTAAAAGGGGTGTGCGGGCGGCCGATGGCCGCCCGCACACCAAATATGGATTGGGGTTGATATGGACTATATTTTAATTAGTATTAGCTAAATGTTGTTGACCGCTCCGGTAAAGAGTATTGTGCCGTAACTGTCTGCGACTATATAGCCGAAGTCGCGGTCTATGACAAAGTCATAGTAGATGTGCTCGTATTCATCAAGCTCTGCGCCCGTTCCTTCATTCGCGACAATTGTCACGGCCGCGCCCTCAATACCCTCCTTATTTACCGAAAGTTTTGTGGTGTGCTGTACCCTTGAGCAATATACGGGGTAGCCCCTGTCGTCGACACTGCCCGCGAGGAGCGAGGAGATATTGCACTCGCCGCCGACAAAAAAGTCCTCTATGCCGAATGTGTCTGACAGCACACCCTTTACGTTCTCATCATATTCAGCCTCAAACTCAGGGAAAAGACAGCGGGTATAGTACCGTTCTTTAAGCTCATCGTTTACCCCGCCGTAGTCGGTTATGGAGTGGACGGCCGTTATGGTCTCCTGCGTGAACACGTCTGAAAGGGGCGTGCCGTCATCGGGAAGGATGAATTTTATGCGGTAGCCATTGGCAGTTACGGTGTAGAATGTCGAATAGTTTTCACCACGCTGTACTGCACCGTAGTTATAGTACCCCCTCAAAAAGGGCTTCAACACCTCACTGCCGTCGGCGCGGGTGAAGGTCACTTCGTTATCGGTATAGGGCAGGTCAAGGCCGTCTAAGTTCCACACATCCTTGAGATAGAGCGTGTTTACAAGGGCGAAACAAGTGTCGGTCGAAAGCTGAAAGTCACGGTCGATTAGGCCCTTCGTCGCCTCGCTGATGAAGTGGCGGAGCGCCGCATTGGCGTTTATATTGTCGCCGCGGAAGTCTGCGGCGTAGGGGTAACAGAAGTATTCACCCGCAAGCGCCTTAAGACAGGCATCTATAAAATCGGGGCCCTCCTGCATCCAGATGGAATTGGCGGCGGCGATCTGCCCGCTGGTGTAGCTGCGGTTGAGCGAGCTGTACAGATAGGCAAAATTGGCGGCGAGCTCCTCCTCTGTTGTGCCTAACGCGCTGAGAAGCTGTGCACGGGTGTCGCCGGCGGCGCAGACCGAGGCGAGGGCGAGAGCCATGTATACCGAAACGGGGGCAACGGCGAAGTTTGCATCCCCCTCGTACTCTGCATAAACGGCCTCCGCAAAGCGGGCGGAGAAGGCGTTTACACCGCTTGAAACGGTCTGAAAGTTATCGGTGCCGCTGTCAGTGTAGGTGAATGCCGATGGCTGAGCGGGTGTTGCAAGCAGTGTGCTCTTCCCCACATTTGCGCAACCGCACAGCATCGCCGCGCCCAGGGCGCAGGATAGCAGGGCGTTGAATTTTTTCATATGTTCCCTCCTTTTTATATATAACACAACGGGAAGCTGGAATTTCTGACATATTAATTATAACTTTTTTTGAAAAAATTTTTAAGGTGCATTTAAAAATTTGCTTTTCGTGCGAAAAAACGCTTGCAAGGCACATACAAATAGTGTATAATTTGGATACCAATGGGGTTATAGCGCAGTTGGTAGCGCGTTTGAATGGCATTCAAAAGGTCAGGGGTTCGACTCCCCTTAGCTCCACCAGATTTTGCCCGTTTTTGAGTGATTTTGCCTCAAAAACGGGCTTTTTTTATACAACAAATAGTTTAATTTATTTTTTATTTACTCATTTGGGGGCAAAATTGGGGGCAAATCGTACTTGATTTTCTCTCCTTCTGCCTTCAGATAATCGTCTGAAACGTCAATATAAGCGGTATCGAGCTTACCCAGACTGTGCCCCATGAACAGTTTGCGGGCAACATCGGCGACTCCACACTCAACACAGCGGGTGTTAAAGGTTATACGCAACACATAAAGTACCTTATTCGGAAAAATTTCGTGCAACTTTTTGCGCATATAGTTTTCGCCGGGAAAATCGAATTGCGTTACCCCCTTAAGGTATGGCTCCAGCATTGGCGTAACGGGTATTTTTTTATACTTGAGTTTACCGTTTTTCTGTTTACTGTTCACCGCGACAATGAAACCGCTCTGGAGTCTGGCAGTCTTATATTCGTTCGGTCTCAATCCGGTATAAAGTGCGACCGCAAATAACAGCTGATATTTGGTGCCGGCTAACGCAGCCATGAGTTTTGCTTCTTCCTCTACAGTCAATGCTTTACTGTGTTCCCGTTCATGTTTATCATGTATAACGAGATCGAGCGGGTTATACTTTATAAGATTGTGCTTAATTGCCGCCTTGAATATGCCGTTGAGCATACAAAACACCTCTTCGGCAGTTTTGCCTAAACCTTTAGCCTGAATTTTATCAATAACCGTCTGGCAATCCTTTGGCATGATCCTGGATAAAGGCTTTTCTTCAAAAAAAGGTTTTACATGGTTGTTGTATTTATACATATTCGCCACATAAGTTGAAGTAGTGACCTTCCTCTTCCAAAAGTTCTCGAAGTAATAAACTGCAAATTTATTAAAGGTTGTCGGCACGCCGCGCATTGTTTTTTGGCCGCTTTCGGCGTCTTTGATAGCTTGAATAAAGCGCTCTTTTATGACCGATAGAGACGGGCCCGAAACGGATATATTATAGCCGTGCCGACGATAACGCGCTTCATAGCTGATAGAGTTACCGCGCCGACGCTTGCGATAATACACTGTGCATCCTTCGGCGCGGAAGTATTTTTTAAAATCTGTTGGCATTTTTGAAACCTCCTGTAAAGTGAATTTCAAAAAGCCGTTAAAGTCTGTCTGACTCAGCGGTTCATCGCCGCCATGTCCGTTTGTTGTTTGTCGCAGAGCGGCAGTAAGTTCTTCCGAAACGTCCCTGACTTCGTCTTCGTTCCCGGAAGAGGCGGCAAGCACGAGCCGGCTTGCCAGTTCTAAAATCTTTTGTTTATCCATTTATAAAAAAACTCCTTCGGCAAGTTGCCTACGGAATTTAATTGTAAAGGCAATTATTGGCTAGTTCTTAATGACTTTTTATGCTTAAAAAGTCATTATTTTGTCGCGCGCCCGTGCTCATCGGCGCGGGCGTATATGTTTACAGCATTTTTTCAACCATTTCAATTATGGCACGTTGGGCGGGTTCTCCCTTTGCCTTTCCTACCTCGCGGAACACATATAGCATTTCGTCCTCTATGGGCGTAATGCTTATTTTTTTTGTCGCCGACGCGCCGGCAGCCTTTTCTTCCGAGGTAATATCTAATAACGAATCAACACTTACATTGAAAAGTGAAGCTACCTCAATAAGTTTTTTTGCTGTCGGAATTTGTGATGTGCTTTCCCACATGCCCACGCTGCTTATAGAAACATTGAGTTTCTTTGCCAGTTCTCTTTGCGTGTAACCAGCGTTTTCACGCAATTCTTTTAATTTTAATGCAAAAGACATATGAAATCCTCCTAAATGAAGAATATCATATATTTCAGGGGAAAAATTTTTTTGTGGATTATTCTCAAAAATTATGATAAAACTATTGCAATTACTCAAAAAGTATGATAAACTGTTATCAAAAAATATGAGCGGGCAAAAATGCCCTCATATTAAAAAATCCCCGCAGCGATGACTGCGGGGGCAAGAAGGCAAACTTAGCCTTAAACTGATGTGGCTATTATTTGAATTCTATAAGAACGCTGCGCGCCTTATAGAATTTGATGATGACGCTGCGCGCCTTGATTTTGTTGTTATGGGTATTATGCTCCCCCTTACGGAGAGAGCATATAAATTGCTCACCGAGCAGTTTGTGTTAAAACGCTGCACCCTGAGCCCCACAGCAACAAACTACCCACTCAGGCTTCCGTGGTAGGGGAGCAACCCTTTTACCGCCGTCTTAGTTATACTCCTGACGAGAGTGTTGGCGACATTTTTGTTGCAATGGCTGTCTGCCTGAACCTGACCTGCTTGTTAAGCGCTTAAAGGGCGTCGCGCCGATATTTAACTGGTGCATAACTCTTTTAAAGCGGGACAAGTTGACTCTGCTTTTGTGTAATTACGCAATTTTATTTTATCACAAAGTTTTTGCAGAGTCAATATTTTGACAAATAATGCAGTTTTAGCTGCTTTAATCAATAAGGAGAATACCAAAACCACAGCTATAACATTAAAACAAGGAAGGAAAGAAAATGCAGGGACAAAAAATTTCGCCGTACATAGACGAACACGGCAGGCAATACTTCAACTTTTGCCTGGGCGCACAGTATTTATGTGAAGACATGGCGAACTCAGATCAGTTAAAGTACATAGTTTACAAAATTATCCAATGCGAGTATCGCAACGGCACGGAGTACTACCACGTTACACGCGACGGCAAAATATTGCCCAATGCTATCACCGCGAACAGATTGCATTATATTTTGAATTTCACGCTTGTGGACGTTCTGGAACCCGGTGAACGTCAAGAACTGCCGCTGACCATTGAAGAAGTTGCAGAGTATTACAAGCAAAAAGCTATGGAGCAGGAGAAACAAAAAGAGAATCTACGCAAAGCAGTCAAAGAAGATAGCGAATATCAGGAGCTAGCAAAAACCAAAAAGAAGTTAATGATAAAAATGGCTTTTGCCGAGGTGAAAGGCGATTATGAAGAATTTGCCCTTTTACAACCGCATTATCAGTCAATTGAAGATATTATAAACCGCAAGATGAGGCGCGACAATATAGATGTTGTTGCATTAGATAATTCAAAAAAAGTTTGCCCGTATTGTGGCAACACGGGAGTATATCGTGGCCAGATATGTAAATGCGCTAAACAAAATGAAGAAATTATCAAAGATTATTTTGCTGTAAAACGTTTAAGGCAGGTAAAGCCGAATTAGGCTCTACCTGCCTTAATTTGTATATCGGCAAGGTCAGGGCAACACCTCGCCCCGCGCCGGGTTCGATTCCCGCGGCCGACGCTCGCTATTTTCCTTCCGCTCTGCCTGGCACCCATCACCTCCCGGCAGAGTTGAGGAAGGAAAGTAAGAAAAGTAAGGAAGGAAATAAAAATGATTGAGCTTAAGCTTAAAAGGAAAGGTGTGAAATGAAGTACTGGTACGCAAAAAATGGAGGGCGCTGCTATAAGTTTCCCAATAAGAGTGCCCGCACGATCGCGATTAAGGACTCAGGCTTTACTGCTTTAACGGCAGTTGAGGCAATGCGGCAGTTCGGCTACACCGATTCTACCAGTACGCGCGTTATCAAAGCATACAACTATGTAGTGCTGCCGGAGAGAAAGCCTGCGGCGTATCTGCGCGGTGAAAATTCTATCGCCGCATTGACGAAAGCCGAAACCACGGTGAGCATAGGCGACCTTGCCTATTACGCGCTCTCCCCGGACATAGTCCCGGAAGAGGATTACGAAGCCGTGCGCAGATTTATTCACAGGGTTTATTCCAGGTGCCTGAACATGGCCGACGTCATTGGATCAGCGAGGTAAACAAAAAATGAGCGACACATTAAACAGCTTAAACAACATCTACAGCGCCATTAAGGCAGCGCGCCCAATCCATACCACCGTCAAACCCGGAGTAAACATTCAGAAGCTTGTATATGAAGAGCACGAAGGCTTGTATAAGTACTTTATGCTCAAGCGCCTGGATTGGACTGACGTAGACGGCGTACTCGACTACCTGTATGGTCTGCGCGATATCTGCGGATTCGCCCGGACAGACGAAATAATCAAGACCATTGAAAAGAATGTGACCATAACATACGGCTGAGAACAGCCCGGCGGTGAGATATGCTGAATTACAGACACTCAAAACTGAATATCCTTGCCACATTGCTGGCCATATGCCTATTCATTACATTCCTGACAGTCGGAGTAAGCGGCGGCGCAGTTTACGCCGCCGCCGAAACGGCCAACTACGACAACACGGATGTAATGGCCGATCTGGAAGGCTCCACCATTGACGGCAAGCCCTTTGAGCTTACGGACTACGGCTTTGACGAAGCCCGGAGTCTGCAGGTGATATCCTTTGTAGAGTATTGCTACTCCTTCTACTCAGACAACCAACAGGATTACGCGCTTTACGTATACATATACAACCCGCAGGGCCTCAATATCGATGACGACAGCGAACTCAATTATATTCAGCTGAGCTATGCCGGAGACAACTATCAGAAATACCCTCTGCAGTTCCTGGATAAAAGCACTCTGGCCGGCTATGAGGCGATGTTCTATAAATACAAGGTCAGCCTGACTGACGAGCAACGCGAGCTAATACTTGACACCCTCGACAGCAATGCCAGAGTATACAAGGTGAGCGGCGTGGAATTGCTTATAGAGGGCGACTACAACGCTACAGAATTTGAAGTGGCAAACGCATACACCTACACCGGCTTTTCACTCGGCTATGGCCACTCATCGGCGACCGAGAGTTCGCTGACCTGCACCAGTTCGGGATTTCTTACCCTTACACTCGATGTACGCGGCGCGGCCTACACCCCCGAAGGGGCGAGCGGAAACAACTACACAAGGGATATGTTACACTCGGTATATTTTGCCGTACCAAACGAAATTGTGGCAGAGTACGGCGGCATATCCAAAATTTATGCGCGTTGGCTTAACGCTGTGACCAAGCCCATTTTTATTACGGACAACGGCGAAATGTACAATGCAATTCGCCCTGATATCGGCAAGACAATACCTGATCATCTGGACTACAGAGAAACTCAGCCCTACGGGTTCGCCTCTGACATAGCAATTTACAACTCATCTCATTCCTACGACGGCTGGGAAGGACAATACAGCGGCGAAATCATCGACAGCCTGTATTACCTGTTTCTTGCCAATAATGAAAACTCCTACATAAACGATTACGGACAATATGTTCTGAGCGGCGACGTCGTCCTCGATTATATCCGCAACTATTCAGATTCGCACTCTTCCTCTTCTCTGGTTGCAGATAAATACAGCGCCGACCTCTTCTCTGACTACGACGACCAATTCACTTATGTTGAAGTTGAGGCAGACGACGGCTATACACTGACCAGCGAAAAACTCACCCAGACTTTCTGGGAGAAATTTTTCAACCTTGACGGCTCCCAGGTTATAAGCACTCAGTTCGAGAACATCAACGCCATATATGAAGTTCAGAGCGAAGACGTCACCGACGACAGCGCAGAGACCTGCGCAAACCTCTACATAAACGAGAGCTACTATGACGACTTCAAGTCCTTTTACGACAGCGCGACTGAAAGTGGCCAGACTATATATATCTTCAGATACTACCAGAGCGAATACCTGTGCGGCAACGCCGACGCCAGCAAATGGGTAGGCACCTGGCTACAGCCCAATCTGTACGGCACAGTTGACGGCCAACATTACGTTGCACAAACCCACGTGATAATTGATTTCGACATTATCAAAGTGCGCTTCAGCAAGGGCGAAGTAAATACAGTAATTCCCGTAGTAATGTCACCTATAGATATCGTGCCAGATCTTGAACCGCCTGTAGTGATCTGGAATGTCAGTGGCTTCTGGCTCTATGCCGCGATAATGATAGCGGCGCTCATCGTGTTCTATGTGGTGTACCGCATAATCAATAAGGGCGTGACCGAGGCCAGGCAGGAAAACGCAACGGCCGAAATGGCCGAATACGCAAAACGGCGCAACAGCAACGCGCGGAAAAGTAAATCTAAAAAGGAGTAACTGAAATGGTAGGAAGTTTTATAGTGCTGGTCATAGGTTTTCTGCTTCATCTGATACTTGTATCGCTGGTGCCGATGTTCGACTTTCTGGCCAGCTGGACGCCCTGGACTCTGGGTGCGGTTATCGCCCTGGCAGTCATCTTCGTCATCTTCACGATAGTAAAACTAATACGGAAATAAAGGAGATTCCCAATGGCAAATTACAGAAAAAAGAAAACAAGCGGCGGTGCGGCCGTGGGCATTGTCGCCCTGGTGCTGGCCTTCGCTCTGGTTATTGTGTACGTGGCCGTGTCCCTCTTCAAGGACAGTTTTAACCCGCTTGACTGGACAAGCCAGTCCTGGCAAAACGGCGAGCTCAACATTGACGACGGCGAGGAGCCCGGCGACGTGACCGATCCGGACGAGCCTGGCGAAGAGCCAACGGATCCTGATGATCCGGACGAGCCAGGTACCGATGAGCCAGACGAGCCGGACACGCCAGACGTGCTTTTTACGATAGGCGATAAGACAGCTACAGACGGAAATTTCAGCTTTTCATATACCGACGAGCAAGTGTATTCCGTAGTGAGCTCTATCGAGCTCGGAGACATCACAGTAGCCGTAAATCCGGATATCGTTGAGGATTTAACCGGGCCGAGGTTCCCCGGACTGCTTACGGGCAATACATATGTGCTTGAAGGCGATTTCTGTATGACAGAGGTGATGTCCGCTATCTTCTATGTATTTCAGAATAATTATGTGCCGTTCAAGACAGCGGCCGACGAATATTTCAATGCCGGCGTACCTCTGTGCGTCATAACTTTTGAAAACAGCGACATCTCTTTCGGCATACTGGCAGATGTAAGCGATTTTGCTACTATTTAAGGAACTACTGCCCTGCAGGGGCAAAAATAATTAAATTAAGGAGTTAAAAAAATGTCAAACAACAAATCGAAAAGCAACAAAGGCTTAAAGGCGCTGGCGATCACGCTTGCGGCCGTAATTGCAGCCGCCGCGGCCTATACTGGTCTGTCCCTGGGCCTCAACAGCTGGAACCCTGCCGACTGGGTAAACCGCACCGAAGAAGTTCAGCCTGAAGGAGAATTATTTGCCGGGACAATGATTGTTGATGATAACCACGTAAATAATCAGTCAATCCGTCTGGCAAGTAACACTATCTTGCCTTCACATTACGCAGAATACGGCGTAGATGAGCAGTCACTGACAGCCTATACAATCACTGCTGAAATACAACCCGAAACGGCGCTGCAAATGATTACATACACCGCGCATTTTGCTAATCCTTCTTCAGAATGGGCAAATGGCAAGAACATAAATGATTATATCACAATTACACAGAACGATATGCAACTCACTGTTTCGTGTCAGCAGGCTTTTGGTGAGCAGATAGTTATTGATATAGAATGTGCCTACGATAACTCAATCAGCAGCAGCGTATATTGTGACTATGTTGCAGCCTTGTACAGTGCCGAGATTGCAGACAACTCATCAACCAATACCGGATACTGCCTTGATAGTTGCGGAGAATGTATCAATTACGACCTTGCTTTTGGAGATGGCTCTATAATCGCCGACTTTGCTATCAGCGATGTTAATTTCGTGATAAAAGATTCTTTCAAGGATTTACTGGAGCCAGCAAATAATCCTTATATGAATATTTTTGAAAGCTCGCTCGGACTTAAATATTCCGCTAATTTTGATATTACTAAACTGACTCTTATAATTGATGAATTTTGTTACGATACAATATCTTATACCGAACTTTATGTCAACGGCTGGAGAAATTGCATAACGCCAGTTAAATATATAAATCCAGATGATCCAGATAGCGGCATTACGCCCAGTATAAGCCAAATAGACACAAATCTTCTTCAACTTGCGCTCAGATACGCAGTGGAAAACTCGTCAGGTAATGATTTTTCAGTTTCATACAACATTACCTACACCTATGGAGATACAGTATTATCGGAATTACCTATTGCTTATGAAGCTTATTTCAGCGACTGCGATCTTATAGATTATCCCGATGCTACCGACATTGAAACTGATAACGCTTCCATAGTATTTTTGCCAAATTAAATTAATATGTCACGCGCGCCCGCAGGCGCGGGCGCGCGTAATTAAAAAGGAGTGCCTACTATGAAGGCAATCAATAAAATGCTTGCGGCCCTGGCGCTCGTTGTGGTGCTGGTGCTCGGCGCCGTCATAACGGCGGCCGTTTATTCCAACGGCTTCGAGAGTCTGGCCCCGCTATACTTAACCGACGGCGAGAACGTCATAGCGGACAGCCTCGACGTCCCTGCAGACGGCGCCACGCTGTATCTCAAGCGCGCAGGGTTCGACAAGGCCATAGGCAGTTATACCGTAGAGGTTCTGCCCAATCCCGAATACGACTTCGACTATACCGCAGACGGAAAAAACTACCGCTACTCCACCGCGTTCGATAACCTGACTGCGGCCTTTGACATAAGCGAAACGCAGGGCGGGTTTGAGATTAAATCTACAGGGGGAGTTTTGGACATACTCTCTCGGCTCCACGACGGGGCAGAGATATCTGCGCAATTGCCGGAAGAAGGCTACGCCTTTCTGTTACACATATATACTAGTTACGGCGAGTCTTATGTCGCTTTTAATAGGGTGCAATCAGCAATATCAATAGTACTCGATCCTGACAGAATCATCTTTTACAATGCAAAAGAAAATTAACAAAAATTCAACAAAAAAGCCGCAGGCAAATGCGGCAAAAAATAAACGGACTGCGGCGGAAAAGTCAAGGCCTTCCACCACTCGCGCGGGGCAATCCGCCCCGCAAAAGCCGGCGGGAAAAACTCCGCTCGGCAGAACGCTCAAGACAAAGGACGAATATTTACCCCACGACAAAAGCAAGGTAAGGCAACTTAAAGATAAGCGCTGGGTTGTGGTTATAGATAAAAACACCGACGAAGAGCTTGCCATTGTGCGTCTTACCGATGAGAATCAGCCAAATACCACCCCTCTACCTACTTATAAGAAAGGCAATAAGCGCGATACATACTTCAAACACTTTGTTGAAACTGAAGATAATGAGGGCAACGCCATACGGGTAGACGGCAAGAAGTTCTTAGAAAATGCCGCGCAATATGACCTGAGCAAAAAGGAACTTAAATTTTTGCGCGACAAGGTTTTGAACCATACAAAACAATCTCAGGAAAACCGCAATAAAATACTTATCCTAAAAAATAAAAAGCTTCGGGATTAAACCACCCGAAGCAATGCCGCAATTAGGTCGGCGGGTGTATAGGCTATACCCATACCTGATTGTATTTATATAATACATCACAAAAAGCAAAAAGTCAACCTTCAGGACATCAAATATTTATGATCACCATAATATCCGGCGCGCCGGGCGCAGGCAAGAGCTCACTCAATACATACTTTTTAAAGCAAGCATATTTTGAGCACGGCCGCACAATGTTGGAGAGTTGCACAAGCAAAATAGCCGAGCTCAACAAAACACGGTTAAACCCTCTGACCCTGCCGGACAAGCCGCCCATATTCTCTGACTATAAGGTAAAATTCCGCGTCGGCTATGAGGAATTCTTCGAGCCATATTATATAAACGGCTACTATCTGGGTCTGGCCAACGACCGCATGGCCACACAGTTCCTGCCGCCCTATTCAAAAGTATTCCTGGGCGAGGCGCAACGCTATTACAATAGCCGGCAGTCGGCCAACTTCCCTGACTTTGTAAGCCGGTTATATGAAATGCACAGGCACTATCACCTGGATATATTTATGGACGTGCAACGCGTTATGCTCATTGATCCGAACATACGCGCGCTGTGCCGCCATTTCATCGAAGTTCAGGGTATGGAGAATACGCTCAACGACGTGGGAGAAATTATAAAAACTGTATGGCATTGCAGGGAGTTCCCCAACTGGACGGCATACGAAAATTACCTCAACACCGGGGCCGAAACTTATACAAATACTGCCTACACACATGAGGGCAATATCTTCCACTGTTTCGACAGTTTCGGATACTTCGATATGTTTCTGCCCAAGGAAGGCCAGGACTTCAGCTATTTAAACTTTGTGAACCGCGCGGAGCTTGCAAAACTGCCTGACGATAAGGCACAGTTTTATAAGAGCGGCGAACCTGAAGGCTACAGAAAAAAGGCAACTAACAATGAAAGAAAAAACGGACGAACTGCATGAGCGGTATTACCAGAAATTCTGGCGACTACAGAAAAACGCCGAAGCCTTAAGCGGCGGCGTTATAGATGTTATGCGACAGAATATTTTGAACGAATACAAAGACGAATACGCCATAATGCACTCTGAAGACATGATAGAAGTCGAACGCGCCCTGCATTCACTTTTGGTGAAGAGCGATCTGCTCACCCCTAAGAAATTGCGATTCCGTTTGTTCTGGAAGCGCCCGAACAGAGCCGAAGATCAGCTCAACCGCGAAATGTACGCCATTGCAGAACAGTTCTTTGAAAAGAAAGAACGCGTAATAAGTATGCTTATTGCCGCTCTGGATCGTGCCGACGGCGACGATCAGAGCGATACATGCAACCGGCCGGAGTCCGGAACAGTCCGCCACATCTGCAGACGAACGCAAGGCAAAAGCCAGGCAACAATCCGGACAGGTGCCAGGGCAGATGACAATGGACGAGTTGGCCAATGACCAGGGCACGAACGAAGAGACCGCCCAGGACAACCAGACCGGAGAACAGCCAGGCCCGGACAATACGAACCACCCCGGCGACAGCACATCTTCCGCTATCAGCAAAAAAGACTGACGGCCGAACGGGGCGGGCGGCATTGCCGCACAAGCGGGCGCGACCGCTGTGTGGCAGTGACGAACGTCACGGGCGGACGGCAGGCTTGCGGATAGCGGGCGTTGGAGCATTAAAAATGCTCCTCGCCGAATATTCTGCAAAATTGCGCGTATGCGCAATTTTGCAGTCGGCCTGTCCGGAAAAATCAATAAGGAGTTTCAACCATGAAAAAAGACGACGAAAACAAACGCAAAAAGCCCGCGGCAAGGCGTAAAACTACGCCAAAGAAGACAACCAGGGCCCAATCGACCGCAAAGAAAACATCGCCTAAAACATCGAGGGCCAAAAAATCAAGTCAGAAGCCGACATCAAAGGCAAAGCCGGCCGCAAAAAGGGCCACTCCGAAGAAAACGACTGCAAAGAAAAAGCCCATGGCGACATCGAAGACGCCACAGACAAAACGCGCCACGCGCCGAAAAACTCAACCGGCGAACAGCGAGCCCAACTATCCCGAAGACTTCCTGAAGGAGCTCGATGAGGCCGCAAAGCGTAATTCGGGCCGCGCCAACGTTCCCGTTCCCCGCCGCCGCATATCAGGCAGTAAGCGCACCATTGAAATACCCAAGGGCGCCAAAGTGCGGGACATCCGCGTACACTATAAATTCGACTGACACATCCCCCACACCCCGCCGCGCCGATGAAGCGCTCAGGCACCACGGCGCGGCGGTACACCTTACAGGTAAACGTTATGCAAATTGATTTCAACGCGCTCACAGAGCGACTGCGGGGACTCGACAGATACTCCCAGCTCATAATTTACATATTCGACGTGCAGGGCGCGCGGGCCGAAAAGCTCGATTACAACGCCGCGGCTAAATCGCTCGGTGTCGATCGCCGCTCGATTGGCCGTTATATATCAACCCTCGCCGATCGCCAGGTTCTGAACCTGAGCGGCGGCAAACTAAAACTTAACGAAGAAATTTTAAAACAGGGCTGACCCCGACGGGGTCAGCCCGCTTTTTTACCTTAAACACAACATACTGTATTTACAATAAATTTAAACCGCAATATATAGAGCGCATTTTTGCGCATACACTATATATCTGAAAAAATTTTATACTTTGTTATATTCGACAAGTAATATACTTCTTGCCGCTTTATAAAAGTACGCTTTTTTTCAATTTAATAGTCGCGCGTAGCCCTTTAAGCGCTTTACAAGCAGGTCAGGTACAGGCAGACAGCCGTTGCAACAAAAATGTCGCCGAAACTCACGTTCAGGAGTATAACTAAGACGGCGGCAAGCGGGTCGCGCCCTTGCCATTGGAAGCCTGAGCGGATAGTTTGCGCCGTGGGGCTCAGGGTGCGGCATTTAAAGCGAATTATCCGGGGAGCATTTACGCTTCTTCCGCAAGGGGGAGCGGCGCGCCCTTCCCACAAAATCAAAAGCCGCGCAGCGTCATCATCTATTCTTGCACTCTCCACTTACACTTAAGGTAAAGTGTGCCCTTCATGCGCATAGCACATGAAGGCGAAAACGCCGCAAGCGGCAATGCGGCGAAATTTTATGAGATAGCGGCGAAATCGCCGCTGGCTGATAAGGTGAAGAGTATCGCACCCGCAAAAAGGCCATGCCTTTATACGGCATGGCCACAGACTTTAAACGGCTTTTAACTGTTGGCGAAAATTGGGGGCAGTTTAATTTTTACCGCTTTTTAAGTGCAAAACAGGTCATTTTTGCTCTATTTTACCTTGATTTTGCAGTTCAATTCCGGTTCGACTCCCCTTAGCTCCACCATGTCAAAATAATCCGAACCTTTTGG
>DVNU01000005.1 GCA_018714165.1 Candidatus Coproplasma excrementipullorum | reverse complement strand
TCATTGATCCCACTTGCGCAAAGGCAGTAAAAACCACCCAAAACGGAAAGGTTGCCGTTCTTGCAACTATTTCAACGATCGAGAGCGGTGTGTATCAGAATCTTTTAAAAAAAGCGGGAGTATCGCCCATTCCCCTTGCCTGCAGCGAGTTTGTGGATTTTATCGAACGCGGCGGCAGCGAGGCGGAGGGCGAGAAAATAGTGCGCGGCAAACTGGAGCAAATCAAGGATGCCGGCATGGATACGCTCATCCATGGTTGTACTCATTTTTCCTTGCTGGAAAATGAGATGCGCAAGGTGTTGGGCGATATTTCTTACATAGCCTGCGGCGAACCGACGGGAGAGACTCTGAGGCAGATACTCAGTGATCGGGGACTGCTCAATCTCTCACATCAGAAGGGCACAGTAAAAATTTATACGACCGGTTCGGTGGAAAACGCTCAGCGTTCTATGGGTTGGTTCCGTGCCGAACATCTGCCGTTGCAACATATTGATATTGAGTAGGAGTAAACAAATGCGAAAAATTGAACTAGCCGATGTTACGGCAAAAATTAAGGATATGTTCATAGATGCCTGTGAATGTATACCTGAAAACGTGCTCAACACAATAAAACAGGCCGCTGCCGAAGAGCAGTCGCCGCTTGGCCGTGAAGTGCTGGGAAAAATTGTTGAAAACGACCTGCTTGCGGCGGACAAGCATCTGCCTCTGTGCCAGGATACGGGCGTGGCGGTCGTCATGCTCACTATCGGGTCAGAAGTAGTCTTTGAAGGCGACATCTACCAAGCCGTTAACGAGGGCGTGCGTCAGGCATATACACAGGGGTATCTGCGCAAATCGGTTGTCCGCCATCCGCTTGACCGCGTGAATACAAAGGACAACACTCCCGCCATTGTGCATATAAAAGTCGTACCCGGCGACACCTTTCGTATAGACGTAGCGCCCAAAGGCGGCGGCAGTGAAAATATGAGCACAGTTAAAATGCTCATTCCGGCTGATGGAGAAGCGGGGATAAAGAAGCTCGTGCTCGACACTGTGTTCAATGCCGGCGGCAAGCCCTGTCCTCCTGTTATTGTGGGAATAGGCATAGGCGGCAACTTCGAAAAGTGCGCGCTCCTGGCAAAAGAAGCGCTCTTCAGAGAGATAGACGATCATTCGTCGGATCCTATCGCGCGCAGACTCGAAGATGAACTTTTGGAGGAAATAAATAAACTCGGAATCGGCCCTATGGGTTTTGGCGGGACAAGGACGTGCCTTGCCGTAAAGGTCAATGTTTATCCCTGCCACATTGCCAGTCTGCCGGTTGCCATAAATGTGCAATGTCATGCGGCTCGGCATAAGAGCTGTACACTGTGAAAGGGAGGGAGCTATGATAAAACTTACAAGTCCGGTAGATGATGAGGCGGTGCGCAGTCTGCGTGCCGGCGATACTGTGCTTATCAGCGGCGTGGTTTATACGGGCAGAGATGCTGCTCACAAACGCTTGTGCGATTTGCTTGCCAATGGTGAAAATTTGCCCATAGATTTAAATCACGGTATAATTTACTATGTCGGCCCTACGCCGGCAAAGCCCGGCCGGGCAATCGGTTCTGCCGGTCCTACGTCCAGTTATCGAATGGATCCGTATGCCGAACCCCTGTTGCAGCAGGGGCTGAAAGTGATGATCGGTAAGGGATCTCGCAGTCCGGAATTTAAACAGCTTCTGCAAAAATACGGCGCGGTATATCTCTCCGCAATAGGCGGCGCGGCGGCGTCCATTTCTGAATGCGTCAGGAAATGCGAGGTCGTCACCTATGAAGACCTTGGTGCGGAGGCCATTCACCGTCTGGAAGTACATAACTTCTTTGCCATAGTTACATACGACAGCGTAGGAAATGATTTGTTTGAACAAGGCATCGCAAAGTACAAAAAAATATAAGCATAGCTTTACACGGGCGTTTCTGCACGCCGCCAGACTGATTATTTTGGCGGCGCTTGCGGCGTTGGTGCCCGTTTTTTCCGCCTGCCGCAATGATCAACCCGCCGTTCTCTCCTACGAGCCGAATGTGCTGTTTCCCTCTCAGCTTTCAGGCTTTGCAAAGGATAAGAAAATCTACCTCACGTCCATCGGACAGTCAGTTGAAATTATACAGCTTATGCTTACAATGAATACATTTGACGGCCTTGAATATACTGAAGACAATCTTCTGGAGGCGGACGAGGTAGAGGAGGGTTCTGTCGTTTTTATCGTTGTCGGGTGCAGCATAAAATCGCTCACCGAAAACGGTCTGACAAAGGAATCTGAAACCGAGCGCGCGCAGGCCTTCATCGACCGCGCGGCCGATGGCGACTTCGGCCTGGTCTGCTGGCACCTAGGCGGTGTTGCCCGCCGCGGCGCAACGTCTGACAGCCTTATAGAGCTGCTTTTCGGCAACTGCGATCTTGCGCTCTTTAAGGCGGAGGGCAATTACGACAATAAACTGTCCGACTGGGCCATCTCCGGCAATGTTCCCTACTGTCAATTTCAGACTAATGCAACCGACATGCTCAGCCGGCTTTTGGGGGTAACCGATGTTTGACCCCATTATGATCATTCTCATTGTGTTGTCGCTGTTTTATATCGCATATGTCGTCGGCGAGCATTTTTATTACGCATACAAGCGCAAAAAGCTCAAGCTGGTCATTCACGTCAACGGCATCCGCGGAAAAAGCACGGTTACGCGCCTTATAGACGCCGGTCTCCGCGGTTGCGGCATGAGCGTGTTCAGCAAAACTACGGGCACGGTGCCGATGACTATAGACGTATCGAACACGCCAAAGCCCGTCCGCAGGTGGGGCCCTGCCAATATCAGGGAACAGATGCGCGCCATCGATTGGGCAACCGGGCAGAAAGCCGAAGTGCTCGTGGTGGAGTGCATGGCTGTCAATCCGGAATTACAGTATCTTACCGAACACCGTATTCTTCATTCCGATATAAGCGTTATCACAAATGTGCGCGAGGATCACCTCGACGAAATGGGCAATGATCTTGAAAGTATAGCGTATTCACTCGCCAATACTACGCCGAAAAACGGCGTCGTTATACTCGGCGAGGATAAATTTGCCTCCTGCTTTGAACGCTGTGCGGCCAGACTGAACAGCAAAGTTGTAAAGGCACGCCCCTATGAAGGGGATGACCTGCTCGACACATTTCCCGAAAATATCGCCGTCGCCCTTGAAGTGTGCGACGTGCTTAAGCTGGACAGGCAAAAATTTTTCGAAGGGATGAAGAATTATATTCATGACCCCGGAGCACTCTCTGCCTATCGTGTGCGCGATACGGTATTCATCAACGGATTTTCGGCCAACGACCCGCAATCCACGCTTGCAATTTATGATAAAGTCATAAAAGAATATCCTGACGGTGAAATAACCGTTCTCCTCAACGCCCGTCCGGACAGACCGTCCCGTCTGGAACAACACATAGATATGCTTACAAACATGGTGTTCGGTAAACTGCTTATAACGGGATCCAACACCGATTATATCATCAAAAAACTTAAGGACAAGGGCATTACAGCTGTCAAAGTCAGAGAACCTTCCGATCTTCTGGGCGAAAAGGTCGTGTTTGGTTGCGGAAATATAGCGTCAACAGGTATGGAAATTCTCGGATATTTCAAAGCTAATGACAGATCCGCGCTTACTGCATACAGAGTTGGCCAATCTTTGCTGTTCAACGGCTTTGCTTATACCGACGTCCCTTCGGCGCTTGACGCGTATCAGGCTGTAAGCGAACGGCAGGGCGGGGATGTGCCCGTGCTCTTCAACGCGCGCCCGCGTACTCCATCACAATTAAAGCGTTGCATAAATATACTGGCAGATATGTCCTGCGGCAAAGTTTTTGTTGTCGGGCCCTTTTGGCGGTATGTTGTGCAAAGCTTGAAAAAACGCGGCGTTTCTGCCGTGCACATCGAAAAGCCTGACGAACTTTTAAAGGGCGGGGCGGTGTTCGGATGCGGCGGATCAAGCCGTACGGTAAACAAAATACTCAATTATTTTAAATCGAACGGCGAAGAAATTGATTTGCATGCCGGGCGGAGAAACACATGACGGAAATTCTTGTTTTGGGAGTATTGGTAGCCATCATCTTTTATGAGCTGACGGATATAACGCCGGGCGGCATCATCGTGCCCGGATTGATGGTTGCCTACATCAATCAGCCGCTGCGGATGATCTATACGGTTGTCGTCGCCATTGTCGCTTTTTTGTTGGTAAAGCTGTTTTCGCGGCGCTTTCTCATATTTGGCAAGCGTCGTTTCGTGTTGCTCATCCTGGTAAGTCTGATTTTAAACGTGCTGGTTAATCTCTTTCTCGGCCTGTTTATGGACAATCTTACGCTGGCATCGCTTTCAATAGTCGGTTATACTGTGGCCGGAATTATGGCAAATAATATGTATAAGCAGGGTGTCGTACGCACGGTCTCATCGCTGGCGATAACCGTCGGCGTCATCGAACTGCTGGTTATACTGTTTATGACGTGGGGTATTACATTATGAACGGTAGCATAAATGGCCGTGACGCGCCTTTTTCAACTATTATCCTGGCTATCTGGATGGTGCTCATGTGCTTTGCCGTCGCCTTTTCGTATCTCTCCACAACCGAAGAACTCAGTCCCGTCTATGACACTATGGTGGAGGCGGCGGAAATTGCCGATGACGCAATGGAGGCAATAAAAGAAGAAAAAATTTCCCGCGGCATTCCCATCAGCGCAGATGATATTTTGCAGACAGGTATGATAGGCGAAAGCTACACCACTATAACTACTACCATGGGCGTGCTCGAAGCAAAGCGTACCTCAACCGACCCTAACTGGGCCGCCGTAGTCGTAGGTATGTTCCGTCGGGCCAATCTTCAGCCGGGCGATCAGGTCGCGATGGTCTTTTCGGGGTCTTTCCCGGCGCTGAATATATGCGTTATGGCGGCTGCGCAGGCTTACGGCCTCGAGCAATGCATCATGGCCTCGGTAGGGTCTTCGTCGTACGGCGCAAACAACGAACAGTTCACCTTTTTCGATATGGCCGAATTTCTATATGAAAAGGGAATTCTTACGCACCGTCTCGATCTCGTCTCGCTGGGCGGCGCCTCGGATGTCGGCAACGACTTTCTAGATGAAAGCGTCAAGAACGATATTATAGGGCGCATACGCCAGTCTGGAATTGCTTATTTATATGAGGACGATTACGAAAAGAATATCGATTACCGCCTGTGGTTCATCAAGGAAAGGACGCCCAATATACGTTTTATGATAAACGTCGGCGGCAGTCTCGTCGGCCTCGGCACGGGCATGAACGCATTTGTTCAGACCGGTTATGTGGAACCCAGGATTCATTATTCAAATGATTATATCACATGGGGAAAGCGCGACAGTAACTGCGGGCTCCTCCAGTACTTCCTGGCCCAGGGGCTGCCCGTGACAAGCCTGCTTAACATTAGGGGGCTGGCTTTAACCTACGGCGTGACTTACGATCCGACGGAGCGGCCGCAGGTCGGCGTTGGTCAGATGTATTACACCACCACATACAGTCCGGTTATTCCTATCATTGCATTAGTTCTGTCGGTTGGCGTAGGCGTTTTCTATTATCTGTTCAAGCGATATCGCGGCTCTGAAGGGAGGAAAGATGAAAAGAACTATATTCTTTGTTGAGGACGATAAATCTATTCACGCGTTGATTCAGGCTACGCTCGAACTCAACGGATATGAGGTGGAAGGGTTTGCAGATCCCCTGGATTTTTTGAACGCCCTTAAAAAGAAGGTGCCAGACCTCGTCGTTTTAGACCTGATGTTGCCGCATATGTCGGGGTACGACGTCATCACTTATATGCGCGGGAACAAGCGATATGCCAACATTCCTGTTATAATATTATCTGCACTTTCTGACGAGCTCGACATCGTGATGGGGCTGGAGCATGGTGCGGTAGATTACATCAGCAAACCTTTCGGCGTGCTTGAATTTGCCTCACGCATAAAGTCCACCCTGCAAAGACTCGATTCGGGCGACAACGCGCTCAAAGGCACTGTCCGCGTGCGCGGATTGGTGATAGATAATGACAGGCACGAATGTATATTGAACGGGCAATATGTTCCGCTTACTGCCAAGGAATTCCATCTTCTTGCCTTCCTTGCAGAAAACAGTCCCAAGGTAATTTCCCGTTCAGAGCTGTTGCGCGAAGTGTGGGGGTATAAATCCGAAATCGAGACGCGCACCCTCGATATGCATATCAAAACTATCCGCAAAAAACTTGCACAAATCACGCCGGAGCCCTATATTGTAACTGTCAGAGCGGTAGGGTACGTCATTTACGGCGAGGAATGATAAATGTATAAAGAACTGGTAAGACATAACCTGATTATCATATTGTGCGGACTTCTCGTTTTCTTCTTTCTCTCGTTTGCGGTGACAAATTTTGTCAACCGTCGCAATCTTGAGAGCGAGCTCACTTATCTTTCGGGCATCTTGGGAAATGAAGTCATGGCTACCGATACCGAAGACGAACTCAGGAGCACCGTTAACGAATTTACTGAAAATCAGCAATGGTTTACCGTAGTTATCGCAACCAGTCATGGCGATATTGTAATCGACAGCAGTGTTGACGCCGTCGCCGACGGTGCCGTCCGCAAGCTTGAAGATTTTGAGATGGAAAAGGTCGGCCTGCCCGGCAATGCGGGTACGGTATACGTAAACGGCAACCGCATCTACTATATCCAGGCTCTCACGGCAGACATTATTTTACGCACTTCCCTTGCGCTTACCGACAATACAAACTTTATCCTTTTGGGTATGTTTATTCTTGCCGCGGTGCTCATCGTGGTGCTGGCTGTCAGCATCGTATTCATGGGCAGGACGAGTGTGCGCATAACGCAGGCCTTCGATAATATCGGCAATCACCTTCGCCTGACGGCCAAAGGCCAGCATGAAGAAATCGATGAAAAACATCGTTATGACGAGGTGTCGCAGGCCTATCATGCCATTAATGAAGTTAACAACAGCATATATTCATATATTGAACAGATCAGTGCCGAGCGCGACAAACTGAACTATTTAATCAATAATATCAACGAGGGCATAATACTTCTCGGCATAAGCGGGTGCATATATTCCATTAATAATTACGCCTGCAATGTGTTTGGTGTAGAGCCCCCGGCAAAAGATACTCTATGTCAGAATTTAATAGGCGATAGCAAATTTCTCGATAAAATCAATGAGGAAATTCAGACGCAGACGGAAATGCGTTTTGATTATTACAGTGAAAGACTCGATAAAATCTATCTCGTAACGCTCAATTGCTTCAGGCATAGTCAGGATGTAATTGACGAAGATATAATTTCCGTCGTTTTGTACGATATCACATCGCTCCGCAAGGAGGAGCAAATCAAGGCGGACTTCATTGCAAACGCCTCTCACGAGCTTAAAACGCCCATAACATCTATCAGCGGATTTTCCGAACTTCTATTATCCGGCCTTGTAACCAAGTCGGAGGACGTCAAGCGCTATGTTTCAAATATTTACACGGAAGCGACCGAAATGCGCCATACCGTTGATGATTTATTGTATCTGTCCAAACTCGATTATTCCGACGAGCTTCCCGATAAGGAGGAAGTTGAACTTTCCGCTCTTGCTGCGGGGTGCATAGAAAACTATCGTAAGGCGGCCGAAAAGCGCCAGATAACCCTGCGCCACAGAGGCAAAAAAGTGACTGTTCAGGGCAGCGAAGCTTTGCTGGAGCACATGATCGGAAACTTAATCGACAACGCTATCAAATATAATAAGCCCGGCGGCAGCGTCACTGTAGAAACAGGCACAAACGCCGATGGCAAAAACTTTATTAAAGTGCGCGATACGGGCTGCGGCATACAAACCCAGCACCTTAGCAAGCTGTTCGAGCGTTTTTACCGCATAGATAACAGCCGCAACCGCGATACGGGCGGCACTGGCCTCGGCTTGCCCATCGTGCAAAGAATCTGCACTCTGCACCATGCAGAGATTGATGTGCAAAGTAAATATGGCCGCGGCACGACTTTTACCGTCGTGTTCGGCAAGGAGAAATAAAAATGTTGAAAGAAAACCCTTTAACTACCGACCTCGTCGGAGATAAAACCACAAAGACCGACGAACGCGTCGCGTTTTTCGGCGCGGTGGACGAGCTTTCCGCCCACATTATGGAGCTCACCCATTATATAGAGGACGTTCCCATGCAGATGGAGCTGAGAAAAATCGTCAGCATGCTCTCCACAATGATGGCGGAAGTTGCCGGCGGCCTGGGCCATATCGGCGAAAAGCACTTGAACGAGCTTATTGAAGTCGTCAAAAAATATGAAGAGCAGGCAGGGCCGTTTACAAGCTTTGTGTTGCCCGGTACCACGCTTATGGGCGCCAGGGTGCATGTCGTGCGCACGGTTACGCGCCGTGCGGAGCTCGCCTATGCCAAGGTTTACGAAAAGTATGGCGGAAGCGGATACATCTTTGAATATCTCAACAAAATGTCAACGCTCTTCTACGCCATTGCGCGCATCTATGACGAGCGTTAACATCTAACGGGGCTTTGCCCTGTAAACAACTTCAACATCAACGGGACATAGAGCAGGGGAAGTACGGTGGAAACCCGTCGCAACTGTCATTACGGTAAAAGTCCGATAACCTGCCCCGCTGAATAGTCGCAACGTAATTTCTTGGGCAGTGGATGGTTGCGGCGTAATTATCATTGCCCCTTAACGGGGCTTATTTTTTTGGAGGTTTCATATGAAAAAAATTGCAACTTTACTAACCGCTCTTGTGGCAGCCCTTGTCTGCTTTGCTCTTGCCGCCTGCAACAACGGCCCTAAACCCGTTCAGGGCGACGAAAATACCGTGGTAATCACCGTATCGTCCGAAGGTTTCGACGTCGCAAACAAGACGCTCAAGGACTATATGGATTATCTGCAGGAAGAGGGCGAGCTTACATACGAGATGGCCGACGGCATGGTAACGTCCATCAACGGCAAGGCCAATACGACCAACAGCTATTGGATGCTCTACACAAGCGATGCCGAGAACGCCAACGACAGCTGGGGAACAGTGGAGTACGAAGGCCAGACTTACGGCTCTGCAATATATGGCGCGGACGCTCTCACAGTAAAGGACGGCTGCCAGTATATCTGGGAATACCAGACTTTCTGATATGCGCACAGCTAAGGAGATAGCACTGATCGGCGTATTTACTGCCCTGCTGATCGGTGGCCAATTAGCGCTTTATCAGGTGGCCGGGGTCGAAATCGTCACCGTGTTGCTTCTTAGTTTTTCTTATTATTTCTGACTGCGCACAGGCCTGTTTGTGGCCAATGCATTTTCCATTCTCCGCTGTCTTCTTTTCGGCTTTTTCCCTACGGTAATAATACTTTACCTCGTTTACTATAATCTGTTCGTGTTGGTTTTTGCGCTGTTGGGAAAAAAATTCGAAAGAAAGCTGACCTTAAAAATACATATTATGCTCATTGTTGTCGCCTGTCTGATGACCATGTTATTTACGGCGCTGGACAACGTGATCACGCCATTGTATTATGGCTATACTCTTGAAGCGGCCAAAGCCTATGCGCTGATGTCGCTGACTGCCGTCGTCCCACAAACTATCTGTGCCGCTGTCACCGTTCTGCTTATTCTGCCTGTATTGCTGCGCATCTACCGCGCGATGAAGTTGGGTAAAAACAATCCGCGCAAAAAGGCCGTTCACGATAGGGAAAATGAGTCGGAAGACGATCTCAATGATGATGTTCCGGGTAATAACAACAAGTAAAAGCGCATGGCCGCCCCGTCCGCACAAAGTGTGGACGGGGCGGTTACAATATAAATAAAAAATGCCTGGCAATATTGCATATTAGGCTGTTTCTGATTTAAGAGCTTTCGATGAGTGTTATGCACAGGGACGGTTCGTATCAGCAATAAAAATTTATAAAAAAAGGAAGGTTTAAAAACCTTCCTTTTTTGTATGGAGCTACTGGCCGGACTCGAACCGGCGACCTATTGTCACCCCAAAAAATTTCGCTACGCTATAATTTTTCGGGGACCCCGCTTAAATTAATCAGCAGGTCTCACGGTTCTTGCCCAAACAATGTTAAAAAAAGAAGAAGGGAAAAATCCTTCCTCTTTTTTTGTGGAGCTACTGGCCGGACTCGAACCGGCGACCTGCTGATTACGAATCAGCTGCTCTACCAACTGAGCCACAGTAGCACATATATGCAAAAGCATTATCTATTATAACAAAAATTAAAGAAAAAGCAAGCGTTTTTAATTGGCCGCGCAAAAATAATTGTAACAAATCGAACGGACATATATGATATGGCAGGACAGTAAAATAATGTATGAAAAAAAATTATATGCGCGGAGTGGCCGCCGCGCTGATTGCGGCGGCGATAATTGTCGTTGCGGCAGTTATCGCTGCCATTCCGTCGTGTAAAAATACTCTTGAATTTTCGGCGCGCTACTTTTTCGTCTGCTACAAGAGCACCGACGACGCCTATTCGGCAAGCACAATTTCGTCCACCGTTCAAAGCTATGGTGGCGCGGGTTACATCGTCAAACTCGGCCAGAGCTATTATGTAACCGTGGCCTGTTATTACAGCGACGAGGACGCCCAATCAATCTGTTCAACTCTTGTCGAAGAAGGCTTGAGTTGCACTGTGGTTGAGGCATATATAGGGGGGTACGAGTTGCCTTCGCGACTGTCGGACAGCCGCGATAGCATACTCGGCTCGCTCACGGTATTAAACCAGCTGGGTACAATTTTTTACGAAGCGGCCAATGCAATCGATGTCGGCACACTTTCAAATTCTGCGGCGCAGTCCGTCCTTTCCGACGCCCGCACGGCTCTGTGCGGCATAATGAACGGCAACCAGGGCAACGCGCTCTATGACGAAGTGAAGTACCTTATCGCACTTGTCGATGACATTGTCGGCGACTATATCTATGCCCGCGAAATCCGCGCCCTTCAGATTGCCGTCTGCGACGCTCTTTTAAACGTAAATTTTGTTTAAAAACTGTACATTTCCACCTGCACGTGCTATAATGCAGTTATGAGTTATACATTAATTACGGGCGCGACGGGGTATTTGGGCAAGGCGTTTGCCGTTGAGTGCCTGCGCCGCGGCGACAGTCTCTATCTGACGGGCAGGAGTATTGACAAGCTTTTGGCGCTTAAAGCCGAACTTTTAGCTCTGAGACCCGAAGCCGATATAATAATTTTTGTCTGCGACCTGGCCGATGAGGGGAGCCGCGCCGCTCTCTATGCCGATGCGGAAGGCTTGATCTTTTCCCGACTCATAAACGTGGCTGGTGCGGATATACAGAAGGCCTTCTCGCTCTATGACGAGAACAAACTTACCTTTCAGATACGCGCCAACTTCGAAGGCGCCGTCTCTATGTGCCTGTTCTGCATAAAGCACAGGGCGGAGAAGCTCAAAATCACCAATATTTCGTCCATATGCGGCGAATATGCAATGCCCTACTTTGCGATATACAGCGCCGCGAAAGGTGCGCTTACGTCATTTTCGCTTGCTCTTTCAGAAGAGTACCGCAAATCGGGAGTGACCGTCACCGCCGTACTGCCCGGCGCAATACACACCCGCCCCGATGTGGAGGAATACATCAAGACTCAGGGCATATGGGGTGTAATTGCAGCAAAGACCCCGCAATATGTGGCAATCAAGGCGCTTTCAGCCTCGGACGATGGGCGCAAAAAAGTGGTGGTGGGCGGCGCCAACAAACTTTTATATTTTGCCTCAAAACTGGCGCCCCGCGCAGTAAAAACGAGACTCATAGCAAAAAAATGGAGTACAACCCAAAAGGACGCGTTTTAGTTGTCTGACGGCTGATTTTAATTAAACTTTAATAAAGTTGCGCCCCGCCGTCGATTGACGGCGGGGCGCGGATTGTGCTAAAATATTTAAAAAGTTACGGAGAAAAGCAATGAGCAAGGCAGACCGCGTTTTTATCGACAATATGAACGACATCATGCAAAACGGCGTGTGGGACACCGACCTCCCCGTCCGTCCGCGCTGGAGTGACGGCGCCCCCGCGCACACAGTCAAAAAATTCGGCATAGTCAACCGCTACAACCTTCAGGAGGAGTTTCCCGTTCTCACTATCCGCCGCACGGCGTTCAAGTCTTGTGTCGACGAGCTATTGTGGATATGGCAGAAGAAGTCCAACAACATTCACGACCTCAACTCCAAAATCTGGGATCAGTGGGCGGACGAGAGCGGCTCGATCGGTAAGGCCTACGGCTATCAGCTGGGCGTAAAGCACCACTACAAGGAGGGCGATTTCGATCAGGTCGACAGGGTGCTGTACGACCTCAAAAACAACCCCTCCAGCCGTCGCATAATGACTAATATTTATACTTTTGCCGACTTGCACGAAATGCATCTGTACCCCTGCGCATATTCGATGACCTTCAACGTTTCGGGCGACACGCTCAATGCAATTTTAAATCAGCGTTCCAACGATATGCTCACCGCCAACAACTGGAACGTCGCTCAGTATGCCGTGCTCCTCATAATGATGGCTCAGGTCAGCGGTCTGAAGGCTGGCGAGCTCGTACACGTCATAGCCGACGCCCACATCTACGACCGCCACATTCCCATTGTAAAGGAGATCATAGAAAAGCCCCAGTACCCCGCGCCAAAGCTCATCGTTGACCCCGAAATAAAGAACTTCTACGACTTTACAGTCGACAGCTTCAGGCTGGAAAATTACGAGTGCAACAAGACAAAATATAATATCCCGGTGGCAGAATAATGAAGGCAATAGTTCATGTAGACAAAAACTGGGGAATAGGCAGGGGCAATTCCCTGATGTTCCGTCTGCCTGCGGATATGAAGTTCTTTAAAGATACGACGACGGGCAATACCGTGGTAATGGGCGGCAACACTCTGCGCTCGTTTCCGGGCGGTAATTCCTTGAAAAACAGGCGCAACATAGTGCTCTCCTCAACTCTGCCCGAACGCGGTGATTGCACCATAGTGCGAACCCAATCGCAATTTTTTGATGCGATAAAGGCCGTTTCGGACGGCGAAGTTTACGTGATAGGCGGCGCCGGCATTTACAGGATGCTGCTGCCCTATTGCTCTGAAGCGCTGGTGACGAAAGTCGACGCCGACGGCGGCGCCGATACTTTTTTCCCCGACCTTGACAGCGATGAAAACTTTACATTGGAAACCGAGGGAGAGGAGCAGGAGACCAACGGCTACAAAATAAAATTCTGCACATATATAAATAATGATGTAAAGCCGCTGCCTTAATTTGGGCGCCGGATAAAATATTAAGCTTGGGGCGCGGCCGCAAATGCGGCCGCGCCCTGAGCTTTAATATAAATTTAAATGCGGCAATCAGTAGTCGCTCAAACCCAAAAGATAGTCGATCGTGACTCCGAAAAATTTAGCCATATCCGCCAGAACAGAGAGAGGTGGCTCTCTCTGCGCTTTTTCGTAGTGCAGGTAGGTCACGCTGTTCAAGCCCAGTGCGTCGGCTACTTCACGCTGAGACAGTTTCTGTTCAATTCTCAGTTCTTTTAAACGTTTTCCCAAGATAATTTCCATAATTACTTACTTGATCACTTGACATATTACCATTTTGTTAGTATATTTATACATAAGTTAACAAATTGGTAGTTTAAATGCGCCTTTTGGCGGTTGTACCAATTATGTCGCAACCGCACCCATCAGATAAAGGAGGTAGCCCGCCGCGCACCGCGCGGCGCGGGCTACCTCGCTTTTTGTCCTGCTTTTGCTGTGTTTTCCAATATATTTAACACCCGTCCCTCAACGCTGCATAAACTGAAATATACGGTATTCTACGGGAGATAAAGTTTTGCAGTACTTTGTTGATCTTGCGGGCTGGCAGCAGGCGCTAATCGCCTGCACTTTTACCTGGACCATGACTGCGGCGGGAGCTTCGCTCGTCTTTTTCTTCAGAAAGGTCAGTCAATCGGCTTTCAGTTTAATGATGTCGGGCGCGTCGGGCATAATGCTCGCCTCGGCCTTCTTTTCGCTCCTTCTTCCGGCGCTTGAGGCGGGCGGGGAGTACTCTTTTATCGTGCTAACGAGCGGCTTTGTCGCAGGCGGATTGCTCATAATATTCACAGATGTCGCTGTAAACAGGCTCAACCTCTTTTCAAGCAGAAATACCAGGTCGGGCGCGGTGACCTGCGTGGCCGTTACCATACATAACATTCCCGAAGGCATGGCCGTGGGCGTGGCATTCGCCGCCGTAGGCGGGGGAGCCTCCGCTGTCATTTCGGCAGTCATGCTCGCCTTCGGCATCGGAATACAAAACTTTCCGGAGGGGATGTGTGTTGCCTTTCCGCTGCGCGCCAACGGTTTTTCGCGCTTCAAAAGTTTTTTCATCGGTCAGTTGTCGGGCGCGGTAGAAATTGTCGCAGGGCTCATTGGCGCTGTGGCTGTCACCTTCATTTCGGGCATACTGCCCTTTGCGCTTGCCTTTTCGGCGGGCGCGATGCTGGCCGTCGTCTGTTCCGAACTCATTCCTCAGAGTTTTGAAAGCGGAAAAATCAAGGCTACTTTAGGCGTAATCACAGGCTTTGCATTGATGATGATACTCGATATTGCTTTGGGCTGAAACAAATATGGATGCGGCGCGCAGGCCTTGGCCTGCGCGCCGCCCCGTCTTTCAACTCCTTTATTGAGTCTTTCGCGTATAAAATGTTTTGGGCGCG
>DVNU01000062.1 GCA_018714165.1 Candidatus Coproplasma excrementipullorum | reverse complement strand
GGGAAGATGAGGAATTTGACTGCAACCAGTATTGCCAGCAGAATGCATCCCGCAATGACCATTATATGCGGCGTGATGTCAAACCTCGTCGAGAGGGCTCCATCCTCAAAATACAGGTCGGCCGTCGCGCCCTCAAACTCGTCAAGCCCTGACAGGCTGACGCTTATCGAGTTGGTCGCGCTGTTGTAGACCATCAGGTCTTTATGCGTCGAATTGCCCATATACAGCTGGGTATATTGGCTGTCGAACAAAAAACCGTCGGGCAGGTTTATGGTTATATTGCTTTCAAGTATCGGCGCCTCGCTGCCGAACCCCACGATGTTGAGGTAGATGGCGTTGTCGTTTGCCGGCCTGGTTATGGCAAATACATAGCGGATTATGTATGTGCAGGTCTGGCCGGACTTCAACGAGGTGTCGCCTATATCCACCATCGCAAGCTCATCCTCGATGCTTACGCTGTAGTCAACGTCAACTTCCGCACCGGAGGCGTTGAGCTCCTTGACGTCAATGTCATACACCCTGTCGCCGGCGTTGACGGGCAGATCGCGAATAAAGCCCGTGTTGCTCCAGCCTGTGTAGTTTATCGTCACTCTCTCCTCAACGTCGATGGTACGGTCTGAATGTACGTCGTAAGTCACGTCGAACAGTGCGATCTCCATGTCGTAGGCGCCTGCGGCGTAGACGGGGGAGGCTGCGGGCGCTATCGCGACAAAAACGGCAATCAGCGCTGCAACTATGGCGGCAATAAGACAGGCGCAGTATTTTCTCTTGATTCTCATATCTTCCCTCTCAATTGTCAAAAGAGCGGTGCATTTATCACCGCTCTTTGGGATACTTCAGTTAAAAGCTGACCTTTACGTTCTTGCGCTCTTCTTCGCTGTCCAGCTCGAAGTAGGGGAACTTTTCCAGCTTCATCATTCCCGCAATTATAGACTTGGGGAATATGTCCTTTTCGGTATTGAAGGTCTTAACCGTGCCGTTGTAGTACTTCCTGGAGTTGGCAAGCTCGGCCTCGATCGCCCTCAGATCATTCATCAGGCTCTGGAAATTGGAGTTTGCCTTGAGTTCGGGGTAGCGCTCGGCCACGATGTTGAAGCTCTTGATTGCGTTTGAAAGCTGTGCGTCGGCCTCAATCTTTTCGGCGGTCGTCGTTGCGCTCGCCGCATTGTTTCTGGCGCGGATTACGTTTTCAAGCGTCTCGCTCTCGTGCTTGGCATAGCCCTTTACCGTCTCTACAAGGTTGGGTATAAGGTCGTATCTCTTCTTAAGATACACGTCGATGGTGGCGAAAGCCTCTTCAGAGATGTTGCGCATCCTCACAAAATTGTTTCTCACCGAAATCGCCCAGCAGGCTATAATTACTATTATAAGCACCAGCACGGCGACTACGATGACTGCAATGAGCCAGGGTTCCATACTTCATTCTCCTTAAATTTTATTATTTTTAATCTCGGTTATCGCGCTCTTTAAAAATGCCTCGGCAACCGACTGCTTTCTTACCTTTTCGAGGGCCTCGTCAAAGGTGAACCACGTGCACTCCTCAATCTCCGAGGGGTCCGCATCGACTTCGCCGTTCTCGGCAATTACCAGGTAGTTGAGCATAAGCACGTTTCTGGGTTCGTGATAGCGTGAAGACATATACTTGTATTTTACAACATTCAGCTTTGTCTCTTCCTTGAACTCGCGGGTAACTGCCTTTTCGGCCGTCTCGCCCTTCTTTACGTAGCCTGCAATGAGAATATAGTCGTTCTGACCCAGGTGTCTGGCCAAAAGAATTTTATCCTTGGCTCTGTTGGTTACCACCATCGAAACTGCGGTTGCAAACTGGGGGAAGCGGTATTCGCCGCATTTCTTACAGAATGGTACTAGGCCTTCCTGTTTGTGCACTACCAGTGCAAGTTTTTCGCCACATACGCTGCAATACATTTTTTCCACCTCCTTATAAAATTATGTGTCCTTAGTTATTATATAATATCCCGCCGCAAAATTCAAGATTTTGGCGTTAAATTTTATGTAAAATATCTTTCATTAAGCCATATTGTTCGTTCGATAGCGCCGTAAGCCCGCGCAATCCGTCCGTCCGGCGTCCGCCGCCTGCCATTTTTTTATCTGTTTTTCACAAATTTAAAATGCTGTTGACATACTTTTTTGTATAATGTATAATGTTCATAGTAAAAAAAGGCTTAAAGGGGTAAAATTATGAACTACACTCAGGCTGAAGAGTTGCTCGCCGCACACGGCCAGATGCAACTTTTAGATTACTATGACGAACTGACGGACGAACAGCGGGCTTGCCTGCTTTCGGATATAGCAAAGCTCGATTTCTCCGTTCTGGAAAATCTCCACAGCGATTATTCCAAAACGCTCGGCAAGCTCTCCCCCGCGGATGCGCTGTCCGTAGACGAGGTGGAGAGGAACAGGGCCGGATTTGAAGAGGTCGGCCTCGAAGCGCTCCGCGCGGGCAAGGTTGCCGCAGTCCTTCTGGCTGGCGGTCAGGGCACAAGGCTGGGCTCGTCCCTGCCCAAGGGCATGTTCAATATAGGCGTAACGCGCAGGCTCACCATATTCGAACAGCAGATGAACAACATAAAAGAGGTCACCGACAGGGCGGGGTGTATGTTCCATCTCTTCGTCATGACCAGCGACCTCAACGATAAGGCCACGCGCGCCTACTTCGCCGAAAACAATTACTTCGGTTACGACAGCTCAAAGATTCACTTCTATGAGCAGAAGCTCGCCCCCACATGCTCCAAAGAGGGCAAGATATACCTCGACGAAAAGTACAAGGTCTCCCAGTCGCCAAACGGCAACGGCGGCTGGTATTCCTCTCTAATAGAGGGCGGGTACGGCCCCCTGCTTGAGAGCGAGGGCATAGAATGGCTCAACATATACGCCGTCGACAATGTTCTCCAGCGCATATGCGACCCCGTTTTCATAGGCGCAACGCTCAAAAGCGGTTGCGCGTGTTCGAGTAAGGTCGTCTCCAAAATCTCCCCCGAAGAGCGCGTGGGCGTGCTCTGCAAGGAGGACGGCAAACCCTCTATCGTCGAGTATTACGAGATGCCAAAAGAACTTGCATCTCTGCGCGATGCGGACGGTCGGCTGACCTACCGCTACGGCGTAATACTCAACTATCTTTTCTCGGTCAAAACGCTCAATAAAATTTACAAGGATAAACTTCCCTGCCATCTGGCATTCAAGGCCATACCCCACATTGAAAAGGGCGTAAAGGTTATCCCGACGGAGCCCTGCGGCTATAAGTTTGAAACGCTGGCGGTGGACATTGTCCGCCTGATGGGTTCCTGCCTGGCGGTAGAGGTAGTAAGGGAGAATGAGTTTGCGCCCGTAAAGAACAAGACGGGCGTTGACAGTGTAGAAAGCGCCCGCGAACTTTTGGCATTCAACGGCGTAAAACTATAAATGTGCCGTGCCGCACATGCGGGCGGCTCAATGAGGCTTTAATGAAAAAGATGATAAAAACCTTTACTGCGGCGGCCACCGTCGTTGCTCTGTCCTGCACGCTGTTGCTTGCGGGATGTACTGTATCCCTCGGCGCCGACGGCAGGGACGGCCAGGACGTGTCCATCTACGACATATTCGACCAGACAAACGCTGCCCGCAGAGAGGAGGGGCTTGAGGAACTTACATTCCTTGAATTTGTCTCTGAGTATCTCAGCTATGACAGCGAAGAGCTTGCCCAGATGACCTCACTTCAGACGGCCATAAACCGCTCGTTGCTTTCTTCCGTTCAGGTTACGGCCACCTTCCCCGCAATGGTAAGCGGTTCAATGCCCTGGCAGCAGACTGAGGGTACTGTAACTTCGCAGGGTTCGGGCGTAATTATAAATGTCGACAAGGAGGCGGGCGACATGTACGTGGTGACCAACTGCCACGTCGTGTACAACAACAGCGCGCTCGGCGACAGCAAATACAGCACCGATGTGGATGTATATCTCTACGGCAGCGAGTATTCCATCTATACGAATAACGGCGAGGATTACTATATCGACGATACAAACGCCATACCAGCAACCATAATCGGCGCTTCGCTCAACTACGACATTGCCGTGCTTAAAGTTGATGACAGCGAGGCCGTAAAACGCAGCAATGTGCTTGCCGCCGACTGGTGTGAGGATGAGCACGTGCCCGTGGGCGAAACGGTGTACGCCATAGGCAACGCCGCGGGCGACGGCATAAGCGCTACAAACGGCATCGTCTGTGTGGACAGCGAGTATATCTCCCTCGATATGTACGACACTTCCTCAAACTATAATGACGACTTCACATACAGAACCGTCCGCACCAGCGTGCCCATTTACAGCGGCAATTCGGGCGGCGGACTGTTCAACGCCGACGGCGAACTGGTGGGAATAATCAATTCCAAGACGACAGCGGCCTCATACGGCGAGTATTCTGACAATATCAGCCACGCCCTGCCTGCTGCCAACGTGCGCAGAGTGGTCAAGAGCATGACAGAACGCTATGAACAGACTGGCTCGGCCACATACGGAGTGTATTCCGTCGACCTCGGCTTCGATGTGGAGACGGCTTCCAGCACGGCGTATTGGAACAACACCGCCAACCTCGTCGACATTATCGAGACGGTGGAAGTCTCTTCGATCGATTCGGGCTCTTGGGCTGAAAATAATCTTCAGGCAGGCGACATTATAAAGAGTATCGAAATCAAGGCTTCCGGCTCGGACGGCGGCACGAGCGAGAGCATAGAGGTTACCCGCGAATACAATGTAAAGGAAGTGCTCCTCTCCGCACGCGAGGGCGACTGCATAACCATCACCGTCACCCGTGCCGGCGAAGAGAATCCCGTGTCCTATACCATGACGGTAACTTCGGCGTCAATGCGCCAGTATATCTGAATTAAACAGCAAAACATTCTGTTCCGTAACAGCAAGAACTGATAAAGCAGCGGGCACCGCCTTTTAAGGCGGTGCCCGCTGCTTTTTATGCAGTCAACACTATTCGTTGCCTGATGCCGGATAAATCAAAGTTTATACGGCGTAACCTGGTATACGTAGTAGTTGAGCCAGTTTATGTAGAACAGGTTGGCCGTGGACGACCAGTTCATCTTTACCTTGGTCATCTCCTTGTCGGCAAAGTAATTTACGGGCGGCTTTATGTCCAGCCCCTTTGCCTTGTCGCGCTCGTACTCCTTCTTCAGGGTGTCGCGGTCATACTCCATATGTCCCGTCACGAACACGCGCTTGTTGTCGCGGCTCTTTATTATGCTCGCGCCCGCCCTTCTGGAAAAGGCAAGAATCTTTAAGTCGGGCACGTTCTTTATGTCCTCGGCGTAGATTATCGTGTGGCGGGAGTGGGGCATGTGGAACTCGTCCGAAATCCCCCTCATAAGCGGCTCCTGCTCGCCGTCGAATACGCGTTGGTGGGCGAATATGCCAAAGCATTTCTCCTTCAGCGGGTGTTTCTTTATGCCGTAAAAATAGTGCAGTGCCGCCTGCGCACCCCAGCATATGAACAGGGTGGAGGTCACGTTGGTCGTAGTCCAGTCCAGAATTTCCTCCAGCTCTCGCCAGTAGGCCACGCTTTCAAACGGCATATTCTCCACGGGCGCGCCCGTAATTATCATGCCGTCGAATCTGCGGCCCTTTATCTCGTCAAACGACTTGTAAAAGCGCTTTAAGTGCTCCTGCTCGGTGTGGGTGGGGTTGTAGCTCGCCGTGCGCACCAGCGTAATGTTTACCTGCAGGGGCGAGTTGGACAGCAGGCGCATAAACTGCGTCTCCGTCGTCTCCTTGGTGGGCATAAGGTTTAAAATGGCAATCTCGATGGGCCTTATCTCCTGCGAAAAGGCCCTGTCGGTGTCCATAACGAATATGCGCTCGCCCGTCAGTATTTTGAATGCGGGTATGTCTTTATCGATGACTATGGGCATAGTTCACCTTAAATTTTGTCCAGCGCGGCCGAAAGGTCGGCTATAATGTCGTCTGCGCTCTCTATGCCTATCGAAAGGCGCACAAGGTTTGCGGGTACGCCCGCCATCTCCAGTTCGTGTTCGGTGAGCTGTCTGTGCGTGGTGGAGGCGGGGTGAAGAACACAGCTCCTCACATCGGCCACATGTGTCTCCTGTGTGATAAGCTTCAGGCTCTCCATAAAGGTGCGGCACTTCTCAATGTCGCCCTTAACGCCGAAACTCAACATGCCGCCCTGACCCTTGGGCAGGTACTTCTGCGCCAACGCGTGGTACTTGTTGTCCTCCAGCGAGGGATGTTTTACCCACTCAACCTTGGGGTGCTTTGCAAGGAAGGCGGCCACCTTTTGTGCGTTTTGCGAGTGTCTCTCCATTCTCAGCGCCAGCGTGTCACAGCCTATGAAGGAGATGTATGCGTTCATCGGCGCCATAATCGCGCCCGTATCGCGTATCAGCTGGGCGCGGCACTTGGTCCCGAAGGGTACCGCAAGGTCGGCATATACTAAGCCGTGGTAGCTCTCGTCGGGCACGTTGAACGCAGGATATCTGGGGTTGTTCTTGTAGTTGAATGTGCCCGCGTCAACAATCATTCCGCCCAGCGCCGCGGCGTGGCCCTCCATATATTTGGAGGTGGAGTAGATTATAACGTCCGCGCCGAATTCCTTGGGGCGGCAGAGTATGGGGGTGGCCAGGGTGTTGTCCACCATCAGCACCAACCCGTGCTTTTTGGCTATGCCGGAAATTTTGCCGAAGTCGAGCACTACCATCGAAGGATTGGCTATCGTCTCGGCAATTATGAACTTGGTGTTGTCGTCAATCAGCTTTTCTATGTCGTCCGCGCTGTTGTCGGGGTCGAAGAAGCGGCACTCTATTCCCAGCTTGGGCAGGGTGGTGCCGAACAGGTTGAACGTTCCGCCGTATACGGCCTGGCTGCACAGTATGTTGTCGCCCGAACCAGCAAGGGTGAGGGCGGCCAAAGTCACGGCAGACATTCCGCTGGCGCAGCCTATTGCGGCCACGCCGCCGTCGAGCGCGGCAACCTTGCCCTCGAACGCCGCAACCGTGGGGTTGGCCAGGCGCGAATAGAAATATCCATCGCTCTTCAAATCAAAACAGTCGGCCATGGCCTGGCTGTCGCCGTAAAAAAAGGTTGTGCTCTGGCAGATTGATGGAATTCTGCTCTCTCCCGTGGCGGGATGCCAGCCCGCCTGCACGCACAGCGTGTCCAATGTGTAATCTTTCATCTATTGATTCCTGATAAAAATTTATTTTTCTTAGTAATTTTTAAGTTGTCTGTCGGTGTCGCGCTTTATGTCGCGCTCCTTTATCGAACGCTTTTTGTCGTAGTTCTGCTTGCCGCGGCACAGAGCCACTTCCACCTTTATAAGGTTATCCTTAAAGTAGAGGGATATGGGCACCAAAGTCATTCCCTTGGCGTGAATTTTGCCCGTAATCTTGTCAATCTCGCGGCGGTGCATCAAAAGCTTTCTGTCCCGCTTGCTGTCGCGGCTGTTGAACGCGCCCGACTTGTCGTAGAGGGGTATGTGCATATTTTTAAGGAACACTTCGCCGTCGTATATGTAGCAAAAGCTGTCCTTTAAATTGCAGTTGCCCTGGCGCAAAGCCTTAACTTCGGCGCCCTCCAGCGCAATGCCCGCTTCAAACCTCTCCTCTATAAAGTATTCAAATCCCGCCGAGCGGTTGTATGCAATCTGTTTCATTACTCTCTATTATAGTCCATTTTGCAAATATTGTAAAGTAAATGAATTGCTCGCAAAGCTCGCATGAATTGCAACTTTGCAAGTTGCATTGTGGTGAGAAATATTTTTAAATAATTTTCACCACAATGGAGCAATTGCAGATTGCGAGAATTCATTGAGGCGTTTACGCCGAAAATTCATGAACGCCACAGGCGTTCAATTCATGCAGACGATAAAATCGTCTGCAATTCATCTACTGTATGCGTTAATCAGTCACAGGACTGAACTCAACACGCATATTTCCATAGTCGCAACCTGCAACACGTATTCTTATCGGGTCTCCTATCTTAAAGGAACGCTTAATGCCCTTTAAAAGGAACTTCTCTTCAATAAACGCATAGCTGTCCTGCGGCAGGGTCTCTATGCGCATAATGCCCTCTATGGTGTTGGGCAGTTCGGCAAATACGGCAAAGTTGGTCACGCCCGAAATCACCGCGTCAAACTCCTCGCCGATCTTGTCCTGCATATACACCACTTTGTACAGGTCGTCCACATCTCGTTCGGCCATATCCGCGCGCCTTTCGCACTCGCTCGTGTCAATTCCCGCCTCGCGCGCAATGGGTCCGTAGGCCTTTTTCGCGCCCGCGTCGTCGCCCGCTAAAAGCTTTTTAAGCACTCTGTGTACGAACAGATCGGGGTAGCGCCGTATGGGCGAAGTGAAGTGGCAGTAGCACTGCGAAGCCAGGCCGAAGTGCCCCAGGTTGTCCTCGCAGTAGCGCGCCTTCTGCATAGAGCGCAGCATTACGCGGTTGACTACAGAGGAGAAGGGTTTGTCCTCGACCTCTTTTAAAATTTTCTGAAAGTCCGAAGGCTGTAAATCGTGCACGTTGCCAACAGGGCTCACGCCTAAATCGCGCAAAAACGAGAAGAAGGTGGAGGCCTTTTCGGGCGATGGCTGTTCGTGCACGCGGTACAAAAAGGGCGCCTTGCGCCTGAACGCGTAGTCGGCCACGCTCTCATTTGCCGAAACCATAAACTGCTCGATTATTCTGTGCGAAACCGAGCGTTCATAGTCGGGAATTACAATCTTACCCTCTTCGTTGACGTATATGTGGGCCTCTTTGACGTCGAGGTTGATGGAACCCGCCGCCTTTCTCCTGCCCTCAAGCTTGAGGCACAGCTTTTCCATCTCCTTCAGCATCGGCGCCACGTCGGCATATTTTTTTGTCACGGCCGCGTCGCCGTCGAGTATGGCGGTAACTTCGGTATAGGTCATCCTGTGGTTGCTGTTTATAAGGCTCTGGCAGATGTCATAGCCCAGCTTTTTGCCGCTCTTGTCAAAGGTCATAAAACAGCTCATCGCGTACCTGTCCTCGCCCTCGTTGAGTGAGCACGCCCCGTTGGAGAGCGCTTTTGGCAGCATCGGCAGAACCATATCGGGGAAGTACACGCTTGTACCCCTGGCATAGGCCTCGCGGTCGAGCTTTGAATTGAGTTTTACATAGTGGCTTACATCGGCGATGTGTACGCCTAAAATATAATGCTCGCCATCGCGCTCAAGCGACACGGCGTCGTCTATGTCCCTCGTGTCCTCGCCGTCGATGGTAATGGTTAAAAGTGAGCGCAAATCTCTGCGTTGCCCCAATACTATGGGCTGGCGAGCCACTTCATCGGCCGCCTTTTCAACCTCGGCGGGGAACTCCTCGATGAGGCCGTAACTGCGTATTATTGAAAGCTCTTCGGTGTAAAAATCTCCGCTCTCGCCCAAAATTTCCACAATCTTTCCGCCCACCATGGCGTTTTTGGGGTAGGATGTAATCTCGGCCACAACCTTGTCGCCGGGCTTAGCGTTGAGGCAGAGGGAGAGGGGCACGTACACGTCGCTGTCGAACCGCTTGTCGTCGGGTATAACATAGCCCGCGCGCTTGTCCTTTTCAAAGGTGCCCACAATGCGCTTCTGTCCGCGCTCAATAATTTTTACAACGTAGGCCTCGTCCTCGGTGCCGCGTTTGTGCACGGCCAGCACCTTGTCCCTGTTCATTGCACCGTTAAGCGCACGGCGGGGCACAAAATAATCGCCGTCGTGCACGTCCTTTTCGTCGGGAATGATAAAGGCAAAGCCGCGCTCGTTTCCCTGCACGGTGCCGCGGAAGGCGCCGAGTTGAGCGGGCGTGGCATAACCGCCCTGCGCGTCCTTTATAATTTCGCCCTCGTCCTCAAGTTCGCCAAGCAGTTTTTTAACCTTGTCTCGCTCGGAATATTTCACGCCCAGGCCGTCGCACATCGCCTTGGCGTTTTTAAAAGTAAGGCTCCCGTTTTTAATTTTGCTTAAAATCTTCTCTTTTAATTTCATAATATCAGTATGTTTAATTTATTTTATTCTTTGTGTTATCACGCAATGGTCAATAAAGATTTTAAATCCATTGTCATATTGAGCGAAGTCGAAACATCTCGGAACGACAGCGACGGACAACGGATTTAAAGAGATTCTTCGACTCCGCTTGCACTGCGCTCAGAATGACAAGGGGAGGAAAATCATAAGCGCCATAAGGTGAGATTTGCGTTAATTTCTAAAATAATTTACGGCGCAAGCGAAATCACGCTTTCGCGCGGCAAGTTCGCAACGGCAGTAATGGAATCTGCCGTTTTGGTCGCCGTTCGCGCGTATAATGCGCTTACTGCTCTCGCAAAGCAAAACAGTACACTGTACTGTTTTGAGAATACCTTGCTCGTCCCAATTTGCGCATACCTGCGGCTCACCGTGGGGAATTTGCGCGATTATATAATTGAGGGCTAGATTAGAATCGCGCAAAGGGGAGCTGGCTCCCCAAAATAACGGTAAATTATGCGCGTCGCCAGCGCTTAATTTACGTTAATAAAATAACGGGCGGCTGAATAATTTTCAGCCGCCGCATACGTACATTTTATGAACCAAGTAAACTCGTTGCGATGAGCGCGATTGCATAGGCAACGATGGCCAGAACGGTGATAACCGCAAGGCAGATCCACGTCCATTTCTTCATTCTGCTCTCAAGCGAACGACCTTTGTTTTTGCCAAAGAATGTCTCGCTTGAACCGGTTATGCCCTGAATACCTTCAGAGTTGCTCTGCTGGAAGAGCACCAGAATTATAGCAACAACCGCCGCAGCAAACAGGCAAACGTATAAAACGACCGAACTTATAAGATATGCTTCGTACATAATATCATCCTTAACATTTTATTGCTTCAAAATTATAACACAGCAAAAAATATTTTACAATTAAAAATGAGGGCTAAATCAAATTTTTTTGCGCCGCTCGCCAAATTTATTTATGATAAATATTCCAAGGCAAACCAAAATTATGGCAATTATGGTGTAGTAACTTAAAAGCTGGTCGCTTTCGCCCAAAATAATTGCCGAAAACACCGCGCCGAACAGCGGGTTTGTGCTCTTGTAAACGGCAAATTTAGAGATTGGGTTGTACTTTACGATGTATCCCTGCAACGTGAACGCAACCGAGGAGATGAGTGCAAGGTACAACAGCATAAAGTACGCGCCGGCTCCTATAGGCATAACGTGTCCGCCGAAGCCCGCGCCCACTGCAATGAGTGCCAGGCCGCCTATAAAAAACTGCCAGCCGCACAGCGCCGTCGTGTCCTCGTATTTTGAAAATACCTTCACAAGCCCTGCCGCAACCGCCGCCGAAAGCCCCGAAAGTATCACAAATCCCTCGCCCATCAGCGTAAATTCAAACGAAAAGTCGCCGCCAAGGTTTATAAGAATTACTCCGCCGAATCCAAGAATGCACCCCGCAAGCTTTACAAGGTTAAATTTTTCGGTGCGGAACACAAAGCAGGCTATAAGGATTGTAAAGAATACGCCCAGGCCGTTTAAAACCGAGCCCTTAACGCCCGAAACGTTAGCAAGACCAATGTAGAAAAAGATGTACTGCGCCACCGCCTGAAAACAGCATACAAGCAGCACGCGCCACCAGTTTTGTTTTTTCGGTATCAAAAATCTCTTCTGCTGTATGCAGCCGAATATTATTACAAGCAGTCCCGCAAGCGTAAAGCGCAGCCCCGCAAACAAAATAATGGAGGGAACGTGCGTTGTATCCACCGAAAAAAGGTTGTACCCAATCTTAACGCAGGGGAAGGCACTGCCCCAAAGAATACAGCATATTATGGCCCCAATGCACACAACCAAAGGTTTTGTAAAAAAGGCCTGCGCCCTGTCGGGCGCTGTATCCTGCTTGTTTTCCAAATTATTTTCACTGTCTGTAAACTGCGTCATATCTCAATATATTATAATCACCGCCTTAAATTTTTGCAAGCAAAAAAGCCGCGGCGGAATTCCATTCCGCCGCGGCAGTATATCAATTTGTCAAGCCTATTAAATAATCTGTGGTCTCATTGAAAAATTTTGAAAGAATATAAAGCGATGACGCTGTTGGCTCTGTTTTGCACATTTCCCATTTTGCAATAGCAGACTGACTTAATCCCGTTGCTTGAGCCAATCCCATTTGACTTAGCCCTTTAGTTGCTCTCAATTCTTTGAGTCTTTCAGCAAAGATATTGGCGGAATATTTTTTTGTATCCATATTTATATTATATTAAAAATCAAGTCATTTAAGACTTGACAAGTCTTATGAGACTTGATATAATAAATTTAACTAATGCGTGGGAGGAAAGGATGAAACAAATTACACAGGAAAATATTTCACAGAGGTATGTTGATCAATACAAATCTGTTGTCGAGGATGTTGTTGATTTCGCTTATAACTACTTTTATGATGATTATTCTAAATATATCCCGGAATCGATCAAAAAATATAATGAAATTGTAAATACATTGCCGGAAATTAAAGCACAGTTAGAGAAAACCAACCAGTACATTGACTCTGTTGGGGTGAAGTATTCAAAAATGACACCAGCACAGTTTTTGTTTATGGATAATTACTCTACCCAACAGAAATATACATATCAATTAAATGCTTTAAAATATCCATATGATATTTACAATGTCTACAACTATAGCGATATATCATCTAAAATAAATAGTTATAGTGAGGCTCTGTCAGGTATTATATTAGGAAAAAATAAAAACTTCTTCTTAACAGTGCATAAATTTAATATTCCGTCGGCTTGTATAAATGAAATATTAGAGCTTGACGATAAATATACCGCCTCTCAATGGAGAGAAGTTGCGAAGGGTGATAAAATATTTGTATATACAAAAGGTTTGATGTCTGCAATCGCCTCCACTATAAATAAATATGGTGGTGAATTTGGTATTGTTGAAGAAGAGTTGTATTATACTTTTGCCATAAGTAATCTATTAGTTGTTGATTCGTCTTATAATGTTCTTGGCGAATCAAAGCAGATTGCCATAGCAAGTCGTTTAAGTACGGCATTTGAAGAGTCGGACTTGGTTAATAAATCAGAAAATGGCAAAAGATATTCTGACTTGCTTTTATGTAGGGATATAGCAAAATTCAAGATGGCAATAGAAGAAAAAATGCTTACCCATATTGTAAAAATAGGGGAAACACTTAATAGCGAAATAGAAAATTATAATACAAATAAAGCTAAAAAGCGCGCTAAAAAAATGCTTATAGCCGTTGTGGTACTTTTTGCACTTAGTATCTCATTTATGTTCATTACATTTAATATAACTGGATATCCCGATTTTAATATCAACAGGTATTTGGCTGTAATTCTGATGGGCTGGGCAATTACTATGCTCCTTTTGTTGCCATTTATATTGATTAGTTTAATAAGGAACAGGGTGGATAATAATTATCAAAAAAAGTTATTAAATTATAATAAGTTGTGTGCACAGACGATTTATAAAAAATTATATGAAGAAGTATATAAAGATGGTGCCCAGCTCATTTCATCAAAATTATATGTCAATTGTTCCGAAAAAGAAAACGAATTGACTGGCAGGTGTAGCAAACTCAGGGATACTTTAGATAAATATATTGAATACAGAGACGCTTTAGATAAAAAAATAAAAGTTACAACAAAATATTTACCTGAAATTTTTGATAGAAATGTAAGGTTGCTTAACTATACATATAAGCAAATGCAGTCAGGTACAGCACAGGATTATCAATCTGCGCTATTTCAGGCTCAAGAGATTATCAAGCGTGAAAATGATGAAATTGATAGACGATTTCGTGAAATGGAGCGCCAAAGAAAAGAGGATAAACATAGGCGCGAGGTTATGGAATCTCAAAAGAGGGCTGAAAAATATGCACAGGAGCAGGCAGAATATGCAAAGCGCCAGGCAGATGCTGCCGAACGTCAGGCAGAATATGAACGTGAACGCCGCGATTCCGAACGCGAAACAGCGAAGCATACTGCTAGGATAGCTGAAGAGTCAAGCCGTCAATCTGCAATGCAAAAAGAGCAAATGAGGCGGTGGGAGGAAGAGAGACTACGGCAGGAAAATGAACGTAATTCAAGTAAATGGGGTTGATATAATACAACTAAAAAACTTGCGGCCGCCCGAAACGGGCGGCCGCAAAACGATAATTAGCGTAACTAAACTAACGGCGCGGCCTGCGGCCGCGCCGTTTTTTAATAAGTTTCGTTAACTTTTATTTTATTAATGATTTTCCCGTCATTTCCTCAGGTATGGGTAATCCCATTAACGTTAAAAGAGTGGGGGCAAGGTCGGCCAGAATTCCGTCCGTCCTCAGCTCGGCGTTCTTGTACTTTTCGGATACAACTATCACGGGCACGGGGTTGGTGGTGTGCGCCGTGAAGGGCGAGCCGTCGTCGGAAAGCAGTTTGTCTGCGTTGCCGTGGTCGGCGGTTACAATCGCCGCGCCGCCCATTTCAAGTATCTTGTCGCACACCTTTTTAACGCATTCGTCAACCGTATGCACGGCCTTTTCCGCCGCGGAGATTACGCCCGTGTGACCAACCATGTCGCAGTTGGCAAAGTTTAAAATTATGGCGTCAAATTCGCCGCTGTCCAGCTCTTCAAGCACCTTGTCGGTAACAAGGTAGGCGCTCATTTCGGGCTGAAGGTCGTATGTTGCAACCTTGGGCGAGGGGATGAGGTCGCGCACTTCGTTCTCGTTGGGCGCCTCAACGCCGCCGTTGAAGAAGAATGTTACGTGCGCATACTTCTCGGTCTCGGCAATTCTCAGCTGCTTTTTGCCCATCTTTGCCAGGTATTCGCCCAGCGTGTTGTTTAAAGTCGTCTTGGGGAAGGCGATTTCCACATTCTTGTACTCGGCGTCATACACGGTGAAGCATACGTAAACGGGCTCCAAAAATCCCGTCTTTCTCTCAAACGCCGTTCCCTTGGGCACAACAAAGGGATTTTGCGAAACGGCGCGGGTTATCTCCCTCGCGCGGTCGGGGCGGAAGTTGAAGCAGATTACAGAGTCGCCCTTTTCAATCAGACCTATGGGCTTGCCGTTTTCATATACCTTTATGGGCTTGATGAACTCGTCGGTTACGCCCTCGTCATAGCTCTCGTGCACGGCCGCAACGGGGTCGGTGCACTCCTTACCCGTGCCGAGTGTGAGCATATCATAGGCCTTTTCAACCCTGTCCCAGTTGTTGTCGCGGTCCATTGCATAATATCTGCCGACTACCGAGGCTACCTTGCCGCAGCCGATCTTTGCCATATGCTCCTGAAGTTCGGCTATAAAGCCCGCTCCGCTTGTGGGTGAAACGTCGCGCCCGTCCATAAAGCAGTGCACAAACACATCCTTAACGCCGAACAGTTTTGCCATGTCCAGAAGGGCAAAAATGTGCGTCAGATGGCTGTGTACGCCGCCGTCCGAAACGAGGCCGTAAAGGTGCAGTTTTTTGCCGTTTTTGGCATTGTCCATGGCCTTCAGCAAGGCGGGGTTGGAAAAGAAATCTCCGTCCTCAATGGCCTTTGTAATTTTAGTCAGATCCTGGTATACGATGCGACCGGCGCCCATATTGAGGTGTCCGACTTCGCTGTTGCCCATCTGTCCGTCGGGCAGTCCAACCGAAAGTCCGCTTGCGCCGAGGGTGGCGGAGGGGTATTCTTTTTCAAGTCCGGCAATATTTTTGCTGCCGTCCAAAGCTATCGCGTTGCCGGGGCCTGCGGGCGCAATGCCATAGCCGTCCATAATAATGAGTGCGTAGGGCACTTTCTTGCTCATATTCTTGTACCTCAAAATAAATTTTTCTTCGCCATTTATTATAAACCAAAATATCAGTTGTTAGCAACTCAATTGGCGCAATTTTTAAAGGCGGCGGGCAATATTTTTGCCCGCCGCCAACCATTTTACTTATCAAAGTTTACTATTTTTGCAAAGTCGAGTTTTAATGAGGCGCCGCCTATAAGGCCGCCGTCGATGTCGGGCTGGGCCATCAGTCCCTTGCAGTTGCCCGCGTTCATCGAGCCGCCGTACTGAATGATAATTTTTTCCGCGCACTTGGGACAGAACAGCTCGCCAATCGTCTTGCGGATGAATGCAATCGTCTCTTCGGCCTGTTCGTCGGTGGCGGTGCGGCCCGTGCCTATCGCCCAGACGGGCTCGTAGGCAATTACAACCTTGGTGATGTCCTCAACGCCTGCAAGGCCGTCCTTGAGCTGTCTGTAGATGACCTTTTCGGTGATGCCGCCCTCGCGCTCTTCAAGCGTTTCGCCGACGCATACTATGGGGGTAATGCCGTGTGCAAGCGCCGCCAGGGTGCGCTTGTTCACCCCTTCGTCGGTCTCGCCGAAGTACTGCCTTCTCTCGCTGTGTCCTATAATGGCATACTTCACGCCGTATTCTTTAAGCTGCGCACACGAAATTTCGCCGGTATATGCGCCGCTCTCCGCCCAGTGCACGTTCTGTGCGCCAATGGCAATGTTGCTGCCCTCGGCCGCCTTGGTCATGGCGGGGATTAAAATGGCGGGCACGCAGAGAGCTACGTCACAGTTTGCATCCGCAACCAGCGGTTTAAGCTCTTCAATCAGCTTTGCACCGCTCTCCGCGGTCATGTTCATCTTCCAGTTTCCTGCAATAAAAGGTTTACGCATAATTTCTCCTCTATATTTGTCTTATAAATTTAAATAATTTCTTTTAACAATATTGCCGCGGCGACGACGTCGCCGCGGCATATCAATAGAGTTATATCGCGATTAATTTGTCTTGTCATTTAAGCATGCAATGCCGGGTAAAACTTTGCCCTCGAACAGCTCAAGCGAGGCGCCGCCGCCCGTGGAGATGTGGGTCACTTTATCGGCAAAGCCCAGCTGCTGAACGGCCGCCGCGCTGTCGCCGCCGCCGATTATCGTCGTGCACTTGCCGTAAACGTCTGCAAGCGCCTGGGCAACAGCTATCGTACCCTTTGCAAGGGTGGGGTTCTCGAACACGCCCATGGGGCCGTTCCAGATTACCGACTTTGCGCCGTGAACGGCTTCGGCATAGAGCGCTCTCGTCTTTTCGCCGATGTCCATACCCATCTTGTCTGCGGGTAT
>DVNU01000061.1 GCA_018714165.1 Candidatus Coproplasma excrementipullorum | reverse complement strand
GATTGATAGGAGCGTTTCGGACGCGCTTTTCTCGCTTGAAAACTGTATAAAGAGCCTGCCGCTCAACTACGACTATGTGCGCAAGCTCTTCAGGCGCGAAGTGGGGCTCACCCCGCTGGAATATCTCACGGCAAAGCGTATGTCGCTTGCGCGCGAAATAATGCTTTCGGGCGTCACCAACAGGTATTCCAATTACACCGTTTCGCAGATTGCCGAAATGTGTGGCTTTGTCGAACCGCTCTATTTTTCGCGCGTGTTCAAAAAGTATTACGGCGTGTCCCCCACCGAATATATGGCGCTGAACAGGTGATTTGTGCCCGCGGCTAACAATGGGGAAAACATTTCTGATAGATTTCTCGACTGCGCCTTCGGCTTCGCTCGAAGTGACAAGGCTTTGAGTAAGGCTGAACTTGCCGTTAATATTTACAGAAATTTTTTAAGCTTGGTCTCAAAGCTCTCTTCGGCGGTGATCAGGTCTTTAAGCAGTTTTTTCACCTCTTCGCCCATGGAGTGCTCGCCCTCGGTCATCGTCGTCTTTAAAGAGGTTATTCCCGTCACCGTGCCGCGTATCATCATCTGCGCGATGTTCGAGCGCGAATTGTCCGCAGCCGCGTTCATCTTTATGGCCGACCACATCATTGCCTTTTTTACGGGCGAGGGCTCCTTGACCTCAGCGCCCATTCTCTGCGCCAGCAGGGCGGCCTCGGCGCAGATTCTCTCGTACTCCTCGTGTTCGGAAAGTATCTCCTTTTTTATCTCCTCGTCGTCGATTTCGGGCAGAATGTCTGCAATGGATGTCAGCGCAAGCTGTGCGTTGCGGTAAATTTCGGCTACTATTTCGCCGTCGGTTTTAGGTTCTTCCATAATTCCTCCGTTTGATTTATATCAATATTATCGATATTCTGCCTCAAATTATGCGCATTTGCGCAAAATCGCTTGACTTATGGCCTGCATTTATGCTAAATTAATTGTCGAGCCGTTCGGAACGGGCTTTTTTAAGTGCGAAAATTTTTAATCGCCGCCTAAGCCATTGGCAATTTTGAATCCGACGAGACTGGTTAGAGGAGGACTAAATTTAAATGTACGCTATTTTTGAGAACGGAAGCAAGCAGTACCGCGTTTCCGTGGGCGACGTCGTCAAGGTTGAAAAACTCAACGCTGAAGTGGGCGCAACCGTCACCTTCCCCGTAGTTCTGTGTGCCGACGAAGGCAACATCAAGGTTGGGGCAGAGGTCGCAGGCGCAGTGGTAAGCGGCGAAGTCGTTTCCCAGGGCAAGGACAAGAAGATCATCGTCTTCAAGTACAAGGCAAAGAAGAACGAAAGGAAGAAGCAGGGTCACAGGCAGCCCTTCACGACCGTGAAGATTACAGCTATCGGCGCGGTTGAGGCAAAGGCTCCCGCAAAGAAGACCACCCGCAAAAAGGCCGCTCCCAAGGCAGAAGAAGCCGCTGAGCAGGCCGCTGAATAATCAAGGAGGATAGTTAAATGTTGTTTATAAAGTTATTCGCTCACAAAAAGGGCGGCGGTTCAACCGACAACGGCAGAGACAGTAACGCAAAACGCCTCGGCGTAAAGCGCGCGGACGGACAGTTCGTGCTTGCGGGAAATATCCTCGTAAGACAGCGCGGCTCCAAATTCAAGGCCGGCAACAACGTAGGCATGGGCAAGGACGATACGCTCTTCGCTCTTTCCGACGGCGTTGTAAGGTTTGAAAGGGTCGGCAAGGACAACAAGCAGGTTTCCGTCTATCCCAAAGCAGAATAAAAATTAAAGGGTGCGCTTTAACTGCGCACTCTTTTTTTACAACATTTGATAGCCGTCGCATCTCATTGCCGCGCTTACGGGTGCGCTCATATCGGTGCGGCGATAATATTAAGGAGACATTATGACAATCAATCTTTTGAATGATGGTGCCCGCGCGGGGTTCTGCGCGCTTTTCAAGGACTATTATGCCGAAATGGAGTGCGACGAGGACATCGACCATCTGCTGGACGAATATGTTCTGGCCGACTGTGACGCCGCCCTCCTGAACATCGCCGTCGCGGATGAAGGGTGCATATGCGGGTTTGTCATCTACCAGATTGATTCAATCGAAAACGAATGGTGTCTTCGCGAAGGCCTGGGTACCGTGCGCGAGCTGTACGTCACCCCCGCAATGCGCGGCAGGGGCATAGGTTCGGCGCTCCTGCGCTATGCCGAGGCTCAACTCAAAGAGAGGGGTGCGCAAAAGTTTTATATCCTCCCCGCCGAGGGCACGCAAACATTCTTCATTTCTCGCGGCTACGAGGAAGCCGACGAGTACTGCGAGGATACCGACTGCAACTTCTTCTATAAATCATTATGACAAATCTGATATTGATCGGCGGGCCGATGGGCGTGGGCAAGAGCACGGCCGCCCGCAAACTTTTAAATCGGTTGCCCTCTGCCGTTTGGCTGGACGGCGACTGGTGCTGGAACGCCAGCCCCTTCGTCGTCAACGGGGCGACCAAGGCCGTCGTGCTGGACAACATCTGTCACTGCCTCAATAACTTCCTCTCCTGCGGGCAGTACGGCAATATAATCTTCAGCTGGGTAATGCACGAACAGAGTATAATAAACGGCATACTTGCCCGCCTCGATCTGACGGGGGTGCGCGTTGTCAACATATCGCTCATCTGCCCGCCCGAAGAGCTGTTAAAACGCATGGACCGCGACATATCCCGCGGCGAACGCGATGAGGGGGTAAAATCGAGGGCGCTTGAGCGGCTGGGGCACTACGGTGAGCTCGATACCATAAAGATAGATACCTCTTTGCTCGATGCCGACGGGGTGGCCGCGGCCATTGAAAAACTGCTTTAACTCCATAATATGTGCCAACTAACGCAAAAAATAAAGAGCGCGACAATATTCAGTGAATATTGTCGCGCTCTTTGTACTATCCTTATTTGCAGTCAATCTTCGGTCAATCGCAACTTCTTGTCATTTCTACCAGAGCACCGATGGTGCGGCGCGAAGAAATCTATCTTTATACTTTGGTCGATATGTCCGTACCTGTATTGTCATAGACCGATTTTTTTGACAGATTTCTCTGTGCGCTCACTGGCGTTCGCTTAGTTTTGCGTTTTGAGATTATATAAATTTCCAACTTTCGCAAACTGCAAAAGCGGCGCTGCGCTTGCCCGAAATGACAGGGGAGCGGCGAAACAAAATATAATTGCGGCGACAATATTCACTGCGCCGCATGCGCATAAATAATGTTTTGCCCCAAAACCGCGCTTTTGGGGCAAAGGCCACAATTTGCGCATATCTGCACCTCAGCGGGGTGAATTTGCGCGATTATATAATTGTGGGCCCTTAAATTATCGCGCAAAGCGGGGCGAACAACGCACTTCTGCAGACAGTGGACACCCACTGTCTGCGCGTTGTGAGATGAGCGAGCACATAATAACGTGCGAGCAGTGACCGAGTGTGGCGTTATCCTTGCGCCGCACGAGAAGGTCCCGCAAATAACGAAAAGTGGATGTCCTCGGCCAGGGCACCACTTTTGTTAACCTAGTACAATTGTATTCCATCCTGCGGTATGGGGAAGGTGGGGGAGAGGTCGGAGCGCAGGGTGAAATGGTCGTCGTGATAGGTGCGGTGGGGTATAATGTAGACGCGGGCAAGGGGATAGCGCTCCTGCACTTCGTCCACAAGTTCGCGCCAGGTGACCAGTTTGTCGGCAATGGCCGCGTTCATGTCTATGCACACAACGCGGTTGCCCTTGGAAAGCAGATCCAGAAGGTGTGCGCGTATCTTTAAAATGGTGAATTCGGGCACGAACGCCGCGCCTGATCCGCCGCAATAGCGGCAGGGGCGCACAAATTGTGAGGTCACCGACGGCCCCGTGCGCTTGCGCGCGAATTCCACCAGCCCGAATTTGGACATTGGCAGAACGTTGCACTTGGTCTTGTCGTTTTCAAGCGCCCTTTCAAGCTCTTCCACAAGCGCTGCGCGGTGCTTATCGTCGTCCATATCGATGAAATCGACTACCACTATGCCGCCGATGTTGCGCAGGCGAACCTGGCGGGCTATCTCCCTGGCGGCTAGGATATTTGTGTAGTACACGGTATGCTCCAGGCTGTCGTCGCCGGTAAACCTGCCTGTGTTCACGTCTATAACGGTCAGCGCCTCCGTTTTTTCTATTATAAGGTACGCCCCGTTTTCAAGCTCAACGCGGGGTGATACCAGCTCCAGTATCTGCGGGGTCAGGCCAAGGTCATAGAACATGTCCGTGCCCTTGTCGTACAGTTCAACGCCGCGCACTTTGGTTGCCGTCGCTTTGATTAAGTCGGTCATGCGCTCGTAAACCGCACTGTTGCCCACGTAAATTTTTTCCACGTCGAAGAGCAGTGTGTCGCGCATCACGCGCATGAACAGCGGATAATCGGTATACAGAATTTCACCCACGGGCACTTTTTTGAACTTGTCGAGCATGGCGCGGTAGAGGCGGCGGTAATAATCCAGCTCGGCGTCCGCCTGCTTGCGGTTGGCATAGGGCGCGGCCGTGCGCACTATCATTCCCTCGCTTCCGCGGCACTTGCGCGTGGCCGAAAACATCAGCGTCTTTCTCAGCTCGGCGTCGTGAATTTTGCGCGAAACGCCTATAAAGGGGGTGTTGGGCATATATATCAGATACTTGCCCACAAACGACAGCGCCGTCGTCACCTTTGCTCCCTTCTTGCCCACGGGCGCCTTTACCACCTGAACGAGTATCTCGTCGCCCACCTTTAAATTGAGTTCGGCGGGGATATCCACCTCGCTTCCGTCGTACTTGTTCTTGTCGGGGAATAGGTCTTCAACCGAAAGGTAGCAGTTGCGCTCCAGCCCGCAGTTTACAAACGCCGCCTGCATACCGTTTAAAACGTCCGTCACTCTGCCCTTATAGATGTTGCCTATAATGTTCACGCGGTGGCGGGATTCATAGTTGAATTCCGTAAGCTTTCCGTCCTCCACGGCGGCGTACGACTCCATGCCGCAGAAACTGTCAAAATAAAGCGTTTTTTTGCCCATATGTATATATAAATTCCTTAAAAATTTTTATACAAACTCATCGCCGCTCATATATGAGGCGGTCTTTAAAATGTCCGTCGCGTGCCCGCCGGTCTGCGAGCACAGGTGCTGGCAGAACAGGTCGGGGCGGAGGTTGTTTTCGCCGCAGCCCAGTGTGAATAAAAGTCTGTCGCCGCTGCGTTCAACGGCATATATCCTTGGGCGGATATCCACTTCGCGCCCGCGCAGATCGGTGATGATTATTTTATCCTGCGCCATAAATGCGGGTATGTCAAACTCTCCCACGCCTGCGGCGGAATAGGAGCACTTTACTATACAGTTGGCATAGTTCTGGTTCTTGTCGACTATTTTCCAGTCCAGGCACTTTACCCCTGTTGGCGAAAACGCGTTGAAAAGGGGCTTAAAGTTGCCCGTAAAGGGAGTGTCTATGGTGGCGTATTCGGCCACCGACTTTATGCCCGTGCCGAGGGGATTGTTGAGGAATATTCTGGGGTGTGCGTGGAATCCGCCGCTGTAATTTAAAGGTATGCCCGCGCGCCTGAGCGTGCGGTAGATGTGGCGGAGGAGGTCGAGGTGCGAAAGGTACTCCGCGCCGTCAATCTTTGTGTATTTAAAGGCTATCATCTCTCCCCCTTTGCGGCGGGGCATATGGTCTGCAGGCCGCAACCCGCGCAACCTGCCTTGCAACTGCCCGTAACCACGCCCGCATAGGCGCGCCCGCGCTCGCGCTCGAAGAATTGTTTGGTAATGCCGATGTCTATAAATTCCCAGGGCAAAAGCTCGTCCTTTGCCCGTTCGCGCAGGTATATGTCGGGGTC
>DVNU01000060.1 GCA_018714165.1 Candidatus Coproplasma excrementipullorum | reverse complement strand
CGCTCTTGCGGCGAAGCATACACTTATACCTCAACTATTCACTCTTCACTATTCTCTATTCACTAAAACAGCCCGCGGCGGAGCCACAGCTCCGCCGCGGGCGGGCGAATACATTTTATTGCTCGGAGCCCAGCAGGAGCACTTCCTGGCGGGGCAAATCTTCGAGCGTTTTGTTCTGATAATGAAGCAACAGGCCTATGGCATTGGCCATTATTATGATTATATCCATCTCTGACTGCTGCCAGATGCGCACGGTGTCGGTCATATCGACGCGGATATAGCCGTACACCTTGCCGAAGGCGCTTATCCTGCAATACAGTGCAGAACTTATGTGCTGGTTTATGAGCTCGCGCAGCATGGGCGAATATTTGCCTTCCTCCATTTCCTCTACCTTATTGAAGGAGACGATGCCGATATTGTTGACAAAATCGCCGATACCATCGTAATTGAGATGGGCGAAATTCTTGTTCTTGGACAGGTGGTGTATGACCTGAAAATTTATGCCGCCGCTAGTCTCCAGGCAGATGTGATCCACCATAAAATATGCAACGAACTGTCTGAACAGCAAACCGATTCCGTCCTCAACATTTTCTGTGACGGTGAGATAGTGGAACACCCGCGAACAGAGATGGGTGCTCGTATACCTTATGCTCATCTCCTTTGTGATGTCGATGTCGCGGTGTTTTTCGGGCAGATAGATTATAAAACAGTTGCGTCCCTTCATCTTGCCGCGGTAGAGCGCCTTGTCGGCCAGGGCCAGAAGGCCATCGTAAGTTTTTCCGTCTATGGGAGAGCGCGAAATGCCCATCGTAACCGTAATTGAAAGGCCCTTGATATCACCGAACTTGAGCGAACCGATATTCATATTGATGTCGTGGCCAAGATCCCATACATCCTTATATTCGGTGGTGCCCTCAAGCACCACCATAAACTCGTCGCCGCCAAACCTGCCCACAATACCCAAAGAGCCTACCTTTTCACAGAGATATGACGCAAAAATGGCAAGAACCCTGTCGCCAAGCAAATGACCCAATGTATCGTTTACGGTTTTGAAGTTATCAACGTCCACAATGGCAAAACTGAAGGGCACTTCGTTTGAAAGCAAAAACCGGACATACTCCGCCACCTCGTCGCGCGAAAGGACGCCGGTAAGGCTGTCGGTGGAATAAGTTAAATCACGTTGCTTGAAAAACGTGAAATTCTTTACATCGTAATTATTGCTCATTATCCGCCCTTAGTTCAGGTAATCGCTACCATTTATTATATTATATTTTAAACCTTAATGTACTTGTTGTCAATATTCGTTTTCAATAATTATTACTTTTTTGTTACAAAATATGCTCACATTCCAAACCCTGCCTTGCGACGAAGCATGCCATTAAACCACAACTATTCACTCTTCACTATTCTCTGTTCACTATAAACAACCGCGGCGCTCTTAAAAGAGCGCCGCGCGTAATTTTTATAAATTATACAGTATGCATATCATTATGGCTATTGTCACGTTCGTCATCCTTGGCCTTTTCTCTGGAAGCCGAAATAAACGTATTTACTAAACCAACGATACAGGCTATAAAGCCTGCAATGCCACATATTGGCCCAAGATACGCAAGGACATAAGACTCCGTTCCGAGCTGCATAAACTCAAGGCAGAATATACCAAATAAAACCATTCCAATACCAAACAAAATAAGTGCTATATTTTTCATAATAGGTCTATTATATCACTCGTTTTAAAAATGTCAATAAAAATTTTACAGAAATGTTTTTAATTATATTTTGAAAAATATTATTTGTACATATTGACATTTATTAATTAAAATGATAAAACTAAACTTATGATCAATATTGCTATTTAACAATATATTAACCAATAAATTTTTAATATGGAGGCGCTTATGCGTAAACTTTACAAACTACCAATCCTATTATTATCCACATCTGTAATTATGGCTTCTTCAATGGGTAATCTCAAACTAACCACATCTGTAAGTCTTGACGAAATGAAGCAGTATTTACTGGATTCTAACATCCCTTCGCTTTACTTAGAATCAACTAGCAGCGAACAAATTGAACATCTATACAATGATTTATATAATCAACCTTTTGAATGTGGTGAAAGCACTGTTTTAACATTAACTGAAACAACCAATGTCGAAGCAAGAGGCACTATCCCTGATGAGGATATGATATTTATGATTACACCTATTTATATGTATACTGATTATACAACAAAGCAAATTGAGCATGTCTATATTACTACTGCGTATAGATGGTTAAACATTCCATTCTATTTAAAACAAGACGCCGTAATAGTAAATTGGGATTCAAATATTTTTACATTAGAAGAAAATTCATTCTATCAGTATAATTATGCAGAAACTGATGCAATTGAAGGATTAAGTTATAAACTTGAAAGCTATAACGCAGCCAATATTACTCTTAGCGCACTTGCATATAATGTGCAATTAGGCCGCATAGTTGATGATACTTTTTCATATCCACCCACAAAGCTATATGGCTCATCAAATTTCAATCTTATTCCTGCACATAACCCTACTTATTATGCGCCTAATCATAGTGTAACTTCTGTTACTGCTCAATATAGACATAACCGTAATCCTTTTATTGGTTGCATAGGATTTAATATTCAAGGCGTATCCATAAGTTTTAACACTTCCGTATTTACCGATACTGTGGCTGACTCTGCCAACATAGAGTATTCTACATCTATTTAACTAAGTTCTGTAGCTTAACCGCCTAAAACAGCCGCGGCGCTCTAGAAAGAGCGCCGCGGCTTTAATACTTAAAAATATTCAATTACTTTTTGCCCTTGCGCTTGCCGCCCTTGGAGGGTTTGTCATCATCGCCGGCGATTTCGAGCGCGATTGCGTCTATATCGCCCTTGTCCTTGGGCTTGACGATGAGCAGAACTATGAAAGCTATGAAGCATACGCCTGCAACGCAGAAGAGAACTATCGAGGCAATATTGTTCTGCACCCAATTGTCCTCACCGTAAATTTCAGCGGCACGCGCGGACGCGCGGACAACGAGGAAGGAATTGGTTACGGTGTTTGAAAGTCCTGTATCCTTGAGTTCAAGCCTCACTACGTAGTACTCGGTAGAATCCTGCGGAACAAAGGTCACGTTGGTGGAGTCCCACTCGTAGTCGGCGTATTCTTCGTCGTCGGTGACGAGCGTGAAATACTGCCTGGTATTCAAACCTTCGCGGTACGTGTTGGAGAACAACGCGTCGACGGACGAAATTACGTCGTTATACGAGAGCTCTATCTGCTGTTCGCGGTAAAAGCGGTCACGATCAAATATATAAAGGTAATAGGCAGTCGAATATGTGCCGGATACACCGGTTATGTCGAAGGAAGCACTGTTGTAGGTCGAACCCACATAGCCTACCGACTGCAAACCGGGAGTTTCTACCGTGGCCGACTTATAGGAGACCGAAACCTCGAAGAAAGGCAGAAGGTCTGCAAAATCCTCGTCCCAGATGTCGTCCGTGGAGATGGTCTGCAGTTCGCCGTTTTCGTCGGGATAGTACATCTCGTTGTCGGCAGCATCCGTCACATAGATGGTGAAGCGATACGTTACATCCGCCTCGGAGATGGACATTGCCAACTCGTTATAGTCGAGCGTGCCGGTGGAGCCTGTAGAGCTTGCACTGTAATATATGCGATACTGGAGATCAGTATAACCGCCGAGGTTATCCGTAACATAGCCGGAAAAATCGGGAAGATAGAGGTTTGCGTCCGAACTTGCAAACAGTCCGTCGGGATAATTCTCGGCAATATAATCGTCGATCTTTTGCTGATACTCCTCTTCTATTTGTGCTATTCGCGCCTCGTATTCTTCAAGATTGACCGCATCTCCTGCATAGGTAGTGCCCTGAAGGTCTTCCACCATTCTTATAAAACCGCTGTCGACCGTGCGGTCAGTCTGTTTGATGTCGTTTATGTCAACCTTGTATTCGCCGGGAACGTACCAGTCAATGAATACGTAGTCACCCTGTGCGCTCGACGATGAGGTATCCCTCACATACAGGCAGAGTTTTACCAGGCCGTAGGTCTTGTAGCCGTCAGTTTCGATAAAGCCCGTTGCAGCGTCGTATGCAGAGTCAGGCACATATGTGTTGGGCTCGCGAATGAGTCTGTAATCGGAAGAAGTCGTAACATCCCTGAACAAATCTTCAGCAGAAGTGTCGTTATAGTCAAAGTCGGCAGCGTTGAAATCTTCGGTGCTGAGCACGTAGTATTTAACGGTCGTTCTGGGCGAAGTGCCTATCACGTCGATTACGGTGTAGTCGATATCCACCTCTTCGCCGTATGTGAGGTAGTTTATACCCTGCGCCAGGCAGACGACGGGAGGCATATCGTCGTGAATAAATCCCGAAAGATTTCCGTTAGCATCCTCCTCAGCGTCGAATACTTCAAAGGACTGGCCGTTGAGCGAACGCATTATCATTTCGCAGGTAACGTCCTCCCCGGCATCCTCGGCAAAGGTGGCGCTGAAAGTTAAGGGCGTAGCCGCAGAATCGCCCGAAGAGACATATGAGGCGTAAGCTTCGCGCACGTTGACAAAGTCGGCCCCGCTGTCTATACCATTTACGAGAATGGAATAATTTCCGTCGGCATAGTCGCCGAAGCCGATTGAAACGGTCGAATACTCTTCAATCACATAGGTGGGCTGTTCATCATCGGCAATCTCCTCCGTCTCGGAGACGTACAGGTTGAGATTGTCACCGTCGGGAACGAACACGAGGTAATTTTCGGTGACGCCGTCCTCGGTGATGTTGTACTGCTGCGACTGGAACCTTATGACATAGCTTTCGAAGTTGAGCTCTGTAAAGCCGATCTCCATGCTGAACGTATTGTGTTCAACAACATCGCTTTCGTTAAGGGCATACCAGCTGTATGCAAGATTTTTGCGGAAAGCAACCGTCTGATCCTCGCCGATTATAAAGGAGGTGTAGTCGGTGTAGTCGCTGCCTTCGGTGAAGCGATGAACGGAAATTTGCGCCCCGCCCGCACCGGCATAGAACACGTTGGTGCCCGTTAGCGTAACTTCCCTGTAGTCGTCGGCGGCCGCGACGGAAGTAAATGTCATGGCCGATGCCGCAACCGCGCAGACGGCCGAGGCGGCGATTAGCGATAGTCTGAGTTTTTTCATAAATTAGCAACCTTTTATAAAGCGCGCTGCGCGCGCATACATACTACTAAATACTACTATAATATAGTTCCTTTGTCAATCAATTTGAAAAACGACGGACAAAATTTCATTAAAATTTAACGCGGACGAACAATTCAAAGCTTGATTGCGAAATTGTTCCAGGGGCGTTCGTCTTTGGGAGGTTCAATTTCAAAGCGCAGTTTTTCGCCCGTGGTGGGATGGGAAAAGCGCAGCGAGTAAGCCCACAGCGCAAGTTTGCCCTTTACGGCGTTTTCACCGCCGTAGCGCATGTCGCCGTACAGCGGGCAGTTTATGGCCGCCATCTGCACGCGTATCTGGTGCGTTCTGCCCGTATGCAATTTAATTTCGGCCAGGGTGAGCGCACCCTTACGCTCCAGCACAGTGTATTCGAGAGAGGCGAACTTTGCCCCCTCCTCCGTCTGCGTGCAGACGTAAACCATGTTGTTGAGCGAGTTCTTGCGCAGATAATTTTCGAGCGTGGCGCGCGGCTTTGAAGGACAGCCGCACAGCACGGCGAAATACAGCTTTTCAAAGCCGCCCGTGCGCATCTGTTCGGACAGCCTCGCCGCCGCCTTGGAGGTTTTTGCATACACCATAACGCCGCCAGTGGGCCTGTCCAGCCTGTGAACGAGCCCCAAAAACACGTTGCCGGGTTTGTTGTAGGTTGTCTTGATGTATCTCTTTACGCAGTCAAAGAGGTTGTCGTCGCCGCTTTCATCGGGACAGCAAGCCACGTTCTGCGGCTTGAGCACGACTATTATGTGGTTGTCTTCGTAGAGAATGGTTAAATCCTTGTCGTCCATATCATTTACCTGTGAATATGCCGCTGTTGCCGCAGGGAAGGGGTATGCCCTCGTCGGTGGGCAGGCCTATCTCGTATGCCTCCACACTGCCTTCAAACTGCTTTAATGTCAGCTTCAATATGTTGCTTATCACGCAGGGCTGGAGGCCCGTGGTGTAACTGTTGATTAGCACGAAGAGCGGTCTGTCTGCCAGCACCTGCGAGCAGAGGGTGACAAAGTCGAAGAGGTTGTCCTCTATCTTCCACATCTCGCCGCCGGGGCCGCGGCCGTAGCTGGGCGGGTCCATAATTATGGCGTCGTAGCGGTTGCCGCGGCGTATTTCGCGCGCGACGAACTTTGCACAGTCGTCGACTATGTAGCGTATGCCCGAATTTATGCCCGAAAGGCGTGTGTTTTCGCCCGCGCGCTCGACCATGCCCTTTGCCGCGTCGACGTGCGTGACCTCGGCGCCCGACTTTGCGCAGGCCACAGACGCGCCGCCCGTGTAGGCGAAGAGGTTTAAAACCTTAATTTTGTCCTGCGGGCTGGCCGCCCTGCGCTCCTCTATGAGCGAACGCATATAATCCCAGTTGACGGCCTGTTCGGGGAAGAGGCCCGTGTGCTTGAAGCCCATGGGCTTTATTTTGAAGGCGAGGTCGTTGTACGCCACTGTCCATTCGTCGGGGAAGGGCTTTCTCCTCTCCCAGCCGCCTCCGCCGCTGCGGCTTCTGCGGTACACGGCGTTGATTGCGGGGTAGGAATAGAGATCGAACGAGCTCTTCCATATGACCTGCGGGTCGGGGCGCAAAAGACACACGTCCCCCCATTTTTCGAGTTTCATGCCGTCGCCCGTGGCAATTATGCGATAATCTTTCCAGCCGCCTGATATCTTCATGGCAATTATTATAAAATATCCGCGCGCAAAAGTAAAGCAAAAGCGCGCCGCTGAAAAAATCTCACCACCCCAACTATTCTCTGCGAGTAACCCCGCTGTCGGGTTCCGCAATCTTGCCCTTTCACATTAACCGGCATCTCTTGCAGACAACTTTGTTCGATATTATTACTCTGTCATTTCGAGCGCAGCCGAGAAATCTATCTTTAAGCCGCAGTATGCGTCCGCTATGGCTTTACCATAGACCGTATTTTATCGATAGATTTCTCCGTTCCGCTTCGCTCCAGTCGGAATGACAGGCCAAAAAACACGGCGCGGCCGCAATGGCCGCGCCGCGCCCCGATAACAAAGAAAATCAGGTATAGGTGGAAAGATAGTTGTATAAGGTTGTGTAATAACTTCCCAGGTAGCTCTGTGCAGTTTCGTCGGCGGCGAACAGAGCCATGCGCTCGGACGCGTCCTCTATGCCGAGGTAGTAGTCCCTGACCTGAATGTAGCGTTCGAGATAGGACAGCTCGTAATCGACGATATAACCTGAGTCGTCGCTGCCGCTTGAACCCGTTTCATCGTCGTTGGTCGGCTCGCTCAGGCTCATATTGAATATGAGCTGTTCCTTCAGGATTGCCACCTGATAGTCAAACTCAGCCTCAAGCTCGGCCTTCTTGTCGGTAAACAACGAACCGAGATAGACGTTGTTGGTATTGCACAGACAGTAGTAGGTGTTTATCTCCTGCTGAAGCTTGTGGTAGAGCTCGTTTTTGTTCTGCTGGGCGGTGCGCAGAAGCTTGAGCTGTATGGTGGAGAGCGACTCGGCCTCCTCTTCGGTCAGATCGATTATGTCGAAATCCATTTACACCTCCGCCCGCGCTGTGAGGGTGCGGAGAGTTCCGCCCGCCTGCACGCAAAAAGAAAATGAACTGCCGCTCATACCTACCCTGTGCACGCCGCTGCCCGAAAAGGTGCGCGACACGCCGAGAGCGGAGACAGTGACGGACACCTCGCCGTCGCACTCCGCCTCTATGCTCTTTAAAAGGGCTCTGCTCCCGCCGAAGCGCACTTCGGCCGAATACCACTCTCCCTCCCCTTCGCCCGGAAGCAGCTTTTTGATAGCCGTGCCGATGACGGCATACACCCCGTCGGGCCCCGAAAAGAGGGCGGAGGGCTTTATATCGCACGCCGCACCCAGCCCTTCAGACAGGTCAAAGCAGTACACGCAGCCCTCGCCGAGGTGTTCTTCGGTGCACATTAAAAAGTACCTCTCGCCGCAGGCCGCCGCACAAAGGGGTGCGGATATGCCGCAATCAAAGCGCATGAGCCGTTCGATGTCCGAGCCGTCGAAGGCATAGATGCCGCTGTCCGTACAAAAAACTATCTGCCCGCCGCACAGCGCGCAGGTATCGCCGATTATGCCGTCGGCCGTCAGGTAGTTGGCCGTGGCGTCAACCTTGTAGTTCTGGGGCTCGCCGTAGGCGCGAACGACGGTTATGCCGCGCTCTCTCACGGCCACGAGGCGGTCGTCGTAGCTGAAGAGGCGCAAAATTTTTCCGCCCTCGGCGGGCAGCCATACATAGCCGCAGCCGTAGATGCCCTCCTCCCAGTCGAGGGGGTGCGAAGCCGCCCACCACAACTTGAACCCGTCCGATTTATCGACGGCGAAAAACCTGCCGCAGTGCACAACGCCCGTTGAAAACAGGTGATCGTCCGTTGCGGTGTCCTGCGCCATTCCCGTGAACACCACGCGGCTGTTGCCGCTGAACATAGTGGTAGCAGAAAAGCCGTTGATGTACATATCGATAAAGAAGGGCTTCTCCGAAAGGCTGTCGGCTATCTTCACATACGCCGACGCTCCGCTGTCGAGGCGGTAAACATCGGTCGCGGTGATAACGAACAGCGCGCCGTTGCCCTCGGAATAGTACGCTCCTTCAACCCCTTCGGGACAGTCGGCAAAGGTCTGCTGCGCCACGGCCGAAACGGCGGGGAAATAATGTCCGTCGTCCCGTATAAGATTTACCGTGCGGAGACAGCAGCCTTCGTCGAGCAGGTCAACATTCTTTGCGGAGGGTCTGTAGTAGGTCGTGCTCTTGCGCAGCCTGATCTTCACAGCCACCTCCTCGGAGGCACGCGCCCCCTTACGGGAGAGAGCGACAGCTGTCTGTCAATTTCGGAGCGGTACTTGCTCTCCCACATCTCGGCGCTCTCCACCTCGCCCGCGATGAGCATATATTCGGCAGCCACGCCATAGCTCACCAGCGCAACGCCAACGCTGCTGTCCGGATATGAGAACTCGTCCGAAAGTCCGAGCGCATCGGGCACGTACTCGTACTCCACCTCCACCGACTTGCTGTCGCAGACGAGGCTGAGCGGTTCGGCGCTCCACCTGACCTTTTTTCCGTCCGAAGTGACACGCACTATGCGGTAGGGAGTATGCTCAAACGAAGAATAGGAATATTCACCGCTCTGCGACGATAATGACTGCACGTCTTTGAGCGGGAAGTATCCGCGCGCGAGCTCGTCAGTGACGGCGTTGAGGCAGAGCAGCAGGGCGCGCTGCATGCGCTCCGTTTCCCCGGAAAGCTGGCCGTCGCCCTCGCATTCCTCGGCCGCATCCGGCCGCCCGACCATGCGCATGACGTCGATTAAAATATTTTTTACTTGCATTGCTCCTCCTTATTTTATGCGGCCGCGCGCCATATGCGCGCGGCCGCCTCTCTGTTTATACAGCCCGCCGGATTATGTGGTGACGAGCTGAAGCATACCCTGTGCGTAGGGCTTTTTGCAGATAAGCTCGGCATACTTTACAAGGGTTGCGGTGTACGCGGCCTTGTCGGCAACGCGCGTTAAAATTCTGCCGCCGTCGTCCTCCATCCACTCCCAGTCGCACAGCTGGCACAACACGAAGTCGTCGGGATTCAAAAGATATATTCTGTCGGAGGGGCAGAACCTGTCGGCATAGACGGGTATTTCGTTGACATATACCGTCGAATATCCCCCGTTTATCTGGGGCGTGCCGATCACGCGCATATCTTTGAAGAGCGAAGCTATCTTGGAACGGACGGCGTGCGAGCAGATGATCATCTTTACCTTGTCGCCGCCGCGCTCTTCGATCTCCTCGATGGCGCCCGTGATCACGTCCTCGGTGAGCGTGGAGTAAGTTTTTACATAGGGACTGAAAAAGTCGTCCGTGCTCTTGGTATAGCCGTAGAGGGTGGCGTTGTCGAAAATGGCCGAAAGACCCGTGAGCTCCTTGCCGTATGCGCCGCTTATGACGACAGGATAGCCGACATAGTTTGCGTGGTTGGTGACAGATTTATTGAAAGTTACGGTGCCGTTCTGCGTATCGACGGAAGATATCTTGAGCTCCATTACCGAAGCGGAAGTGCCCGTTGCGTCGGCAATGTCGACTATGAGGTCTTTGTACCAGCTCTTTACGCTTGTAAGCTTGAAGGTGGTGCCGCTGTTGGCCGCAGTTATGTAGGCGAGCAGACCGTTGCCGTTGCCGAAGAGCATGCGCGCAAAATTGGCCTTTGCGTCGGCGACGAGCCCCTCCATCTCGGCATTCAAAAGATTGACGAAGGCGCCCGAAGAATCCTGAGAGGCGCGCAGGGCCTTATCGGTGATGGCTACCGTGCCGTAGATGTTCTTTAACGGCAGGCTGACGTCGTAATAGTTGTTGCCAGTGGCCGAGGGCAGATCGCCGTCCTCGTCGCCGGTTACTATTCTGTTCATATCGCCCTTGATGAGCGCGCACTTTGCGTTCTTGCCGTAGATGTACTGCGTGCTCTTTTCGATGGCGCTGAAGAAGGGCGATACGCCCTGGTTGAGTTCCTGTGTTACGGCGTCGAGGTAATACTCCTTCAAAGCCGCATCTGCATTAGACAATGTAATCAATTTTTATCTCCTTTTATTTAAAAATTGTTGTGCAAGGGCTCCCGCTTCGCGCACGCTTGCGGGCACCCTGCGCTGGGCGGAGATCTTTACTCCGCCCGAGATGAGTGGCACGCTTCTGTTTTTCGCCGCGTTTTCGAGGTATTCGGCTATAATCTGCGCCTTGACCTCTTCATCGTTTTTTGCCGCGTCGGACAGTTGCGCGCCTGATTGCCCGGCCTGCGGGGAAGGCGTATCGCTTGCCGCCGCTTGTGCGGGCGCCACCTCCTTTACCGCTCTTTCGAGTTCTTTCAGCCGCTGGCTGCGTCGGGTAAACTCGGCCTCAAGACTCGTGTAGGCTTCGAGCAGGGCATCCACGTCCCTGAATTTTCCCAGCCCTGTCGCAGCTGTCCTGTTCTCTTCCGCCTGCGCGGGGTCTGCCGCGGCCGGGATGTTGGTTGTGGTGTTATCCATTCTGTTCCTCCTTTAATGCTTTTTTATGTCCGTCGAGGTGGCGTTCGAAGGCCGCCTCGTTTGCGGCGGTTAAATTGTTGCTTAAAATAAACGCCGTGTGCCCCTCTATGTGCAGGGCGTGGTCGTCGTAAAACTTTACGGGCACGTCGCCCTTTAAGAGCTTTGCGTTCTCCTCCTCGCAGCGGGCGCGGTGAAGGGCGGCAATATCCCGCCCGGCGGCAAGCCCGTTGTAGCCGAGGTAGGTTAAAATTTTATTCTTCGTCCCTTCGGGCAATTTGCCCTGCGCATCGGATAATAGTCCGCTCGACATGAGCTCGTACATCAGCGTTCTGCGGCGGGCGGGCGAGAGGTTTATTTCGCTGTCGGCCTCCAGCACGACGTCGTCGCACGAGAGATCTGCCGAAGAGAAGCTGAGCATAGCCGCCTTCCCGTCCTCGTGCGCGCCGCGCATGACGCGCATCTGTGGCGAGAACTGGCGGTAGAGGCACAATATGTGCCGCCCTATAGCCTTCAACGCCGACTTTATCTGCTCGTATGAGACGGTGAGGCGGGTCTCGTCCTGTTCGATGAGAAGTTGCAGTCCCGTGGCCGAAGTGACCGAATTGAATGAATTTGCGCTCTGCGTGATTTCGCCCACGCCCGAAACCTTGCCGAATTCCTCAACCAGCCTGTCCTCCTCTTCGGAGAATTCGGCGGGCACCGAGCCGAGCGCGAGCATTGCAGGCGGCGTTCCGCCCTGGCGGTAGACGAGAATTTTGCCGGGCGCCAGGCCGTCCTCCAACAGGTCGTCGGTATCGACGGAACCGTCCTCGACGGCGATCGTGCCCATAGAAATTCTGTTTAAAAACTCGTGCTTGCGGTTTTTGACGGCGTTGTAGGCGCGCTGGACGGGGATGAGCCTGTCCACCACGCTCCCGCCGAAGAAGCCGCCCGCGAGCGGCAGGCAGTTCTGCCTGACGAAGGGATAGCCGCGCGTGCCGTCAGGGCCGTTTATATAGGGCAGGTCGCCGTCGAAGAGCAGCGTGTCGCCCGCAACTATGGTCAGTCTGCCGTTGGGAATGTCCTCGGCGGGGCGCTCGTAGCGCTCGATGACTATCTCGTAGCCGTGCTTTACGGCCTTGACGGGCGCAGAACGCGTGACCGAATGTACCGAGGCCGAGTAGGGCGAAAGCGAAAATTCGTCTATGTCCCTGCCGGGCAGTTTTACGCCGTAGACGGCATAGATGTCCTCCACGGCCACGGCCTTGGCATGTATAATGCTGGGCTGCCCCTCTATACTCTCTTCCGAGAGGGCCGCAGGGTAGATTTCAAAGGGCGAGAGCGGCATTATCTTTACGCCGCCGTCGCGCAGTTCGCCCTCCTCGGTGGCGGCTATGGTGCTGCCCGCCGAGTTGTCCCAGATGATCTTATAGAAGGCCGTGCCGCACGTCTCCGACCAGATTGTGGCACGGGTTATACAGTCGTCGAGGTTTTCCCTCTCCGCAACGGCCGCAAGCACTGCCGAGGAAATGCGCGCCGAGCGCACGTCCTCATCGCAATCGGTGGCCGCCCGCACGGCCAGCTTGGGGCGTATGCGGTTGAGCTTTGCACAACGCATATCTATGGTGGGCGCTATGTAGTTGAACACGCGCCTCGTCTGCCAGAAGAATCCCGGCGCGTCCTCCTCTATCTCGCCCAGTGAATTGACGTCGCAGTACTGATTGCCGCACAGAAAATTCATGTTGAGCTGCCAGCCGCGCTCTATGGCGCGGCGCTCCTCCTGTCTGCGGGCGAAATCGCTCTTTACGTCGTCTACCAGTTGTTTCTCCGCCCTGCGGGCGGCGTCTGTCTTTTCAGTCAAAGTCCTCCTCCTTAAGCATTTTTAATAATTTTTCGCGCTCGGCGGCCAGCTCTTCGTCGGAAAGTTCACCGATGTCCTGCCTGCCGTCGAGGAGCATTTTTACGGCCTTGATATCGGGTGGAATGTCACGGCGGGTGACCTTGCGCTTGACCAGCCTCAGTTCGCCGTCCTGCACGGCAAACTCCTCCACTGTTTCGCTCGTATCGAAGCCCACCGCGCATTTTTTGAGTGCCTGTTCCAAATCGTCGTCTTTCTGCATTTACACCTCCCTGTTTAACCTTGAATTCCTCAGCCTGCGTATCCGTCTGGCCTTGTCTGCGCCCACGGGCGATTTGCTCGGGCGCTCGGCGGGGCGGGGGCGGCTCATTATGTAGTAGCGGAGCTCGTCCATGCAGTGGTCGTCCACCTTCTTGGGACTGTCGCCCGCCGCCCAGGAATAGGTCAAAAACTCCTCTATCATATTTTTGCAGGTATCGAATATATAGATATCCGCCCTGCCGTTGCCCCGCTTTAAATACTCCTTAACGCGGCAGATGCCCGCAAACACATCCTTGTTGACCTTGGTGTTGACCATTATCCCGCTGTCGCAGAACAGCTCTGCCACGCTCTTTGACGAGGCCAGCGTGCGTTGCGAGGCGGCCGAGTCTATGAGCGCCGAATACCTGCCCTTTGAGTCGCTCTTCCAGCCGATTGCCCTGCACATATCATTTATCGAACGCGCATGAAAGTCCACATCTCTGCCGGCCGCGAAGTGCTCTGCCACAACATATATGTTGCCGTCCCAGTCGACGGCGTACCAGTGCGCCGACAGGGGATTGTTGAGGCCGGGGTCGATTGAAATTGTGTCCTGCCACTCACCGGGCACTTTAAAGGGCGGAATGACGTGCACGGACGGGTCGAATTCGGGATAGACGAGCCCCGCGCCCGAAGAGAACTTGCCGTAGCGGCGGCTGTCGAGGGATTGTTCGTCGAGCGCGCTCTCCAGAAGCTTTATCTCCTGCCTGGAAAGATAGGGATTGTCGTCCCAGCACATGAACTCGCACCATACTTCGGGGTTGTTTCTGCGGTTGAGATAAATTTCGTTGTAGATGAAGGTCATGCCCTTCAAGGGCGTCATCGTGCCGAATATGTCGCCGCGCTTATCCATTACGCGCATAACGCACTCCTCGTACACGTCGCGCGGCGGCTCCTCGTCGAACCAGACAAAGTCGAGCGAGCTCCCCTGAAATTTTTCGCGGCCCTGGTCGCACGTCTTGAAGCCGATGGTCGAAATTCCGCCGAACACGTTTTTGATCTTTATCTGGTCTATGATGCCGCCCGACGGGCTGTCCTTGCGGCCCGAAAGCATTGTTATGTCGACTATCCAGCTTGCAGGCAGATAGTAAAGAATTTTGCTCTGGGCGACGTCGCGCTGAACCTGCTGGGAGAGGGACACCACCCACCCGAACACGTCCTTACGGTTTTTGCGGTAGGGGTGAATGCCGCGCGCCAGCCATATGGCCTCGACAGCGCCGCACTCAGTCTTGCCCGAACGGTTGCCCCCGAACACCCAGCGGTTGCGCTTTTTGCAGCGGTGAAAGGCCATCTGCTTTTTGTGCTTTTTTCGCCCCGCATTGTACCGCGCCAGCTTATTGTTTTTTGCGCGCGCGGCCAGAATTGCGTCTATGCGCGCTATGCGCTCAAGTATTTCCTGCTTACACATATATTTTGCGACAAAATCTCCCACATTTCGGCCCGCCGTGCGGTATATAATCAGCGGGTATGAAGAAATTATTATTTATAATAATTTGCGTCATCGCTCTGACATTTTGCGGAACGGGCGGACGGGCGGAAGCTTCGGCGGAGACCGAAAGCTACGCCCAGGCGGCAAACTCCACCGCCTACTTCTTTTCGCAGAAGGATCTGTCCACCTCCCTCTTTGCCGTGCCGTACACCTATTGCGTTCGCATTGTGCGCGACGACGGGCAGTGGTACTACGTTCAGTATGCCGAGGACGAGGGCATATACCGCGCGCTCTACGGGTACGTGCTCAAGAGCGACTTCTATCTTTTGACCGAGCCTCCCCCCGACATTTACCTGATAAAGAGCGTGACCATAACCTACAGTGCGGGCGACGACAGCGCCTCGCTGCCCGCCCTCGGCGAAATTGAAGTGGAGGCCGCATTTTACGGCACATACTATTCGGGCGCGACAGCCTATTCCTACGTGCTGTGCAACGGGTCGTTCGGCTACATAGCGGGCGCCAACGACGACTACCCCCTCAACCCTCTGCCCACCGACGAGACGGAGGAGACCGTGGACGAGAGCGGCGGCGACGCGTCCGTAGTGACGGCCGTCGTAATAGTTGCCCTGGCCGCGGGGGCCATAATACTCGTGTTCCTCTCCACCAAAAAGCGCAAGAGCGACTGACAGGCGTGGCACCATCTTGCGGCCGTTTAACCGGACAGCCAAAGGGCCTACCCGCCCAAAAGCGCGGACATTGAGCCCACCAGCTCTACAGCCTGCTTATGCCGGCCGAGATATCTTGCGCGGCGGACAAATTTTACAACCACCCTGCGCACTGCCTTTGCCTGCGCGGCGGGGAGGGCCGAATAGCCGCCCCGAAGCTGTGCGTAGTATGCCAGCACCCGTCTGTCGCCGTCGCTCAAGGAGGATATGACCTCGTTGAGATATGCCCAGAGCGACGACAGCTTGCGCTTGGCGTCGATTATGGTTATTATCCTGTCGGCGTAGTGCTCGCCGGCGTATCCGCCCGATGCCGAAGCCAGCGCCGCGCGCATGGCCGCGCCGTCGAGCACTACGTTGAGCCTTTCGGCCCGAAAATAAAATCTGAGCAATTTTTTACTGGTCACAGTCTGCCTCCTCTGCCTCACGGCGGTGAAAGAACATTTAAACAAATACAAACGTTTGTTTGTTTACGGAACTATTATAAAGCGAAAATGCTGACAAAAAGTGCATAATTAAAAAATAAATTTAACTTTTTTTAAAAAAATTTGTGTGCTTGCGGAGGATTTTGTTTTGACAATTAAAAAAGGCGCGCCCCGCCGAGGGCGGGGCGCGCCGACTGAGCCTTATAAAATTTGCAGACGGCCCTTTGAGCAAAAGCGCGGTCATCCGATGCACAGTTGCGCCGCAGGTGGCCAAAAGATAAACAAGCAGTGCGCAATATGCGCGCAAAAACTTTACAATATTTATAAAAGGTGGTATAATTTTAGCGTGAAAAAATTGACGGCAGTCACAACGGCGCTGGCACTATGCCTTGCTCTGGCGCCATCATACGTATTTGCGGCGCCCGAAGCCGAAAGCAAAAGCGGGGAATGCGTTTACCCCGTTGAGTTTGTGGAGGATTTAAAGGAGCACGAGGATTTCAACGGCCTGACAGACTACGCCTTTTACGGCAGTTGCAGCGCCTTTGCCAGCGATATGAATTTATTCATCATCTCGCCCGACGAGGTGTATGGCGACAATCAGCTGAGCGAACCTGTGTCCGCGCCGTCGCGCATAACCGATATCGACTACGACGACGAGGGCAACCTGTACGTCTACGCACCGCCGCAGGTATACCGCTATGTGCCCGACGCCTCTTCGCAGAACAAGCTGGTAGAGGCCGAATACGAATTTTCCACCAACACCGAAGTGGACGCGGGCGGATACAGATATGTGCTCAACAGTTCGTCCGGCGGGCTTATGGTTTACAACATCGACCAACCCGACCCGCAGTACCTGTTTGAGGAGGGCTGTTCCCACCTCAAGGTATACAACGACACAGCCTATATCATTTATGACGACGGCGTCTATCGCCTGGAGGGACTGAACGCCACCGAAGTTTCCACCGAATACGTGGACACGCGCAAGGACAACGGCATAAACACGGGCAACGCGGCCGAAGCGCTGCTCGGAGACTATACGATACAGCCCGTAATAATAAGAAGCAGCACTTCCGACGGATACAACACCTATATAACCGAGGTCGACCTGACGACGATCGGCGAAGTGTTTGTCACCCCGGACATAACCGACCAGTCGGGCAATACAACTGTTCCCAGCACCAAGAGACTGCTCAACGACAGCAACGCCATTGCCATAGCCGAGGTGGGAAACGCCACGATTTTTGTGATGCCCGATGAGCAGGGCTTCAGTCAGAGCTATATAACCCTGACCACCGCGGTAGAAGCGCAGAGCTACACATCTGTCTCCCCGGATATACAGCAGGCATACGCGCGCGAGGACGTAATTTTATATTCGCGGCCATATATGTGCGGGGCAACAGTTGTTACGCGCGATGAAAACGGCGTAATTTTTAAGGTGCCCGCGGGCACAATTTTCACGGTTGAAGAGAGCTTTTCGCTCAGCTATATAGACACGCAGTACTACCGCGTGACCTGCACTGTGGAAGGACAGGAAATTTCGGGATTTGTGGCGCAGAGCCTTCTCACCCCCTACACATTCGCCACCGAAAACGAGGACGAACAGACGACCGGTACGGACGGCTTTACATTTGACAATAACATCCAGACGGTTATAATCGTTCTGCTGATAGTTCTGCTTGTGCTGATAGCCATAGGCTATGTAATATTCTACCTCACCCGCAAGAGCGACAGGAACGGCAGACGGCGCAAAGACCCGCCCGATGAGGATTTGTACACTTAAAAAATGAATATAGTAAAGTTGCGGGCCGCATTTGGCGGCCCGCAACTTCTTTGTCGTTTGATTATTACTTTTTTATAGCAATTGACAGCGGCGGCCCGAAAGGGCCGCCGCTGTCAACAGTGAGAATGAGTCAATTATTTTTTGTACAGCTTGGATACGCCGCTGTCTATTGCGGCCCGTGCCACGGCCTTGGCCACGCACTCGTGGGCGGCCCTATCAAAGGCATAGGGCAGTATGTACTCGCGCGAGAGCTTATCGGGCGTCACGTACTGCGCAATGCCCTTTGCGGCGGCGATCATCATTTCGGTATTTACCGTGCTTGCGCGCACGTCGAGCGCGCCGCGGAAGAGGCCGGGAAATACCAGCACGTTGTTTATCTGATTGGGGTACTGAGAGGAGCCCGTACCTATTATATATGCGCCTGCCTCCCTGGCCAGAGCGGGGTCGATTTCGGGCACGGGGTTGGCCATTGTGAACAGAATGGATCTTTCCGCCATGCTCCTGACCATTTCGGGCGTTACGACGTTGGGCGCCGAGACGCCGATGAACACGTCCGCACCCTTCATCGCGTCGGCCAGGGTGCCGTGCATCTTTGAGAGGTTGGTAATGTGCGAGATCTCCTCGTGTGCAGCGTTGAGCCCCTCGTCGCCCTCACAGATTATGCCGAACTTGTCACACATTATAATGTCATTTACTCCCAGCTTTAACAGGAATTTGCCTATGGAAATGCCCGCCGCGCCGGCGCCGTTTATTACAACTTTGATGCCGTCCACGCTCTTATCCGCAAGTTTTAAGGCGTTGGTGAGCGCCGCGGCAACGACTATTGCCGTGCCGTGCTGGTCGTCGTGAAAGACGGGGATGTCCAGCTCTTTTTTAAGGCGCGCCTCTATCTCAAAACAGCGGGGAGCGGAGATATCTTCAAGATTTATGCCGCCGAAGGAGCCCGAAAGCAGTTTGATGGTTGCGATGATCTCTTCGGGATCCTTGCTCTTTATGCAGAGCGGGTAGGCGTCGACGCCGCCGAAAGCCTTGAACAGCGCGCACTTGCCCTCCATTACGGGCATTCCCGCTTCGGGTCCGATATCACCCAGGCCAAGAACGGCGGTGCCGTCGGTTATGACGGGCACGGTGTTCCAGCGACGGGTGAGTTCAAAGCTCTTCTCCACGTCGTTGTGAATGGCCATGCAGGGCTCCGCAACGCCGGGAGTATATGCCAGCGAAAGCTCCTCGCGGTTTGAAACGGGAACGCGGCAGACCGACTCGATCTTGCCCCTCCACTCTGCGTGTTTTTTGAGCGATTCCTCTCTGTAATTCATAAAAAACCTTCCTTTGTTGTCTTACAAAATAATTATAGCACATGTTTTGCCAAAGACAAATACTTTTGCCGCCCCGCAAAAAATTTTATAATAACTTACCCGCTCTGCACTGATGGAAACAGTGCCAAAATGCGGTAAAAGCTGTGCGCCCGCGGATATCCGCGGGCGCGCAACTTTCAGAAATATAAAAAATTTCAAATCAGTCCTTCTTTTTCCTGCCGAACACCTTTTTGGCCATGCCGCCGACTACGGCCGTGAGTTTTCTGCCGAACAATATATTGAGAACAAGCAGCAAAATGGTGAACAGAACGAGGGCGAGCGCCTGATATCCGGGCGTGACGATATAGCCGAAGAAGTTGAGGTTGTAGCCGAAACTGTCGGTCAGCTGCGCCATTATCGCCTGCCCGTTGGCGGCATCGACAGAGATGACATATTCTGTCATCTCGTTTATTGCGTCACCCATAAACGCATACCTGAAGAGTGCGCACGAATACGTGCCGGGGACGAACCCGCAGACGTACTGAACGGCTTCGGGCATCATGAACAGCGGCATATATGCGCCGATCAAAAAGCCAATGGCCGTGGAAAAGATGGTAATTATGCTTGCCATGGTTGAATCGCGCGAGATGAACGAGCAGATGAAAACGGTGAAAAGCACGCCGTTTATGGTGGCGAAGATAAGCACGCCCAACATCGTTATTATGGAGGTAAAAGTCATTATAAGCTCGCCAAGTACGGCAAGATATATGAAGCAGGCCACCAGAAAGACGAGGCAGACGACGAAGGTTATGATGAAATTGGCCAGAAAATAGCTGAATATGAGCACGTTTGAGGAGACGGGTGAGGACGCGAAGTCGCGGTTGATGCCGTTCTCCTTGTCGCTGACGGTGATGTTGTTTATCTGAAGCGACACGGTTATCGTGCACATGGCCACAATGCCTGAAAGCATCCACGAATCGATGAGCGTGTACACATAATGCTTGAGCTGTTCATCCTCCATGCTCAGCCCGTATTCGGCGAGCACGGGGTCAATGGTCATGAGCTCTAAATCGCGCAGGAAAAAGATGTAAATTACAAATATGATGAAGGGCACCATGAGCGTAAAGAACACACGCATGCGGCTGTTGATAAATACCAGCAAGTGCCTTTTGGTGAGGCTGCCCAGCTGCTCAAGATAGTTGGTTTTAATCTTTGCCGCCATCTTCTTCCTCCGTCAGCGTAATGTCCCTGCCCGTAACGTTCAGGAACACGTCGTCCATCTTCCCCTTGAGTATTTCGATATCCTGCGTGTACGCGGGGAATTTTTCGATAATGCCGCGCGCGGCAGCGGTATCGGCAATCTTTATGCGGTAGGCGCACTTTTCGCCGTCATAGGTATATTCATACCCTGCGCTCTGAAGGGCGCTTTCAAATTGTTCGTTCCTGTCCATATAGCTGACGAGCACGTCGGACGAGTATGCGTTTTTGAGCTCGTTGGGCGTACCGTGGGCAATTATTCTGCCCCTGTCCATAATGACGACGTCGGTGGCGAGCTCCGCCTCCTCAAGATAGTGCGTCGTAAGAAAGACGGTCATGCCCGTCTCGGTGCGGATCTTGTCAATCAGCGACCATACTATGCGGCGGTTTTTGGGGTCGAGACCGGTGGTGGGTTCATCCAAAATGAGCAGTTTGGGGCGGTGAACCATGGCGCGCGCGATGTCCACGCGCCTCATCTGGCCGCCCGAAAGGTTTTTGACGGGCCGCTTCAAGATGGGCTCAAGCTCCAGAAGGTCGATTATAGTATTTATATTCTCCTTCTTCTCCTCCTTGCTGAGGCCGTAGAATGCCGTGCGGATTTCAAGATTCTGCAGAACGGTGAGCTCCTTATCGAGCACGGAGGTCTGAAAGACTATGCCTATGTTGCGCTTTATTGCGCGCGAATTCTCGTCTAGGTCCTCGCCGCCGACATAAATTTTGCCCGAATCCTTATCAAGTATCGAGCAAATGATATTTATAGTCGTCGACTTGCCCGCGCCGTTTACGCCGAGGAAGGCGAACAGGCTGCCCTTCTTTACGCTGAAGGATATGCCGTTGACGGCGTGGACGTTGCCGTAGGACTTGGTTAAGTTTTCAATTTGCAGTGCATATTCGAGGTTTTCCACAACAGATACCTTTAATTGCTTATTTTATTGCGCTTGATTTTGTCCCATTTTTTGGGCTTTGAAACGGCGCCCTTGCCGAGGGTGAACATATACACAACAAGGAACGCGGGAAAAAGGAACACCGCACCCATCAGCTGGCTGCGCTTTTGGGCGCCCAGCTTTTTATAGTCGGTCATTACAATTATGAAGGCCTGAATGTAGCCGAAGAGTATGAAGAGCGCAATGCCGATGCTAAGACCTATGATGATGGTGTTCCAGAATACGTTGTGATAGAATGTGACATCCCATACTTCAAGGGGTATGTAGCCGTATGCCGCAAAGCCGGTGTACAGGAAGTGGTACACGTAGAAGAGCGGGAACCATATGCATATGAACACGTTGATAAAGTTGAGGGCGTACATCGAGAACATCTCCAAAAGAGACATGTTCCCCGTTTTGAAAAAGGTTTTTAATATTTCGCCCGCGCGGGACTTCATCAGGTTCATGACGCCATGGCCAATCCTGCGGTTGCGCGCCGCCGTGTCCTTGAAGGTCGAGGGCGAATCCTGGTAGACTATGGCGTCCTCGACAAAGTGCGCCTTAACCCCCTCCAGCATGCGGTTGAGGGAATATTCGGCGTCGTCGGCGATGGTCACCGCATCGTAACCGTTGGTGCGCCTGAGCATGCTCACGGCCATAGTAGCACCGCTTCCGTCGACGTGCGCGGCGAGGCCGAGGCGCTCCCTCACCCTGCTGCCGTAGCGCGAGTCGAAGGCGTAAAAGAGCGAGCAGGCCTTGGTGTAGAAGTTCTGGGTGGAGTTGAGCGCGCCCTCGTAGGGGCGGGCGAACTCCACGCCCGACTGGAACGCGTCGTTCATCAGCGAAGCAAACTGTGCGTTGATGTGGTTATCGGCGTCGAGGTGAATGACCAGGTCATAGGGATTTTCGGTTATGTTTATGATGTGCTCTATGCCGTGCTTCAACGGATAGAGGGCCATGCGGCGGTTAGGGTCGGGGTCATCTAGGGTGAGCACAATGGCGCCCGCCTTGCGGGCGAGTTCGGCAGTGCCGTCGGTGCAGTTGTGCGCAACGACGAATACATTGAAGAGTTCGCGGGGGTAGTCCTGTCCCTCCACCACGTTTTTGACGGTGTCGTAGATGACGTCCTCCTCATTGTGGGCGGGGATGACGAAGGCTATCCTGCACTTTTTATCGCTCTTTGGCCATGTCTTCTTCTTTACAAAGGCCAGAAGAACGTACATAATCTGCGGCAAAAGACACAATGCCACGATTATGAGTATTGCATAATTAATTATGCTGAGCACCCTGTAAAGGTATTCGTACCACATAAACCCTCCTTAACATATGCTTATAGTTTGCATTATCAACATTCTAACACGGCAAGAATGTTTAGTCTACTAATTTTCAGCACTTTGTCGAACAAACGAATGTGAAAATCAACGGACGACGGCCAGCTCTTTGAGCGCACGGGTATATGCGATGTATTTTTCGTTGACCGAAAGGTCGCCGTCGACCACCGCCACGGCGGTAAATTCGAGACCCTTGCTCTCGTACACCGTCATGATATTTATCTTTGACTTGGAAATTACGCCCGTTTCGCGCACTAAATTGTACGCTTTGCGGGTGAATTTTTCAAGGTTGGCCTCCGAAGTTATTACGGCGCGCAGACCCTTTTTATCCGAAAGGTACCGCCCTATGGCCTTGGGAGCGATAACCTCCACCTCGTCGCCGGGCAGTCCTATGGGTTGCATATCTATGCCAAGATGAGATGAGACATAGTCAACTATCTGGTTGGTATTGCGGTAGTTGCGGTTTAACGTGTACACCTCATAGCCCAGCTCTGCCCAGTCCTTTACGCCGCGGTAGGGCGTGATGTTCTGCTTTAAATCACCGAACACGTTGAGGCAGGCATCGGCGTTTACATACTTCAGAATATCGTATTCGGCGGGGGATATGTCCTGCGCTTCGTCTACAAACACATAGGAATACCTCGGCGTAAGGTCGAACCCTACGGCGGCAAGCACAGAGCACAGCCCGAACACGTCGGCGCGGCACATGATCCTGTTTGAAACGCCGTAGCGCGTCTTTACCGACTTTACAATCTCCTTATAGAAAAAGCGGGCCAGATCGACCGTATCCTCGCACTTGCCTATATGCACAAGGTAACCCTCGCCGCGGGTGACGTCGGCAAAGTCGAAGACGGCCGCAAACTGCGACAAAATACTTTCAACGCGGGATATTGTGGTACCAATCTCTTTTTTGAGCTCGGCGCGCCTGGCTATTCTGTCGGGATAGGTGTACTCCTCCTTGCCGCCGATATTTATTTTATAGCGTTTTAAATCAAAAATTTCCTTGTCCACCGCAACATCGAGCGCAGTCAAGTCCTCCACCGCCGAAAGGCAGATTTTTTCGCCGTAGCGGCGGATGAAGCGCAGCGATTTGTAGAACGAAAGGAGCTGGCGGTAGAAATAAGAATAATTGTCCATCCGCCTGTCGCTTTCGTTGACCTCCAGAAACTCTTTTACATCCGACACGCAGTTGAAGAGCGCGCGCATCTGCTTGGTGTAGTACAGCCCGCCGTCCGGTTTTTCCTTGATTTCGCCCAGCACGCATCTGCGCACGCGCACGGAGGCGTTTTTTATGCGCTCGTACTCGGCAATCTGCGATTCGGCGCAGGATATTACGCTGTCAATGAGCTCGCCGCCCACCTCGCGGGAGAGCATCGAGCGCACGCTGCTGTATATTTTTGCCAGCTTTTTGTCCCTGTCGGCGGCAAAGCGCGGCGAATAGATGTACTCGAGATAGTCCGGGTTAACCTGCACGTGGTAATCTATTTTAGCTTCGGGATGTATGCCCTGATTTTTTAAAAGGGTGAGGAAATAACTGTCCAGAGTGGAAGTTTTCACCTTTTCGAGTTCGAGCACCTGTGCGAGCTCGTCAATAAAGGCGTTGAACGAATCGGAAGGGGTGATGACGAGCACATTGGAGGGCTTAATATTTTCGTCGTTGTACATCAGATAGGACAGCCTGTGCAGCATTATCATCGTCTTGCCCGAACCGGCCACGCCTTGCACGATGAAGCGGGCGCCTTCGGGCGCGGTTATGATCTCGTACTGCTGTTCCTGAATGGTCTCGATTATGTCGCAGATCTCCTGTTTCTCCTTGCGGCTCTTTAGGATGTCCTTCAGGAACGGATCGAAGATTACCGACTCGTCGCGGCCGGCTATCTCCTCCTTGGTGAGATAGTCGTCGAGGCGGAGATACTCGTTCTGGAATCCCAGAAGCTTGCCGTTGTGAACGCGGAGCGCGCGGCGTAAAATGAGTTTGAAGTTGAAGTCGTTTATGGAAAATTTAAGCTGGCTCTTCTGGTAATATTTGCGGGCGAGCGGAGCGCGCCAGTCGACAATCTCCAGGCCGTAGTCGCCCTTCTTGCCGATATAGTAGCTGTTGTAGCCGTCCTTATCGTCGTACAAGTCCATCCGGGCAAAGTAGGGTTCTACAAAAAAGCATTTGTAGCTGTCGACCTTTTTCCTGTCCTCTGCAATTTTGGCGTTGAGCTCCAACACACGGCGGTATTTTTCGGCATTGTAATCGGGGCCGCGCTGAAGCGCGTCCCTCTCCGCCGCGGCCGCCTTTATGCCGTCGAGCAATTTTTTGACGTAAATTGCCTTGAGCATGAGAAGCACGGCATTTAAATGCCCCTCCTCGTACAACCTTTGTTTGTCCTCGTCTAAAAGGTCGAGGTAAAACTGCTTATCAGGCTGTTTTGAGGGCGATAAAATTTTTCTTATTTCCTTGATGTCGGCCATACTAATTTTAATGCTGTTGCGCTAATCCTGTAGCTGAGCCTAAATCCGCAAACGGGCGGAAAAGGTGTTCATATTATTATAGCACGTATATACAAAAAAAGCAATACCCATTTTTAACGGCAAATAAAACATTTTGCGAATGGACGTTGCCCGCACGCAAAACAAATCGCGGCGCGAAAGGCTTTGCCTTTCGCGCCGCAATTACTGCAATATGACTGCTTATCTGCCGAATTTAAGAGCGTAGCTTTTTATACAGCTCTGAATGATCTTCACAGCCTCTTTTCGTCCGCAGATCTCCTTCACCTCCGTCACCTTCTGCTCAAGAAATTTATACACCGAAAAGAAGTGCATCATCTCTTCGAAAATGTGCTTGGGAAGCTCGCGGATGTCGTTATAGTCCTTATAGGTGGGATCGCCCGTGGGCACGGCGATTATCTTTTCGTCATATTCGCCGTTGTCGAGCATCTTTATAACGCCTATGGGCGTGCAAGTGACGAGCGTCAAGGGGTAGATGGAGTCGGCGCACAGCACTAAAACGTCCAGCGGGTCGCCGTCCTCGGCATAAGTGAGCGGAATGAATCCGTAGTTTGCGGGATAGACTGTGGAGGTGTACAGCACCCTGTCCATCTTGAGCATGCCCGTCTGCTTGTCCAGCTCGTATTTGGTTTTACAGCCCTTGGGTATCTCGATGAGCGCCTCGAACTGCTCGGACGTTATCCTGGACTTATCTATATCGTGCCAGATATTCATAAATATACCTTACTTTCCTTAACTTTCTTACTGTTTTAACTTATTTTTGATGCAGGCCTCGTAAGTGAGCACGGTTGCGGCCACGCCGACATTTAAACTGTCACACTTGCCGAGCATGGGAATGGCTATCATTGAATAGTCGCCGTCGTACCACTCGCGGGCGATGCCGTAGCGTTCGCTGCCCACAACCAGCGCGGCGTTCTTGCCGAAGGGTTCGTCGTAATAGAATTTATCGGCGCGCGTATCGGCAAGGTAGACGGTGAAGCCGAAGCGCCTCAGCCACTTCCTGCACTCCGTCACCGAGGAAAATTCGTAAGTCGGCACGGTAAGTATGGCGCCCTGGCTCGATTTTATGAGCTTGGGGTGAGTCATTCGCACCTTGCGGTTACAGAAGAACACCGCGTCTGCACCCGCGCCGTCGGCCATGCGCAGCATTGTGCCCGCATTGCCGGGTATCTCCACCCCGTCGATGACGAGAATTACCGACTTCTTGGGGGGAATGAAGTCGGCAATGTCGCGCTGAGGCAGGGCGGCAAGGGCCATTATGCCGTCGGGCTGGCCTTTTTCGGAAATCTTTTCGAAAGTTTTGGCGGACACGCAAAACCTGTCGGGCGTGCGCTCGCTCAAATCGCCGATGAGCTTCAATACCTCTGGCGTGCGGACATAGTCGGGGCAGACAATGAGGCTGTCTATGCGCGTGCCGAACTTGAGGCACATGGATGCCAGCCAGATACCCTCCGCCGCGAACAGCTTTTCGGGATTGGGCTTGGAGTTGGAGACTATGCCCTTTACGCGCTTTATTCTGCCGTTTGCCTCGCCTATGGGCTGGAAATTGAGTTGTTTTAAGAGCTCGTTGACGTCCATTTAAAACTTAAAGAGGTTTAAACCTATCTCCTCCGAAAACTGCCGCTCTACGGTGCCGTCCGAAATATCTATGACCATCTCGCAGGTGGCCGAGACGAAAGCCTGATTGAGGTGGCCGCCGAAAACGCGGCCTTCGCCGTCGCCCGCGCTCATATGCAGGTGAATGTAAGGAATTCCTTCCTTAGTAGTTACCGTGCCTGTAAGAGAGACAATCTCGAAGTCTCCCTCGAAGCGGTTGGATTTATAGATCTTTGTTGAGGGCGAGAACACGCCGACTGTAAAGTTATTTACGGCGCCTATGGCCGAGACCGAGGCCAGCGCTATACCCTCTTTTTCACAGACAGACTGAAGGGAAGAGACAATCTCCTCCCCTCTGTCTATCCGTACTATAACTTTATTGCCAAATCTTTGAAACTGCATTGTTTAATCACCACACGTTAACAATAAATATCGCATTTATTAATGCTACCCGTTGTCCGTCGCTGTTGCGACGAGATTTCTCCGCTTCGGTCGAAATGACAACGGGTGTAGCATAAAAATTTATTTTTTTATATATCTAACCTACCTTATTCTACCCGCGCAAAGCGCGGTCTGATAAACACAGCGATGCGAGCAGGACACGGAGCGCGAGTACGTCCGACGGGAGTTTAAAAAATAAATTACGTTGCAAGCGAAACCGCGCTTTCGCGCAGCAAGACACAATTTGTGCATACCTGCACCTCAGCGTGGGGAATTTGCGCGATTATATAATACGGGTGCCCTTAAACATCGCGCAAAGGGGAGCTGGCTCCCCAAAATCACGGAAAGTTGTTGCGCGTCGCCAGCGCACAACTTTCGTGAGCAGTTTTATTCCCATTCAATTGTAGCCGGCGGTTTACTGGTTATATCATACACTATACGGTTGGCGTGCTTTACCTCGTTTACGATGCGGGTGGAAATTTTTTCCAATACATCGTAGGGGATGCGCGCCCAGTCGGCCGTCATGGCGTCCACTGACGTCACGGCGCGGATGGCGATTACATTTTCATACGTTCTGAAGTCGCCCTGCACGCCGACTGTCCTGGAGTTGGTGATGACAGTGAAATACTGCCAGATTTTATCGTCAAGACCCGCCTTGGCAATCTCGTCGCGCAAAATATAGTCGGAATCGCGGAGAGTTTCAAGCTTCTCCTCGGTAACTTCGCCCATAATCCTTATGGCAAGGCCGGGGCCGGGGAAGGGCTGGCGCATTACCACATTTTTGGGAAGTCCTAACTCAAAGCCGACTTTGCGCACTTCGTCCTTGAACAGGTCGCGAAGGGGCTCGATTATCTCCTTGAAGTCGACAACAGAGGGAAGCCCGCCCACGTTGTGGTGGGACTTTATTACGGCAGACTTGCCCTTGCCGCTTTCGATAACGTCGGGATAGATGGTGCCCTGAACGAGGAAATCGACCTTGCCGATGGCCTTGGCCTGCTTTTCAAACGAGCGGATAAACTGCTCGCCTATAATCTTGCGCTTGGTTTCGGGGTCGGAGACGCCCTTTAATTTTTCCAGGAAAATAGCGCCGTCGTCGGCCTTTATGAGGTTCATTCCCAGGCCGTCCTTAAAGACGGACATGACCTCGTCGGCCTCATACTTTCTAAGAAGCCCGTGGTCTACAAACACGCAGGTAAGCTGGTCGCCCACCGCCTTGTGAATGAGCGTGGCCGCCACGGCGGAATCTACGCCGCCGGACATTGCACACAGCACCTTTTTGTCGCCTATCTTCTCCTTGAGCGCCGCAATCTGGTTGGAGACGAAGTTGGACATCGTCCAGTCGCCCACGGCGCCGCAGACGTTGTAGAGGAAATTTTTGAGTATTACAGTGCCCTTGAAGGTGTGGTTGACTTCGGGGTGGAACTGAACGCCATAGAGCTTGCGGCTCTCGTCGCCGAAGGCGGCATAGGGGCAATTATCGCTCTTGGCCAGCATTTTAAAGCCTTCGGGAAGGCGGGTTATCCTGTCGGTGTGGCTCATCCAGCACACGGCCGAGGAAGGCATATCCACCGTTATGTGCGATGAGAGATAGGTGACCTCCGCCTTGCCGTATTCCGATGTGGTGGCGCGCTCAACCTCGCCGCCCAGCGTGTATGCCATAAGCTGACAGCCGTAGCATATGCCCAGAACGGGAATGCCGAGGTCAAAGACGCCCTTATCGATCTTGGGTGAATCCTCGTCATATACGCTGTTGGGGCCGCCGGTGAATATGATGCCGATGGGGTTGTATTCCTTGATCTTTTCAAGGCTCATATCCGAGGGCAACAGGTCGCAAAAGACGTTGAGTTCGCGCACGCGCCTTGCGATGAGCTGGTTGTATTGTCCGCCGAAATCGAGAATAAGTACTCTTTGGTGCTGCATATTATATATCCTTTTTAAAAATTATTTTGCCAAAAATCAAGCACGCCGCACAAGCGGCGCTTTTTAATTACAATGTGAGCGTGGTTACGCTCTTTATGAGCTGTTCGAGAAGCTGTTTTTGCTCCTCATCAGAAGGGGAAAGGCCGCGGAGCGCCTCAAGCAGGGCGGGAGCGTTTTCCCTGTCCTGCCCGCCGTATACGGCGGCCGTGAGCGACATCAGCGGACAGCCGTACTCAAAGCTGTCGGTTCCGCCGTTGAGGTCGAGGGCGAGCGAAAGCGCGCCTTCAAAATTGCCCGTGGCATAGCGCGACTTGACTAAACTTCCGCCGAAGAGAGAAAGATAGTCGACATATCTGCCCGTAGTCTCATCCACACTTTCGGCAGTCAGCTCGTACATTACCTGCGCGCAGTCGTCCTTCCGGAAGAATTCGTCGCCGTAGCGCACGACGGACGAGTCGTCCTCAGCCAGAATGGAGTCCTCGAAACAGCGCGCGAGATCGCGCGTGTCGCCCGTATATGTATAGCGCAATGAGGCGTACCTGACGGCCATGCCGTAGTTGCCCACCTGCTCGGCGAAAGTGGCCATATGCTGGGGGCAGGCAAAATTGAATATGCCGAACGCCACGACGGCAACAGCTAAAATTATTAAAAATGTTTTGACCGCAGTCTTTACAATTAAATTTTTCAATTATAATCCGCCGTTTTGTGCAACGCGTCTAAAAACTTTAAGCGCGTTTTATAATACTACACAATAAGTTTACCACACCCTTGCATAAAATGCAAGAAAATTATAAAAGTCTTTGCTTTGCACCGCCCTTCTTCACGCGTAATTTATGCGCGCCCGCAGACGCAAAAGTCTGCGGGCGCGCGGCAATAAATTTGTAAAAATAAGGAATATTACGGCGCGCGCAAAATATCTTTTAAATATGAAGAAAATTTTTTGTCCGGCCATTGTGGCCCTGGTTGCCGCGCTAATAACTTTTACCGCCTGCGGCGGCGGAATAGACTACAGCGACTTTATATCAGAGCGCCGAGCACAGGTATACCTGTACGAGGATGACTCAATTTCGGTTAAGGTGCACATATCCTCGCGCGAAAGCCCCTATCTTTCGGACGGATATAAAGGCGAAATGCAGGAACTGTGCGAGGTATTTGTGACATTTGCCGACAGCCCCGACAGCGTGACCGCAAAAATCGGCGAGAGCGGCGGCGAGATGAGCTATATGTCGGTCTCAGACAGCTTCTATCTGAGCTTTACGGGGAGCGATTTGGGCGACAGCGCGCAGGTAGAGCTGACTTACGGCGAAGAGACAAGGCAGATAACCGCGCCGAGCGCGCTTTACGACGGCGTGATTACCTGCGAGGAGGCCCTGGAGAGCGCAAGACAGTATGACAGCGAGCTGTTCCTATCACTGACGGACGGCAACAACTTCGAGGGCGAAATTTACGTGCGCCTGCTTGCCGACGAGGGCAAGTGCTACTACTATGTGGGCGTTATAGACCGCGAGGGCAACACCGCCGCCTACCTTGTGGACGGCGAAAACGGCAACGTAATTGCCGAAAGGAAGCTTTAATAATCAATACAAGTACGTGGCGGCGCAACTGAAGTTGCGCCGCCACGCGTTTAAAAATTTATTTATTTTACCAACTTTTCGAACGCAATGCGGATTTTGTTGCCGCCGACCAAAACTATTCCGCAGCAGGAAAAGCCCAACGAATTTAAAAGAGTGCGCATAGGCAGGTTCTTTTCGTGGGTGTCCACCCTTACGCTGTCCTTGCCGCGCGCGGCGGCCTCGTTCAGAACGTGAGCGAACATATACCGCGCACAACCCTTGCCGCGGTAATTTTCTGCCACGGCCACATTGTGGACGGCGAAGTAGCTTCCGTCCGTCAGCCATTTGCCGTCTATTTTATCATAATCGCTGTCGGCATCGAGCATGGAAAAAACCGCAGCGATATCGCCGCCGCACATTATTTTGTACATAACTTTATTTCTTATCCTGCCTTCAATAAACTCCCTTTGCGGAAATCCATCCTGCCACTGCGGGTTGCCCTGCGCGGCCATATATGCGCGCGCACTGCTGAAAATTGACATGATCGCGTCCAGATCTTCGGCAACGGCGCGCTCTACCGTGTAATTGTTCATTTGCGCTCCTCTAAAAAATCTATAATGATGTTGTTCTGCACAAAGAGGTAGTCATCCTTTATGCTTACGCGGCGTGGAGTGATGTTGAGATAGTCTTTATTCTTTTCAATGGCCGCGGCATATTCCCTATCGAACAGCACTTTGAACAACTTTTCGTACTCTTCGGTATCCACCCCTGCCACCGTGCGCAGGGCAAGCATGACATACTCGTCGCGCCGGCCTTCGGGGGAGATCTCCTCGCTGTCGACGACGGCGAAGTGGTTGGAGATTATGCACTTGAAATACTCGTCAAGGTCGAAGGTATTAGTGAAGCGCACGTTTTTTATGTGGCTGGAGGCAGAAACGCCGAAGCCGATATACTCGCCGCGCCGCCAGTAATTTAAGTTGTGGCGGCTCTCTTTGCCCTTTTTGCAGAAATTGGAGACTTCGTATCGCTCATACCCCAGCTCCTTGAGCTTTTTTACGCCAAAGGCATATTGCTCCGCCACCTCGTCGGAGTCCGGCAGTTCGCCGTTGAGATAGTCGGTGTAGACGGGCGTGCCGTCCTCAGGCGTGAGGGCATACATTGATACGTGCGAGGCGCCGTAGAGCGCGGAAACCTCAATTGCCTGCGATATATCCTGCAATGACTGGCCCTTGAGGCCTATCATTATGTCGACGGAGAAGTTTTCGCCCTTTAAAAGTTTGGCGCAGGTTATGAACTGGTTTAAGGTGTGCACCCTGCCGAGATCGCGGAGAATTTCGTCGTTCGCAGACTGAAGCCCCACCGAAAAACGGTTTATGCCCGCCTTTTTATACATATCTATCTTGGAGGCAGACACGGTGCCCGGGTTCATCTCTATAGTGATTTCGGCATTTTTATCGAGGTTGTAGTGCTTTTTCGCCGCCGCGACGAGCATTGCGATGTAACTTTCGTCAATGACCGAGGGCGTGCCTCCGCCTATGTACAGCGTGTCGAACTTATAATCTTTAAGTTGGGGCTCGCGCATGGCCATTTCGCGGTAGACGCAGGCCATATAGCTTTCGGCCAGACCGATCTTATCTGGGAATGACGCAAAGTCGCAGTAGCGGCACTTCTGCTTGCAGAAGGGTATGTGAACGTAAATTCCTGCCATTATATATTCCACCTGTATTTTTTCATATCCACCTTGCAGTTCTCAACTTCCACCCCCTCTTCTTTGAGAAGGGCGGCCTGGACTTCGGGCCCGCCGAAGGCAAAGCCGCGCGAAAGCGAACCGTCCTTGAACACCACTCTGTGGCAGGGAACTACGCCGGGGCGGGGGTTGCAGTGCAATGCCCAGCCCACCTGGCGGGACATTTTAGGGTTGCCGCACAGCCTGGCCACGTCGCCGTAGGAGAGCACCTTGCCGCGCGGAATGTCGCTGACTATTTTATAAACCTGTTCAAAAAATCCCTCTTTCAAGGCAATTACCCCCGTAGTATGGTTGAATGAATGGGTATTACTGATAGATTTCTCCACTACGCGCCCTATGTGCGCTTCGGTCGAAATGACATACTGAAAAATTAATGCGCCAAACTTTTGCTCCGCATCGGTCGACGGGTTTTTGTCGTCAGATGCGAGCAGATTGCGGAGCGCGCGGAAAATTATACCCAACTGCGGTCTGCCGATTTTTGGATAAAAGTTGCAAGTCAGACGCGGAGCGCGCGCAGAATAAAAGCCAACCCCGGTCGACGGGGTTTTCGGGCAAGAGATGCGAGCAAGACAAGGCGAGCGCGGATTGTCCCGACGGGAGCATACATAGACGTATGTGACCGAGGGCAAACGCAAGCTCAACAAAGTATTGCGACGCATATATTGTGCGAAAACTAGTCTTTGTTGGTTTTGAGAATCTGCATAAACACTTCCGACGGCACCTCAACCGAGCCTATCGAACGCATACGCTTTTTGCCCTCTTTCTGCTTTTCAAGCAGCTTCTTTTTGCGGGTGATGTCGCCGCCGTAGCACTTGGCAAGCACGTCTTTGCGAACCGCCTTTACCGTTTCGCGCGCGATTATTTTGCCGCCTATGGCCGCCTGAACGGGCACTTCGAAGAGCTGGCGGGGGATTGCCTCCTTCAGATTTTCGCACAGCGTTCTGCCGCGCGAATAGGCCGAATCCTCGTGCACTATCATTGACAGCGCGTCGCACACTTCGCCGTTTAAAAGAATGTCGAGCTTGACGAGCTTGCTGCGCTCGTACCCCTCCAGCTCGTAGTCGAACGAGGCATAGCCGCGCGTGCGCGACTTGATCTGGTCGAAGAAATCAAAGATGATTTCATTGAGGGGCAGTTTATATATGAGCTGAACGCGGTTGGCGTCGAGATAGTTCATCTCGATGAATGTACCGCGCTTGTCGCGGCAAAGATCCATTATCTGGCCGAGGTAATCGGGCGGGGAGTATATGTCGCACCTGACAATGGGCTCCTCCATATAGTCAATCTCCGACTGGGGCGGCAGGTGCGAGGGATTGTCCACAAACAGCTCCTCGCCGTCCGTTTTAATTACCTTGTAGCTTACCGAGGGCGCGGTGGTTATTATGTCCAGACCGAACTCGCGCTCTATGCGCTCCTGGATTATCTCCATATGCAGGAGGCCCAAAAAGCCGCAACGGAAGCCGAAGCCCAGAGCTACCGAGGTATCGGGCTCGAATATGAGGGAGGCATCGTTGAGCTGAAGCTTTAACAGCGCCTCCTTTAAATCGTTGAACTTGGAGCCGTCGAGGGGATAAATTCCGCAGAACACGACCGACTGCACCTTTTTATAGCCGGGCAGGGGCTCGGCGGCGGGGTTGTCGGCATTGGTTACGGTATCGCCGACGGCGACGTCCTGAATGGACTTTATAGAGGCGGCGATATAGCCGACCTCGCCCGCAAACAAACCGTTTTTGGGGGACATATGGGGAGCAAACACGCCCACCTCCACCACGTCGTACACCTTGTCAGAGCGAAAGCCCTTGATTTTATCGCCGACGTTTACTTTGCCGTCCTTTACGCGCACGAAGAGAATGACGCCCTTGTAGTTGTCGTAATAACTGTCGAAGATGAGCGCCTTCAAAGGGGCGTCCTCGTCGCCGTCGGGGGCGGGGAAGTACTTTACTATATCCTCCAGCACCTCGCCAACGTTTGTGCCCTCCTTGGCAGATACGAGGGGCGCATACGACGCGTCGAGGCCGATGACCTCCTCTATCTCCTTTTTGGCCTCGTCGGGACGGGCGGAGGGAAGGTCTATCTTGTTTATGACGGGCAGAATTTCGAGGTTGTTTTCGAGCGCCAGATATACGTTGGCTAGCGTCTGCGCCTCGATGCCCTGGGAGGCGTCGACGATGAGGATTGCGCCCTCGCACGCGGCGAGCGAGCGGGAGACCTCATAGGTGAAGTCGACGTGTCCCGGCGTATCGATGAGATTGAAGATGTACTCCTCGCCGTCGGAGGCCGTATAGAACATTCTTACGGGCGTAAGCTTGATGGTGATGCCCCTCTCGCGCTCTATGTCCATAGAGTCGAGGAGCTGTTCCTCCATTTCGCGCTTGGAGACCTGGCCCGTCATTTCTATAAGCCTGTCGGCAAGCGTGGACTTGCCGTGGTCGATATGTGCGATTATGCAAAAGTTGCGAATTCTGTCGTTGGGTTT